>NZ_JBEZXY010000013.1:0-224453 GCF_040638245.1 Streptomyces sp. NPDC026659 | reverse complement strand
GCAGGCGCAGCCTCCATCGGTTGGTGTCCCGCTCGGCGCTCTGCTCGCAGACGGCGGGCTGGTTGTGCGGCAGGGCACCGTCTGCGCGGATGTCGACGCTGACGCGTCCGGGCAGGAACAGCGGGTCCTGTGTGGCGAATTCGCCGAGGAATACCTGGAGTGCTGCGGTGTAGCGTTCTGCGGCCAGCACCGAGAGGTGTTCGTTCGGGCAGGTGATCTCCCAGTCGACGCCGAGCGCGTGCCAGGCGTAGTGGCGTGTGGGGCCGGCGTCGCTGAAGGGCCGTCCTGTCCCTTGGGCATCGGCCTGCTCGGTGTATGTCTCCTCGGTTGCTCTGGGGTCGTCGGCGGTCGGAGCGAGAAGGCCGTCGATGAGGGTGTCGATGCCCACGGAAGCGGTGATCGTGCGGAGCAGGGAGACGAAGCCCGGCCGCACCGCGTCGGCGATGCGCAGGGTGAGCGCCTGGTCGGCCATCATCTCCCAGACGTACGGGTAGCGTTCGTGGTTGTACGGCTCGTCGCAGTAGACGTTCTGCGCCATGAGGCCGATGCAGAACAGACGGGTGGCGGAGATCCAATTTCCTGCCTGGCGGTCGTACTGGGCGGCGAGGATGATGCTGCGGGGGACGTAGCGATTGAGCTCGGGGGCGGGTGCGGTCTTCGCGGCGTCGGCTGCTGCGAGCGCGTACTGCTTGGCGGCGATGGGCAGGCCGAGTTCGCTGTAGAGGCGCGCGCACAGCAGCAGCATGATCAGGCCGCCCTCGAGGGTGTCGCCGCGCAGCCAGTTGGCCTTGGCATCGTGGATCTCCTGGAGTGCTTGCGGGAGGCGGCCGTTCTTGATCAGGGCCAGGCCGCGGGACTGGGCGCGTTTACCTCGTGCGGTCTGGCCGGTTGCCCGGTCAGTGGCCTTGTCGAGCAGATCACGGACCTCTCGGTAGAGCGGATGGTCCACCAGTACGGGGGTGAGGTAGTCGAAGAGGTCGGCGGTGTGCTCGATGGGGAAGAGTGGCGCGTTGTCCAGGTGGCGGCCCAGCCGGAGCAGCGTGTTCATTCCGGTGTCGAGGTCCGTGAGCGGCGGCTCCGACTGCAGGGCAGGTATCGGCTCGCCGGCCTTTACTGCTGCGACAACGGCTGCGGTGATCTCCGCGACGGTGGGCAGGTATTCGGGCACGGTTTCAAGGTCGGCGGTCATGTCGGCGTGCAGGGCCAGGCGGGCCCGCATGGCCAGCAGGTGGGCCATGGCGTTGGCGGGCGGAGCGGCGTCTAGCAGGCGGTCGATTTTGTCTGCCAGGAGGCGCTGGCAGTCGCACAGGTCGTCGGTGGTCAGCGCGGTGAGGCCGCGTGCCAACGCCCCGAACGCGTACTGGAGGAGTATGACGGCGTCCTCGAGGATTCCCAGGTCGGTGAGGGCGTCGTCGCTGGTGACCGTGCCGAAGAAGTCGCGGGCCAGTTGGTCCGTCGGACGCATGTCGCCGAGGCCGCGCAGGGTCGCCACGACGATCTCGTAGCGGGCCCGCAGGTTGGTGTGCTCCCCCGCTGCAGCGGCCAGCAGAATCCGTGCGTGGCCGATCCACTCCGGCAAGTCGGCTCGGGCCTCCTCATGGAAGGTGGCCTGGCGCAGCGGAGCCCGCAGGTCCACTAGATCGCCCAGGGTGCCGTCCGGATCGTTGTTCGCCTGCCATCGCCGGCGGGCATCGACATACCAGTCGGGCAGTTCACCAGCTCCGTCCGGGCGCGGCGGAGCGAGGTCGGAGGGCAGGTGGAGGTACTGGGCGGCGAGGTAGAACAGGTCGTAGTCGGCGAGGTGGAGGGCGAGGGCGGCAGCGTCCCAGATCTCCAGGTCGACCTGGTGTGTCCGGGTGGCTTCTTCGATCAGGTCGTGCCGTTTCCTGGCGGGCACAGCCGTCACCGTGAAGTAGATGACGCGGTCAACGGGCGCGCCCTGCTCGCAGATCGAGGCGAGGTCCCTTCGGATCTTGCCCGGGACGCCGGTGGCCTGGATGGTGCAGGCCATCACCACCCGGTGGGTGGAGGCCAGCGACGCGTACAGGGACGTGCCGGGCAGTTCCCGGGGAATGTTCGTCCAGTGGCTCTCAGCGTCCCGGCCCTGGTCCCCGCCGCTGCTGACGGGGCCGGTCGCCGGGAGCAGATTGCTCGTGATCCTCCGGCGGGCCAGGCCCAGGCACAGGGCCTCGAACTCGTGATGGCTGTTGCTCTCTCCGAGGATGCTCAAAGCGAAGCGGATACGCCGCTCAAGCTGGACGGCATCGTCACTCACGTCGGTCCCCCCTGGTCTCACTGCCGCAGTCACGCATGACCAGTGTCCAGCACCCCACTGACATCCCGAGGCCCAACGTCTGCGCCATCGTATGAATCGGGGGTCAATGTCCCGGGCTCGCCCTCGTGCCGGGCGAGCACCGGCGCCCTGTACGGACGGGAGCCTGCACGAGCGCGCTGCGCTCAAAGATGGGAGCATGGCTGACGGCCCCACCACCGTTGGCGCACATCCGGCACAGATTCCTGCCCGGGTACACGCACTGGGGCCGGGCTGGCGGCAGTTGCTTGAGCATCTGCATGAACAGAGAGCCGTGGAGCAGATCCGCGCAGTCATCGGCATACTGCGCAACTACTCCGGCTGAATGCCTCCTTTAGCTCCAGTCATGCGGCCGTCGATCGTCGGCCGCCCCGATGGGGTCGCCCGAGAGATCACGTCAGTGCAGCGGCTGATCCAGCGGACGGCAGTAAGGGCTCCGTCCGAAGCGGAGCAGACGTCCTCGTCTTCGGGATCAGACAAGACGTATGCCGCCCCTAGGACTTGGCCTGCTGCGCGGGGTGGCTGCCCCGCAGGTGTGCGCGTAGTGCCGTACGCAACTGTGGAAGCGGGATGCGGGCGCCAAGCGTCGTGAGGAAGTCCGGAACCGTCCAGCGGATCAGGGCGCCTTGGCGGGCGAGGTAGAAGCCGACTTCGCGGATGTCGTAGCGGTCGTCGTAGTCGAGGAGGAGGTAACCAGCGAGCTGCTGTACCTCTTCTCGTCCTACGCGGTGGGGGCGGGTGAGGGCTTTGCATTCGATGAGGTACCCATTGGTGATGAAATCTGCGTCGGCCTTCACGTCGGCGCTTCCGGAGAAGATCGGCCCGCATACGCGCTGCTGGGCCGGCAGGCTCCGCAGGGGGGCGAAGGGCTCTTCTGCGAGCTTCATCTGCTCGTCGATGTCGTCAAGGACTGAGCTCGGCACGGCACTGGTCACGCCTGTGACGGTGGTGTGCTCGTCTACCTGGGCGAGGAGGTTGCGCTTGCGGGAGAAGGAGCCGTTTCGGTAGACGGCTTCGAAAAAGCCTGTGCCAAAGCACAGCCTGGTCAATTCGTGGTCGTCGAGTTGTCGGGAAGGATCTGTCAGGTGCGCATGGAGGCGGCCCAGAACGCTGGTTCCGATCATGTGGAGATTGGTGCGCACTGCGCGGGCAGGTGCTCCGTCGATGGGAAGGTCGCTGCCGATCAGTTCGACGCCAGCGATCGCGGCGGGCCCCGGGTCGGAGCCGAGGCTCAGGCGCAGCCGGTAGTCGATGGTGTGGCCGAGAGCGGCGTAGTCGGGGCGGCGTTCGTTCAGCGGCTGGACGGGGTGCGGTAGACCGCGGATGTGCTGGAGGTAGGAGGCGATGATGCGTTCGGGGTGGGGAAGGTGGCGGGCCAGGAACGTGGACATCGGGGAGCGTGGGTACTTCAGCTGTCCGGTAAGCGGAAGCCGGGCCAGTGCGATGCCTTCGGGGTGGCGTCTGCTGTCGCGGCGGTGGCGTGGGTCTGGAGCCGTTTGATGCCGGTGATGTCGAGTTGGGTG
Organism: Streptomyces sp. NPDC026659; assembly: GCF_040638245.1. Classification (NCBI taxonomy): domain Bacteria; kingdom Bacillati; phylum Actinomycetota; class Actinomycetes; order Kitasatosporales; family Streptomycetaceae; genus Streptomyces; species Streptomyces sp. NPDC026659. The sequence continues at coordinate 220,619 of NZ_JBEZXY010000013.1, read as the reverse complement.
CGGGCCCGGGTGACGGCTACGTAGATGAGTCGGGCGGCGGCTGGGTGCACGTTGCGAGGGGAGTCGTCCTCGGGCGGAGTGAAGCCTGCTCCGATCCGTACGCGGTTCCACTCCCGGCCCTTGGCCTTGTGCACCGTGGATACGACGACGCGTGCCTGTGTTTCGTGGCTCATGCGTTGGACTGTGCGGATGATCTGCTGGAGGCCGTAGGTGTCCACGAATTCCACGATGGCTTTGAGGTCGGCGGCGGCGGAGTCCTGTTCGGCGTACTCCTGCACTTCGCCCCAGGAGGAGAAGAGCGCGAGGTCGTGGTGTGAAGTGCGGCGGCCGGCCTGCAGGTCGATCGCTGCCTTCGCGATGTTCAGCAGGGGTTTCCCTCCGCCGACCAGGGCGACGGGCACGCCTTGGTCCAGGAAGCGCAGGACCTCGGCGAGGGCGTCGGCGTTGCCTCGGCACAACACCGCGTCGGGGATCTCCACCTCGGTCAGTGTGGACGGTTCGGCGGCGTGGCCGGTGAGCTGCATCGTCGAGGTGGCCGCGCGGAGCCAGTGGTTGGCCACCTCCGCGATGGCCGGCCCGAACCGGAAGGACTGGGTGAGTTCCATCTGCATGCCAGGAAACCCGCTCATGATGTCCTTGGCGTGACGCCATTCGTAGATCTGCTGGGAGGGGTCGCCGACGCAGACACGCTGGACGTCCTGTGCGAGGAAGATCTCCTCGAGGACCGGGTTCGTGTCCTGTGCCTCGTCCAGCAGGACGTAGTCGGCGCGCAGCCGGGGCCGGGTGAGCGCCCACATCTTGAGGTAGTGGTCGTGCTTGAACGGGAGTGTGCCGTTCTGTGAGCAGATGTTGTCCCATGCCCACCGGGCCTTGGGCAACAGGACTCGTGCAAGGTACTGCTGGCCGTGGTCGTCGAGGCCGTTGACGGTGCCCAGATGACGCGCTGCGACCTGTTCGTCGGTGGAGTAACAGAAGTGCTTGACCATCTCCATCACCTGGTGAGCCAGCGTCGTCGCCTTGAGCCGGCGACCGCCGATGGCGAGGTCGCGATCGATGCCGAGGAGCTGCGCGGTGCGCCACAGGGGCATGTGCTGTGAGGCGTCCAAGCGGGCTTTGAAGCGGCTCCCGAGCGCGCGGTAGGCCAGCCCGTGGGAGGTGCTGCAGTGTACGTTGCCGCCGAAGCGGGCCTTGGCCTCCTGCGCGATGGGCCTGTTGAAGGCGATGTACATGCCGCGGCGGGGGGTTGCAGCGCCCATCATCACCAGTGTCGATGTCTTTCCCGTACCGGCGCCTGCCACCAAGGCAAGATCATGACCAGCAGCGAAGCTGTCCCGTGCTGCCGCCTGTTCCTCGGTCGCCTTCGCTGCCACCCCGTCGTCCCTTTCCTCAGGCATGCTGTTCACTCCGTCTGCCAGACGGCCTCGGCCGGACTGGCTTTGGGCTGGTGAGCAGCATGGCAGGACGCACTGACACCTTGCCAAAGCACCGGGAACAGAGGTTTGGGGTTCCGAAGAGGTGACCGGAAACTACGGTGTCTACGGCCTTGCCATACGCATGCCCGGTTACCTGCGTCGAACGGAGATACCCGTGCCCCGAGGAATCACGATCGGTGCGACCCGCTACCCCACCACGGAAGCCGTCCGGAACATCTGCCGCAGCATCGTCCAGCGGTACGGCAGAGGTGGTGACATCACCGAGCCCGACGACGATGCCTTCTGCCGCGACCTCCTCGAACGCCACCCCGAATACGACCTCAAGCGCGGGGCTGGCATAGCCCACTTCCGCGTCATCGCCCACACCGACCACGGCCGCAGAAGCGTCGGGATCGGCCTCGTGCGGCTCGACGGCGAAGTGGCTGACTTCTCGTGGAACGCCTGCCTGACGCCGTTCAGCCAGCGCACCCAGGTGCTTGCCGCCCTGCGGCACGCGGTTGCCGATCAGGTGGCAATCTCACGGAACGCGGCGCTCAGCTCCGGACAGCCTCTGCTCTGCTCCGTCACAGGAACGCCGATCCGGTCCGCGGCCGAGCTGCACATCGACCGCGCGGCCCCGACATTCCTCGAGCTGGCGGAGGACTTCATCGCCGACAACGGTGGCGTAGACGCCTTCCGGATACTGCCCGAGTCCGGCGCCGGAGTCAGCTACATAGAGCTGGAGGACAAGGACCTCGAGAGACGATGGCAGGAGCGTCATGGGGAGCGTGCAGTGCTTCGGCCGGTTCTGAAGCGGATCAACCTGTCCGATCTACGGCGAGGGAATGAACAAGGTACCGCAACTCCATGAACCTGTTGCGGCCGTCCCACAGGGCGCAGAAACCCAGGCGGTCCGCGTAGAGCAGCGATCCCCCTGCATGCTCCAGCGCACCTCGGTGCCGCAAAGCACGACAGATCGTTGGCAGTTCACCCATGCCCTGGAGCAGGAGAAGGACCGACCGGTCGGTGACGCAGAAAGGGAGCTCATCCGGCTGTTCAACCGGCTGAATGAGTGGTCAGATGCTCTTGCCGCAGCTGATCGTGCATGCCCTCATCGTGCGCTCTTGTCCATCTCCTGCGGGGCACGGATCGGCGCGCTGGCGCACGCGCCGCGTATGACCTTCCCAACCAGGGCGACAAGATCGCCAAGATGCCGTGGCCTGCAACATCCGTTGGTCATCGTGGGCATCTGATCGGCTCTATGGCCGCCCGGCTCGTCGCCGCGTTTCACGCCTGCCGGCTTTCAGATGGCGGCGAAGGCAGGGTGCAGTCGAGGGTGAAGGCTGCGACGGGTACACCCTTGAGAGCTCGCTGTGTTCGGGCCTGTTGCTGCTGGTGCTGGTCAACGGAGGTGAGCGTGTGATGAGTTGCGGGGCAGGATCGCCGCTTGGTAGCCGTCCAGCGGTCGCAGTCAAAGTAGCCGGTCAGCAGGACGCCTGCCGTACGCGGGGTGTTCAGGTAACGGCCGACGAGTTGGTGTTCCAAGGCTGTGGGCAGTGTGCTGTTCCAGCAGCCTTTGCACTCGATCACCAGTCTGACCGGGTCATGCCCACTGTCTGGCGGGGCTGGGACCTCGATCTGGATGTCGGTGCGGCGGCCGGCCAGACCCGGGCGGTCGAGCTGGACTTCACGATTGACGACGACGCGGTAGCCGCCGATGTCCTGCAGGAGGAACGCGGCAAGGATGTCGCTGAGATCTTCCTCCCAACAGGGCCACCACTCGGCTTGGGCTGCGGAGGACTCCGAGCGGTTCCACAGGGCGATGCTCAGGCCGTTGGGACGATGCAGGGCGTGTTGGAAGCGGCCGAGAGCCTCCAGCACGAGCGTCAGGAGGTGTCCTTCGTCAGTGACCCAGCGGCGTTGGTGTGAGTGCTCGGCAAGTGCTCTGAGCTGAGGGGGTGATACCGGGGCATGCAGGGACTGCGCGGCTGCGATTGCGGTCTGCCGGGCGAGGTGGCGTAGACGCCACAGCCCTGTCTGAGAGGCCAGACGGCGCAGCTGGTGGGCGGCTTGTGGCGTGTTCTTTGCCTGGAGGAGCGGCGGAATGGATCGGATCAGCTCGCCGCAGTGGTCCTCGCCGATCCAGCCGGAGCGCAAGGGCGGGTCCAGGGTTTCCGCTGTCACATGTCGGGCGAGCACGAGGTACAGCTCGGCGAGGGCTTCCTCGGACAGGCCAGCCAACTGGTGCGGCTGGGTGTAGTGGTGGACGAGGCGCTGGCCGAGTTGGTCGATGTAGGCGCGGGCGAGCACCTCGTTGTTCAGGCGTTTGTGCACGAGCGGCCACAGTTTCGGCAGTGCCGGACAATGCAGCAGGATCTGCGCTGCCATGAGCCATCGGGTCAGGGTTTCGGGTGTCGTGGCCGGGCGCGAGGGGTCAAGGTCGAGGGCCGCCTGCAGGCGGGCGGGAGCGCTGGGGTGACCGGTGAAGGCCAGGGCGCTGGTGACGCCCTGCCAGTGTCCGGGGACGCGGTCGGGGTGGTCGGCCCAGACGGTGAGAGCGTCGACGGCGTCCGGCTGTGTGTGGACGCTGAGGCGGCGGGCCAGGTCGTGTGTGGTGTCGGCGTCCGTGTGGGGGTCGCGGAGCACCTTGTCAAGCAGGGTGATCAGCGCGGGGCCAGCTTGTTCAGCGCAGTAGGGCAGGAAGGCATCCCGGACGGCTTCGCCAGGGGATGTGAAAGCGTTCGTGGTGGCCAGGGCGAGAGCCCAGCCGGCCCAGTGAGCAGGCGTCGCCGAGGGGAGTTCGTCCGGGGTGCTCAATACGGCGAAAGCGCTGAGCTCCAGCATCAGGCGCGGATTGGCGCGCCCGCCGTAGGCCAGCAGGTGCGCTGGCAGGGGCGGCGCGGTGGTCAGCACCTGCCGGGCGGCAGTCCTCAGCTCCGCATCGAGGTCGCTGCCCTGACCTGGACGGGACGGGGCGTGGTGCGCCCACAGGAGCAGCGGGACCTCCCACAGGCGAGGAGGCTCGGTTCCGTCGCGGGTGCATCTGATCTGGTCGATGACGGTGCCCCAGGCGCGGCGGATGGTCTCGGGGCTGGCGGTGTGGACGGCGGCAAGTCCTTCGCGCAGCCGTGTCTCGTTGTAAACACGAGTCTCGTCGGGAGTGGTGTCGGCGTCTTGTCGGGGTTCTGGGGCGGGGGCCCATCTTTCGGTGATCTGTCGGAGGGTGGGATGGGCGCGGGAGGCTGCTTCAACCCGGGTTTGCAGCTCGGGGTCGGTCGGCGGGGTGATGGACACGAGCAGCCGGGCTAGTGCGGGTGGCACGTCAGCGAGTTGTTCCCAATGCTCCATCCAGTAGAACGCGTCGTCGTACGTGGTCAGGCAGCCATGCGGCACCGCGCTCCAGACGCGGAGGAAGTCCTTCTCGCCGAGGTGGCTGAGCAGATGGAGTGTCAGGGCGCGGCGCAGGCTGTGCTGGGCTCGCAGGGCGTCGCCCATGGCCTCGTGTTCGGTCCGGCCTTCAACGCTGTACAGCAGATCTCGGTGGTTGGCCAGCGCGATGAGGGTCTCGCTGATGAGGGTCTCGGGATAGGGCAGTCCAGGAAGTCCGTCGGTGCCGGCCAGGGTGACCGCGCGGCTGATCAGACTGGTGGCCAGGACGATGCTGCGCCCGGGCAGCGGCTGCTGAAGCGTGTCGCGGGCCCACAGCAGAGCCTGGGTGGTCTGGGCTGCAGTCAGTTGGGCGGGGATGTCCGAGCGCAGCACCCACGCATGGCCGTAGTAGTCGGCGGCCGGATCGCGAAGGAGGTCGAGCAGTTCTCGCAGGGACAGATGGCTGGGCCACAGTCGGGAGAGGGCGGCAGCGACGACTTCCGGTGAGGGGTCATCGGCCGCCCGTTGCCTGATCCGGTCCACTGTCTGGACGTCTTCAGGTCGGAAGTCGGCGATGGCGCGCAGGGCAAGGGCGCGTAGCTCCTCGGACAGGCTGGTGGTCTCGGTGACCTGCAGCAAGGCATCGTTCAGCTCTGGATCGGGGCAGCTTCGGGCCACGCGTAGCGCCGTGTACACGATCAGCTTGTCCGCGTCTGGTCGCAGGCGGGACAGGAGTTGCTGTGGCAGTCCGGGGTGTTCGAGACGGTGCAGCGTGGTGTGGTCGATGTCGATGGTGTCGTCTCTTTGTGCCAGGCTGAAGATGGCTTCGACGACTCGGGCCCGGTCGGCGGCCGGCCGTGCGGGCAGATCGGCCAGGAGGAGCACCAGCGGGTCATCGCGCAGGAGGTCTTCGAAGAGGGTGCTGTCGGTGCCGCTGCGCCAGGCGGCCACTTCGCGGTGGGCCGGGTAGATGTGCCGCGCTGCGCCGTCTCCGACCCACAACAGGCCGGCCTGGGCGCGTGGGTCGACCTGGTGGGCGTGCAGGTAGTGGGCGGCCAGGAATTCTTGGTAGCTACGGTGTGTGAAGGTCCACCGCAGCAGGCCGACAGGGTCGAGCAGATGGGACTCGGTCAGCTGGCGCAGTTCGTCGGTCGTGCATGGGACCTGGCCGTCCAGCAGGCCGGGCTCAAGTCCGCCTTCCAGTTCGGCCAGGGTGATCTCCCTGCAACCGGAGGGCTGTGGGGAGGCATCGCTCAGCACGTTGTGTGTACCGAACTGCATCGCGGCCGCGACGCGGGCGGCGACTGGCAGAAGACGCTGCCCCGTGGGCTGAGCCCGCAGTTCACGTATGTCGGCCGGGCGCCGGGTCTCGGAACACAAGAGCACGCAGGCCTGCTGGTAGGCGTCTACCGCAGTGGCTGGCAGGGTCCCTTTGACGCGGTGGTATTCGAGCAGTTGCAGGAGGGTGACGGGCGTCCTGGACAGCTGCGTCAGGCCCCGCTCGTGCAACAGGGTGCTGAAGGCATCAGCGTCCAGACCGTAGTCTTCAGCGGCGACGGCAACATCGTGGTCGCTGAGCGGGGCCAGGGTCATGTGCCGTACCTGAAGCGGCGATTGCCAGTGCCTCGTGAGGGTGTCCTGCAGGACGTCGGGCCAGCGCCCCGTGCGGCAGCTGAACCGCAGCCTCAAATTGCTTCGCTGGTCCACGGTGAGCGAGTCGATCCAGTCGGCAATCAGACCGCCCAGGGCAGGCAGGACGTTCAAGCCCTCGTCGACGCTGTCCAGGAATACCCACCACTCCCCCGCCAGCCGGGCAGCGGACGTGGCAGCCAGAGCTGTCACGGCCTGGGACTCTGTCTGGTGCCGCCCCAGGTTCACCCACCGCGCCTTGGCACCCGCGGCCTCCAGAGTCTGGTACTCCTGCACAAGCGCCACTGACTTGCCCGCGCCCCGCTCTCCGAACAGGGCGAGCACCGGCACGTCCCGTAGCTCCTCCAGCCGCCGGCCGTGGTCCCCTTCCGCTGCAGGCGCGCTGCTCCGGTCTCGGCCGGGTGCCCAATCTCCCAGCGATACAGTCTGCCGCGCCCAGGGGTAGACCACTCCGGACAAAGATGCTGTCGTCACAGGTCCAGAGCGTAGAGGGATGCACTGACATCGCCGGTGACGGAGCTCGTTGGCCACCACTGAGAAGCTGCCGTGTGGAGCCGCGGATCGCGACCCACCGCCGACAGAGCCGACAATGCCCAGCAGCTGAGCCTCTTCATGTTCGGTGTCACAACCTTTAAGCGGACCAGGCGGGCGAAGCCCCGGTTCACAGGTGGACGGTCGATGCGGCGAGCCCTCACGGGCTGCCGAAGACGATGGTTGGCCGGCCGTCCTGGCCGTCCTGACCATGAGTGTCGGGCGGGAGCACGGCGAGTGAAGTGACGGGTGCTGCGGTGATCAGTCGCAATATCTCTTCGCCGGTCTGGCAGTCCCAGGCCCGGATGGTGGTGTCGTCCGTGCTGGCGCTGATCAGCAGGGGCTGGAAGTGGGCCGGGTGGTGCAGGACGGTCAGGGCGGTCACTTTCCCTCGGTGGCCTTGCAGAACAGGCAGAGCTTCCCTGCGCGGTGTGGTGGGGTTCCACAGCCTGATGACGCCGTCGGCGCCGCCGGTCGCAAGGAACGGGGCTGGTGCGTCGGGGAGGGTGATGAAGGCCAGGCTGTGCGGGCTTCCGATGCGCTGGGGCAAGCGGGCATGGGCCGGTTGGCCGGGGTGCAGCAGGCGGACGGTGCGGGTGGCCACCGCCAGCAGGGGTGATTCGCCAGCGGGTGCTGCGGCCAGAGCGCGGATGGTGCCGTCGGTGTGCAGTGTGTCCCTGTATGGGGCGTACTCATCGTCGAGGGTGTAGTAGACGAGACAGGAGTTGCTGAACCCTGCGGCCAGGACAGGGGGTTGGGACGGCACGGTCGGCAGGAAGAGCAGGGTGCGGGCATGGCTGCGACGGGTGCGGTCGAACGGTGTCTGCAGGGCATGGTGGTCGCCTTCTTCGGTGAGGATGCGAAGGCTTCCGTCGCTGTAGCCGACGGCAAGGGGCGTGGGACGGTGGCGGGAGGCGTTCTCCGGGGCGGCCAGGGCGGTGATGTGGTGGCCGGGAAGGTCGGGGCCATCGTGCGGGTAGGACGTCGTCTGCCCGGTTGTGGGAGAGATCTCTATGACGGTGTTCGCGTCGTAGCCGCTGATGAGGCGGGGCGGGCCGGCTTGTCGCGGGAGGAGGGTGACATGGTCTGCGTGCTGGTCGGCTCTCGGGTTGTCGTGGGTGTCGTCGCGGGCGGGATCCCAGAGCCGGATGGTTCCGTCCATGGAACCGGACACGACGAGTGGTTCCCTGCCCACCCGCAGGACGGCCAGACCGCGGATGGCCTTGGTGTGTTCGGCGGGCAGAGTGTAGAGCTGTTCTCCGTCGGCGGGGTCGACCAGGGTGATGCTTCCGTCGACACCGCTGCCGAGTACCAGCAACGCGCCGTAGACGGGGTCGGGGAATTGGGCCGTCGAGGCTACTGACCGGCGGATGGGGGCGTGTGGCTGGGGTCGTCTGGTGACGGGGTCGAAGATCCGCACGCCTTTGCCGGAGCGGGAGGCGATCGCCAGACGAGGTTGGCCGTGCCGGTCGGTGAATGCCTGCAGCGCCGAGGTGCCCATGCCCATGCCGGGCAGTTGGCCGGCGCTCTCAAGGGTGTGCGCGTCCAGTAGCGGGATGTGTGAGCCGTCTTCTCCGATGGCCAGCAGCGTCTGGCCGTCGGGCAGGGTGATGGTCTCCAGGGCGTGGACGGTGGCGGGACGGCGGTCAAGCGTGCGAGGGCGTTCGCTCACTATGGCTCCGTTGTAGGGGTCCATCGTGAGCACGCCCTGCGACGTCGCAACGGCCAGCAAGGTGCCCCGGTGCGGGCTGGTGAACAAGGTGAGGGCTCTGATGCGGCCGTCGAGCATATTCCAGATGTGTCCGGTATCCGGGTCGCACCGCCACAGGCCGGCATCGCTGCCCACCACAAGGAGCGGGGCGGTTTCCCTCCGGCCTGCGCTCAGAACGGTCATGGCGCGGGCATAGGGTCCGAGGTTGCTGAAGGGTGCTCCGAAGGGGACTCCGGTGCGGGCGTCCCACATGGTGACGGAGCCGTCGACGTGGCCGGCGGCCACGATGGTCGATTGGTCTGCACTTCGGAAGGTGACGAGCTGGCAGATGCCGCTTTGGGTGCCCGCGAGGATGTTGTTGGGCAGGTGGAGGCGGTTCCAGCGGGGTCCCAGTGATGGCGGCCGGGGCAGGGTGTCGGGGCGCGGCAGGGGTTGGCCGGTGCCGGCGTGTTCGGCCAGTGCCAGGCTGTCGGCCCGGGCGGCGGGTGGGGCGTCGGCCAGGAACGGCTCAATGCGGGACCAGGCGGCCAGGCGCCGGGTGCCGGCCTGAGCGGTGACGGGCAGTCCCAGGGCACCGCGGATGCGGCCGTGAGTTTCGAAGGGCAGGAACGAGGCGGGGATGTGCGCGTCGTCGAGGACACCGCCCGCCTCGGCGTGGGCGATCAGGTGACGGCGTAGGTAGGGGTGCGGGGGCTGCTGGGGTGCGGCCTCAAGGAGACGAGCAAAAGCCTGGGTCAGATGGGCGTGTACCTGCACACTGCCGGTGTCGGGGGTGCCGTCGAAACCGGGCAGGATCTGCTCGATGAGCAGGGTGTGGGGGGCGGTGCGCAGGGTTTCGCTGACGCGTTCGTGGATAGGCCGGTAGACGGCTCGGCCGTATTCGACGGCGGTCGTCAGATATCCGGTGAGGCGGCTGTTGCGCACCAGCCGGATGGTCGCTTCCGGGGTGTCGCAGCCGGGTTCGAGGCCGCGGACGGCGGCCGGCGACACGGTCGCCCAGGGCAGTCCGGCGCCCAGCGCGAATGCCGTGGCGCGCAGGACAGCCAGGAGGTCCTCGGGCCTGGTGCGGGTGTGCCGGGCGACGTCCGCGAGGTCCTGTCGCAGCAGTTCCTTGGTTCCCTCGCGTAGTTGGCGGCGCCATCGGAAGTCGGACGGCGCGGGCAGGAAGGTGCGGACATGCAGTTGTTAGGCGGCCAGCCGAGCGTCCAGGAAGGAAGGAGTGACCTCCTGTGCGATGGCGGCGGCGACCTCGGCAATGGGCTGGTCACTGCGGTGGGCCAGCCGGGATCCCGTGGCGGGTTCGGCGTGCAGCAGGGCTGCGGTGTAAACGGCGATGTCCTCTTGGGCACTGTCGTCGTCGGTGCGCAGCGGGGCGGCTGCGTGGGTGGCCTGGCGGAGCAAGTCGAGGAGGCCCCGTTCGGCGTGTGTGTCCCTGACCGGGAGAGTGTGGCGGGAGGGGGGTGGTGAGCTGCGGATGCCGAGGATGAGCCGGACCGCGTTTTGGCCGTCGCTGTGCAGGGCGGCGAGGGGGCCCAGGACGTCGGTGATGATGCGACGCGGGGTTCTCGCTTCGTCGATGCCGTCGACGACCACGGTGAGCGGCCGGCCGGTGCGGGCCAGGGTGGTGCGGGCATGGCCGCGCAGCAGCTCAGAGGTGTCCGTGCCGGCCGGCACGGGCTGGCCGGTGAGTGCCCGATAGAGCGCGGCGGACAGTTCCAGCGGGTCGGTGTTGCGGGCCAGCACCGCGGCGTCGATGGCGCCGATGGGCACCCGCAGTTCTTCTGGGATCGCCTCCAGGTAGGGGCGGTAGGCGGGGTTGTCGCAAAAGCGCGGGTCGCTGAGGGTGACCAGGCGGGCGAGCAGCGCGCTTTTGCCGGTGCCGGCTTGCCCGGTGACGATGAGCGTGCTGTCGCTGCCGGCGAGAAAGGCGTTCATGCGGGTGACGAGTGCGGTGCGGTCGGTGAAGTACCAGCCTGCATCACCGGACATCTGGCCGCTGGCCCTGGTGATCCAGTAGTCATCGATGTCGGGCCGTGTCCATCCGAGTTGGCTGCGGGCATCTTCCAGCAGGGTGGTGTCGGTATGGCCGGGGTTGGGCAGGCAGGGGCTCAGCTCACGGGCGGCGAGGCGACGGCTAGCGCTGCGAGGCGGCCACAGGACGTGAAGGTCGGCCATCTGCGCCGGATCCCACACCGTGTCCAGGATGGTGTGAAAGTCTTCCCAGCTCAGGTGAGAGCGGGCGTATCCGTTGGCTTCGTCGGCGCAGTGCGCGTGGACGGCCGCCAGGGCGGCGGTGAAGGCGCGCAGGCGGGGTGTGCTGTCTTCGTTGCCTGCGGCCAGGACGACCAGCGAGCTCAGGGCGTGCCGGTCGGGGTGCAGGGGCTTCAGGGTGCGGTCGAGTTCTTCGGCGAGGCGGCCGGAGAAGCATGAGTCGACCATGACCAGCACGTGCTCGGCCGGAGAGTCGAGGGCTGCCGCGATGAGTTCGGCTGTGGGGAACGCGGTGGCCAGGGGCCGGTCGGTGTGGGTGTCGGGCAGACGGAGGAAGTGCTGTGGTCCCGCAGGGGCCAGGCCGTGGCCGGTGAGGTAGATGACGAGGGCTTCGTCGTCGGATGCGTCGATGAGGTTCTCGTCGATGAGGAACGTTCTCAGATCATGGACGCTTTGCAGGGGTTTGGGCGGGTGGGAAGGTTCGAAGCGGCGCTGGTCGTCCAGGTGAGGGCTGTTCCACCAGTCTTCGACGACGGCGACCTGGGCGTCGATCCCGTCGCGGAAGGCCCTGCGTTTGGCCGGGGTGCCGTCGTCGTAGTCGCTGACGGCGATCACAAGGAGGCGGCGCTCGGAGGTGGCGAAAGCGTGCTCGTCGGTCATGACCAGGTGTCGGTGACGGCGCGGGCGACGGGGAGGGTACCGCAGGTACTTGACGGCGGCATGCGGGTCAAGGCGGCCGTTGTCGACCTCGACGTCCCTGACCTGGTCCGTCGTCAGGGCCAGGCCAGCGGCGCCGGTGACGGCATCGTCCGGGTCGAACACGTTGATCCACCGCAGGCGGGGCGCGATCTGCGTCAGTCGCCCGTCGGTGATGCCCATGCCCCGCTGGACAGTGGGGATGGCCAGGGGCGAACCGCAGGTGACGAAGGTGTGCACGGCACCACCCGCCGTGCCGCGCGCGGCGATCTCCTCGTGGCGGAGAAGGTCGTAGGCGATCACGCTGCCCAGGGAGTGGCCGATCAGGACCGTGGTGTGCGCGTCGGCGCTCTCCAGGATGTGTTTGCGGACCAGGCTGGCCAGGTCCGGTTCGGCCAGGTAGGTGTGGACCTCGCGCAGGGACAGAATGAGTTTGCTGGCCCGGCCGCCGGGCTTGCGCCGGTCGTAGGCGATCGCACGCCGGGTGATGCTCGGCGGCACCTTGGGCAGTCCGAGGGTCGTGGGGTCGACCTGCGCGGCGTAGGCGCGTTCCTGCCGGGTGAGCAGGTCGTCCAGTGCCTGGACGATGAACGCCTCCTCGTCCGCGGTGAACGGTGTCGCGTCGTCAGGGAACGCCTCCCTCGTGCTCAGCCCGCCCTCGTCATCGGCCAGGAGGGCCGACCAGTGCGGCACCTTCAGCACCGGGGCCAGCATGCTCGCCGCCGTGGGCGTTGCGCCGCCGTGGAGCAGTTTCACACCGCGATCGAGGGCATCGCGCCAGCTCTTGGTCAGCTCCCGCTGCGATGTCTTGCCCTGCCCGATCCCGTGCACCCCGAGCACGTACTGCTGCCCCACCCGCCCCCGCCCTCTCCCCTTGGCCTGCTGTGCTGAGAGGACACTCTACGGGTGCGACCGCATCCCAACCGGAGCACCAACCCCTCTCACGTGGGGAGTTACAGCAAGGGCGGCTTCGTAGAGTGTGTAGCCCTCCCCCGCCAACGAGCCACGCGCACCGGCTACCACCCCCAGCCGGCGGAGCAGCAGTACGCAGGCCCGGCGCACCCACTTGTGCAAACCCAGAGCCGACGCGCCAAGGAAGATGAACCCTGTGCACGACGACCCCAACTCCATCGCAGCGTTGCTGCGAGCGAGGTGTCGACGACGACTACCCGCCAGCCTGAACGAGTCGGTCGGACCCGAGCACGGGAGGGTGGACCTGCCGCTGCACATCGCGTGGTCCGGACTGCGCACCCTCGATCTCGACCTGCCGCGCCAGCGCATGAGCCTGTACAGAACAGTGCTCGCCGAAGGCATGCGTGACGACCTGTGCCGCTTCCTCAACTGGAACATCCTGCGTGAGCTGTGGCCAGTGCTCCACAAGCTCATCAGCAGAGCCATCAAGGACGTCTGGGAGGAGGCATTCCCTGAACTGCGTCCATGATCACCTTCCGGAGCGCTCCCCCAGCACGCCGCAATAGGCGTTCTCACCACAACTGCGGCAGGCTCACCCAACCTGCAGGACCGCAGGTCAAACGGCCCAAGCAGGGTCCAGAACCCGTCGCAAGCCATCTGCGGCACCGCAGGATCAACGGCGCAACAACGGTGCGACCTCACGCCGTCTGACCGCTTGGAGCAGCGAGACCTGGGCGAAGGCGAACAGTGAGTCGACGCGGATGTCCTGGCCGTCCTTCAAGAGGATCCCGAAGACCACCCGGAGTGTGCCGAAGTCGTGGAGCAGGCGATGGTCCGGCGTGTGCGCGGCCACCTGTTCCAGGAATTTAGTCCGTACGTCGAGTCGCTGCGCAGCGTCTCGACGGCGACCACGCCCTGGGCGAAGAGGTGGTTGAGGGGGCTGTGCTGGCGGGTGCCTTCTTGATGCAGATCAGCTGGTTCTCGGGGCCGAGGACGTCGCAGATCTCCAGTCCCCCTCCTCTGAATTTCTCCGTGACGATGTCCTTTTTGTCGAATAGGAGATACCCGTCGGGCTTCGCTGCCTGGTGGTTGAACCAGTCCTCGTCGTGAGAGTCGTGGCCCTTGGAGTTGGGCGGACCCTTGGGCCACGGCGGCAGGGTTATTGTCTGCGGCTGGGAGAACAGGGCGGCGAGTTCTTCCTCCAGGGTCTCGAGGAAGCCGGCCCCTACCTAGAACCATTTGCCGTTGCCGTAGAAGAGACGGTCGGTGCCCATCGTGATGTCGGCGATGAGCCACTCTTTTCCGTTGGTGGTGACGCCTGCCGGTGTCTGGTAGTCGTCGTCGCTGAACATGGTGACCCGTACGTCGCCGAGAGCCTTGAGTCGTTCTCCTTCGGGCTTGTCCTGTACGAGCTGCAGCAGGTGGTTCAGTTCGAGGTCGCTTGTCTCGATCGTGCGGGCGTCTCGTCTGGCGCGGAACGCCTGGGCCGAGCTATAGCTTTCCTGGCATGAGTCGGGGATCCCGATGGTCAGGCGGGGGCTGTCCGGGTCCGTGAGGTGCGTTTCCAGGACCGCCTGGGCCTCCACGGCCTTGTGGCTGCGGTTGTCGAGGGTGTGGACCCTGCTGACAAAACGCAGTTGCGGCAGCGGATCGGGCTTCGAGCAGACGTCTTCGATCGTCTGGAGGTCGCTCAGGAACTGTTCCACGGCGGTGGCCAGGGGGAGCTTAGAGGAGCTAACACAAAGCCTGGACGCGTCGGTAGGTGATCACGCAGCAGGCCAGTTTCAGGAACGCTTCGTGGATGTCGTCGCGGATGTCCCACCGGATCCGTAGCCGCCGGAAGCTGTGGATCCAGGCGTTCGTGCGCTCGACCACCCACCTCACCGTGCCCAGCCCGGAGCCGTGCGGCACACCACGGCGGGCGATGACCGGCTTGATGCCGCGCTTCCACAGCAGACGCCGGTACTTGTCGTAGTCGTAGCCGCGGTCGGCGAACAGCTGCTGGGGGCGGTGGCGCGGGCGGCCGGTTGCCCCACGGATGCGCGGGACCGCGTCCAGCAGCGGCAGGAGCTGGGTGACGTCATGCCGGTTGCCGCCGGTCAGTGTGATGGCCAGCGGGGTGCCCAGGCCATCGGTGATCACGTGGTGCTTGGAGCCCGGTCGGGCGCGGTCGACCGGGCTCGGCCCCGTTTTGGGCCGCCCCGACGGGCTTGGTGGTGCGAGCCGTCGATCACCGCCCGGGACCAGTCCAGCTTCCCGGCACGGTGCAGCTCGGTCAGCAGCACCTGGTGCAGCCGGTCCCGCACGCCGGCCTCGTGCCAGTCCCGCAACCGCCGCCAGCAGGTCATCCCGGAGCCGAAACCAAGCTCCTGCGGCAGCCACTCCCACTGGATCCCGGTGTGCAGCACGAACAGGATGCCCTGCAGGCACCTGCGGTCATCCAGCGGCAGCCGTCCGGGATTATGCGACCGGCGCTGCCTGAGCGGAAGCAGCGGCTCGATCCGCCCCCAGAGGTCGTCCGACACCACCCACGGCGGTCCCTTCCCCATGCTTCATTCAACGAGCCGCCGAGGAAGGGGACATGCCCTCACAAGAGCATTCTGTTAGCTCTTCTTAATGGTGGCCTGTGAGCACTCAACGCGGATCTGTCGTGTCCTGCCGGTCTCCAGGGAGGTCAGTGACAGTCCGCTGACGGTGCCGCAGATGCGGCGGACGACGGCACCAAAGCGGTCCAGGCCGAAGTCGTCGATCCGCTCGCCCCGTGACACCGAGTACTCGTCGACGCGGCCTCTGCCGTCCATGATCTGGTTGCGGATTTTGATGACCCCGTCGTCGTTGAGGCAGCGGGTTGCGAACTCCAGTCCGAACTCGTCGTCACGGAAGTAGGGATCCAGCATGTGCTGCCCTACCCCGTAACTCAGCGCGTAGGTGCCACCGCCGGTGCGTATGAGGATGAGTCCCGCCGCGGCCCGGCTGCGTTCGTTGACTTCCAGTCCGGTGATGGATTCCACCGCGCTGCACCAGTCGGCGCGCCCTCGGGGAACGCCTCCGGTGATCAGCAGGCCTTCCATCCCCTGGCGGGTGAACTCCCTGGCCTGGTAATCCTCACTGTCGAGGTATCTCTCGCGGACGAACTTGTGCAATTCCGGGGTAGTGCCCTCGGGAGGTTTGAGTCGGTGGAGGGTGGACTTACGGGTGGCGGATCGGGATGTGCGAGTACTGCTCACGACGGCCTCCCCATGCGCGAAGCACTTGAAGACACCACGAAAGCAGACAGGGTGCCGTCTTCACCGCCGAACAGATCTATCCGGCTCATGGGGAAGGCCGGACTCCCGGGAAGCTGCACGGCCTCCGCCCGGCGTCACCGGACCGGCCGGGACCGTCTGCTGGCGAGATGCCCCGTCTCATGCGGCAGCCGGTGAACGGGGGCCGTTGCATTCGGCCGCTCAGCATTCGGGCCGGGGTGGTTCACGGTGTCCAGAAGATTCTCTGCCCGCGACCGCGGATCGCGCGCCACTGCGGCACCGCGACCCTGCCTTCTGCTGCGCGGACCCATCGCCCGCGGAGGGCACGGTGAATGACGTCGTCGAGGACGTGCCAGTCCGTTTGGTGCCCGCAGCGGCCACACGTGTTCGGGTTAAAGCTGCGCCCCCGCTGCCAGGCGGGGCGGTCGTGCAGTTGCGCGGCCAGGTCCATGGTGTCGCCGGTGGGGTCGGCCAGGATCCGGCGTGCCACATCGACGGCTTCGGGAAAGTCGGTCGTGCTGAACTCGCTGCCGTC
Source organism: Streptomyces sp. NPDC026659 (assembly GCF_040638245.1). Taxonomy (NCBI): domain Bacteria; kingdom Bacillati; phylum Actinomycetota; class Actinomycetes; order Kitasatosporales; family Streptomycetaceae; genus Streptomyces; species Streptomyces sp. NPDC026659. Next base: position 204,347 of record NZ_JBEZXY010000013.1, on the reverse strand, counting down.
CGGCCGGTGCGAAGGCAGTAGCCCGAACACCCACCACAAGGGCATCGAGCACTGCTGACACGGCATGTCGAATGCGAACACGTCCACCCGCAGCGTACTCACCCGACACCACCTCCTTCCCCATCACCCTGACACACCCCGGTCCACGTCCTGCGCGCGGCCCTGCAGCTCACCCGGGTGTGGGTGTTGCGTCATCGGCGGGGCAGAGCGGAGCGGTCCTGGACGGTGATGTGGAGAGTGTGCAGGGGCTGGGTCCGTGTGGGGCGGACGACCTCGAACCAGTCAGTGCCCTCCTGCAGGTGGCGGGGGATACGGCGGTAGTGGCTCCAGCCGAATCCGATGCCGGTCTGCCATGCGGTGTCGCTGTAACGGCTGCCGATGACCGGTTCCCCGTGCAGGTAGACGGAGTCGAGGGGGCGGGAGGCGGCTTCGAGATGAGCGAGGACGGCTGCTGCTGCGCGGCGTAGCGGGCTAGTGTCGCTCCAGCGGGTGAGGGCTGCGAGGGCTGCGGGATGGGCGGGTTCGGCGTTGGGGAGCTGGAGTTGGCGGATGGTGGCCGCCTTGCGGTCGACGAGGTCGGTGAGATCGATGCGGACCGGGCGCGGGACCCAGCGGTCGATGCCGTCGAAGTCTTCGATCATGTGGTCGCGTGGGGCACGGCCTGCCTCGGGGTCGGGGGTGATGGCGGCGAGCCGGGTGCGGGCGGTGTCGACGGGTTCGCCGCGGGTCCACAGCAAGGTCAGTTCGAAACCTTCCGCTTCGAGGGTCTTGCGTTCGCGGAAGTGGATCTGTAGGCCGCGGCTGTTGCCTTTCAGGGCGCGTTTCATCGAGGCGGAGGGGTCGCGGCCGTAGGACAGGGCGTGGAGGAACTCGGAGGTGAGGCGGTCGTCGGTGCGGTGCTCCACGACCAGGTCGACGTCTGAGGGGTTCAGTGCGCCGCGTGCGTAGGAGCCGAAGACGAGGATCTCGTCGACGAGGTCCAGCGGCCAGCCTCCTTCCTCCAGCCGGTCGAGCATGTCGTTCAGGAGCGTGGTGGCGCGCTCGCGTTTCACGGAAAACCTCCGCTGGTCGTCGGGTACCGGTTGGCGTGGGCGTGTGGTGTCAGCCGGTCTGCCGCGGGGTGGCAGGGGTCCGGGAGATGATCGTGCTGAGGGTCCCGGTGTAGGTGGTGCCCAGTTCGGTCACAGTCCCGGGGAAGGGGCCCGGGCCGTGGCGCAGGGCGCTGACGTAGTTCTCGGGCAGGAGCACACGGTCGCCGACCTCGAGCGTGCCGGGGCCGTCCCAGCGGTATCCGTAGCCGTCGACGGTGACGGTCTGGTGGCCGTCGACTTCGAAGCGGCGGTTCTTGGCGTCGAGTTCTTCCCGCAGGGTCCATACCTGGTGCTCAAGGTGTTCGACCTGCGCGGTCTCGGCCCGCTGTCTCCACTCCCTTTCCTGCGCCCGGCCGGCCTGAAGGCCCTGCTCATAGGCCTCCACGAGGGCTTTTTCGTGGTCGGTGGTGTGCAGTTTGCAGGCGAAGCCCGGACCTGAGAACTGCGCACGGCAGGGAGCGCCGGACTTGGTGGGGCGCCCGCAGAGCCGGTGATGTATCTCTTCGAACAATGCGGATTCCTCACATAGTGGTGGAGTGGCGGCAGGGGCGTGCGGCGGGTGCGTCCTACAGGGTGGTCGGCAGTGAGATCACCGGCTGGGAGATGGCCTGCGGGATACAGGCGGGAGGGGTGCGAGTCGCCTGACTGTAGGTCAGGGTGAGGAGTTGGAGGTAGTTGAGGGAGACGGGGCGTCCGGGGAGCTTGCCGGTGGCCTGCTCGAAGCGCTGGAGTGTGGCGGGCTTGATGCCGAGGTGGCCGGCGGCGGCGTGGAGGTCGAGTCCTGCGGCTTCGCGGGCTTCCCGGAGGAGTTCGGCATTGTCGTGCCAGACCTGCGGCGCCCTCTCAGTGGTCTGCCGGGCGACAGATGCCCGGGCAGCGGCAAGAGCGGTCTGGATTCGGTCGTCACGGGGTCCGAGGAGGAACCGGGCTAGCCGAGCGGCACCGGCCGCGTGGTCGACGCCCTCACTCCAGGGCTGAGAGGCTTCCTCGTATACGCGGCCTCGGGCCTTGGCGCAGTCCTCGCGCTCACCGGGGTCGGCGCCGTAGGTGTGGTGCCGGTCGCTGGTGCAGGGCAGCGTGCTGTCCTTCGCGAGGTCCATGTCACGGAACTCGTCGTCGGTCTCGATCTCGTCGATGACCGCCCGGACCTGCTGGCGTTCCTGCGGGCCCAGGACGCTCGCGAGTGCCTCCGCGGCGGCCTGGACCTCGGGCCGGCCGGCGGGCTCGAAGCCGCCGCCCCAGGCGTGGGATGCGCGCTCTCCCTCCGCCCTCTGGAAGGCCACGTCGATGGCTTCGAAGGTATGCGGGCTCCAGGCCTGCATCATCAGGATGATTTCCCGCAAGGCGCCCCGGGCAGCCAGCTCCGTCTCCTGGACGGTATTGCTGCTGTGTCGGCGCCGGTTTCCGGTCATCCAGTCGATGAAGGCCTCAGGCCGGCGGGAGTCGGGCGGTTGCGTCTCCGCGAACCAGTGCGCCGCCCTCACGACACAGGCGTGCGCGTGCTGGATGGCGGCGTACCAGCCGAACAGCGCCTCGCGGTAGTCATCCACGTGCCGGTCCTCGGCAAAGGTGCCGGTCTTGGTGCGGCAGTGCTGCGGGCATTCCGCCGCGCTCACCCGGTACAGGGCGGCGCGGGTCTCGGGGAACGTCAGCAGCGCGGTGTTCAGGTGCTCATATTTGGGGCCGCGGTTTCGGCGCTTTTCGAGCCCGTGGTCGAGGAAGACGTGGAAGCGGGGTTCCTCACGCCAGTGGGCCGCAGCGCGGCGGACACAGACGTCGTTCTGCCACGCTCCGGTCGCGATGACCTCCCGCAACGCCGAAGCCATGTCCCGCCGTAGTGCCGAACCCCATGCGATCAGGACCGGCAGGCACTGAGGATCGTTCCCCAGCGCGGACATCATCAGATTGACGTCATCGTGACGGTGAAGATGACGCTGGAACACGAACGCCCCCTATTGACGCAGCAGACCCCCGGCCCTGGCACCCCTCCGCAAGGGCGTGGAGCGCAGTGCCTTCATCCTGCACCAGGGGTCGGACATCCAGCCCCGCAATCTGCCGGTCTGCCCAGCTGAGCGTCATGCGGAGGCCGAGGTAACAGCCCTGTCCGCAGCGCATGGAGGCTGAAGAGCACACGCAGGTTTTCCCCACCGGGTTGCCGACCACCGGACGTCGGCAGTTCTTCTCGTCAGATAGCCGGCACGTGGCCTGCCTGGTTCGGATTGGCACGTGCCGAGATTCCCTTTCTCCCTGCGCACCGCATCGTGTCCGCGGCGTCCTCGGGAGAGCGCCAGACAGCGGCATCCCCCTCTCCCGTCCCGCGCGCGCTGAGATTCAGGTCCAGCCCTGCCCGAGATTCCGTGCCGGCCCGGTGTTCCGGTCGGCCGTCCCGTCCCTGTCCTGCACCACAACCAACTCACACCCAACATCAAATGAGCACCCAATGAGTGCTAATCTCAATGGAGATTACCTGTCGGACACGCGAAGGGGCGAGCATGGCCAAGGAATCGCCGAACAACGCGGTGAAGCGGCGCCGTGCCCAGCTGAACCTCACACAGCAGGAGACTGCTCGGCGCGCTGACGTATCTCTGGCGACCTGGCGGCGCTTCGAGAACAGCGCAGACAGTGCCAGCGCGCTGGACGGGTTCCGGGCGGACAACCTGCAAGGATTCGCCCGGGCGCTGAAGCTCAGCGTCACGGCGCTGAGGCAACTGACTGATGCCGAGGCCACTCCAGAGGCCGAAGATCGCGTCGAGATCGACCAGTCGGTCAGCGATGTCGTGCAGTTGTTCAACAGGTCTTTCACCGGTGAGCCGCTCACCCCGGCAGACGCCATGGCCCTGGCCAACACCGTCGACTTCTCCGATTTCGCCCCCACCCGGGACGGCAAGCTGCACCTGGACACCTCGTTCAACTACGAGTTCGCCGCCTACCTGAAAGGCGAGGCGACAATCCGGGACGTCGGCCTCCTGCGCGAGCTGCCTGAACTGGCTCTCACCCAGGTCAACAACCACTGGCTGGTGCGCATGGGTGAGCGCATCATGCGGATCGGCAGCGAACTGGGGAAAGGGCGTATCCCGCGTCCTCAGTGCCTGGCCGACGAGTACGCCCTGTGGATCGTCATCCAGAACACCGACCCGCCTCAGATCGGCGACGTCCTTGACATGTTCCCCGGACTTCGGAACGCGGATGACGTGTTCGGCTACGACCCCGATGCCGACGAACCCGATGACGAGCACGCGATCCGGGAGGACTGGATGAACCGCATGGTGGGCGGCCTCCTCCCGCCGGACGAAAGTCACGGCCACCGGCGGTATGACCTGACACTCATGGAGGCGTACGGACAAGGCGTCTACGACCCCGGCGACCCCCGTCACCCTCTTCGCTGGTTCGACCGGGACGACCTGCGTGAACGGTGCACATCCGAGCTGGCCTTCGTCAGACTGCCGAAAGAGGAACAGGAGGCCCGGACCGCCGAAGCACTCAACCGCATGTCGGAATTGCTGCGACCGGGAACAGCCGACAACTCCCACTGACCACAGCGGTTCACCCAGGCCACACCCCCAGGTGCCGCTCCTCTTCTCCGTCCCACCGGGCAGTCCACACCAGGCCACGGCGGGCGGGTGCACCACGGACGGCGGCGCCCACTGCGTGGGCATAGCCGCTGTTTCCCGCCTAGGCTTAGAGTGTCGGGCGCGGTGATCTCAGGATCGGGTTCCAGGCGAACCAGTCCAGGGTTCCGGCGCCCAGTTCCCACGGGGACTCCAGCAGCAGTTTCCGGGTCGCCTCAAGGTCCGCGGTGACGGGAGCGGGAGCGGAACCGATACGAGTCATCAAGTCGCCCCGGGCGTCCCAGAACTCCTCGTCCTCGCCGCGCAGTCGGCGTATCGCCGCGTCCACGCAGGCAGGCCATTTCGGCATACCGTAGTGATCGTCGTGGGTCCCGATCCGGGGAGCGCCAGCGAAGACGAGGAAGTCGTCCGCCGGCAGGATCTTCTCGAAGTGCCTGAACATGTCGATGCGCTGTTTCACCTGCTTCTTGATCTCCCCGAGGAATCCCCAGCCGAACTCCGTCAGGGTCCTCTCGCATCCCGGCCAGACCATGTCCCGGTCCAGGACCAGGTCCTCCAGCTCGTAGAGACGGAACTGGTCGTCGGAGCCCAGGACGTCGAAGGCCTGCCGGGTGAGCCAAGTGTTGCGGGCGAACATCGTCCCGTCACGCAATGCCTTGCGACGGCTGGTCGGCCGGGAGGCGTGCGCGTCCTCGATCGGACCGTTGCGCCACACGGACAGGACGAGCCCATGAGCCGCCGCCCACCGCAGTCCGTCCTGCGCCGTGAAGACGCCCATCTCCTCAAGGCGCTGCCGCGCCCAGTCCAGCGCATCCTGAATGTCCTCGCCCACCGGCTCGCTCTCCCCCATGGCTCCCCACTTCCCTCTCTTTCTTCGGTGTTCGTGTCATCCGCGATGTGGCGCCTGAAGTTGAGACCAGAACATACGCGGGCCTCGCCGACTCACTCCGGTGCCCCTTCCGCGGCAGCCGTGGCGTCCGGCAGGCCGCTCTCAGGCGGATGGGGGCAGTTGGAAGGCCTGCCGAGCGCGCGCAGTTCAGCGCGGCGGGCCTGCATGAGCTCCTCCGGCTGGCGCAGGGCGGTGTCCAGGAGCCACACCCCGCGGCGGAACGGCTGGAAGCCGATGCTCTCCCACAGTGCGGCGATCTCCTTCTTCGCCTGGAGCCGATAGGTCTCGGTGACTTGCTCACGGTCCTCGGGATACTCGCCCATGCCGGGAAACACCGCTACCGCGCAACAGCCCCCGGACAGGCGGCGGATCGCCTCGGCAGCCAGAGCCGGGCCCAGCCCGAAACCCCTCCACGCCTTGTCGAGGCTGACGCGGTCGAGGATCAACAGATCACCAACGGGATGCGTGACCCTTTCTCGAACACGGCGCTGTAGCCGGTGCGTCCGGAACGGCCAAGGACGGCGGAGACAATGACCTCAAGATCGCCGGACTCGGCGTCCGCCGCCTCCCACCGGTTGTCGCCGGTGCAGTCACGCAGCCTCCACAGGATGAGGTGCCCGATCTTGGAGTCCGCCGCCGGGGCGTGACCGCCCCCGTCCCCTTCTTCGGCTTCCCACTCCTCGTCGCCCGCTATCCCATAAGTGACCGCGACATGCCAGGGTTCCAGGGTGTCCTCGTAGTCGTAAGGCACCGCGGGATGTCCATGGCTGTAATGGAGGTGAAGACGGGCGGGATCGCCCGGGAGTTCAGTGACCAACCGTGTAGTAGCTGTTGTCGTTCCGAACCTGAGGGCGACGTTTTCGCTGGTCAGGCATAGGGGTGGTGGTTCCGTGGGAGTGGTGGCCTGTCGTGTTGCCGCTCTCGGGGAGGCCGTGGATGCCGTCGGTCGTGGGACTGCTGGAACAGTACGAGCGCGTCGCTCGTCGTCGGGTCGACGGACTGCGAGAGGAGGCAGACCGTATCCAGGCCGAACTGGCCGCGGCCGAGAAGGAATGGCAGGAGTGGTCGATCGCCCGTCGGCGGGTCGACACGGTGCTGGCTGCGGACGGCGGCGACACCGCTGACGTGAAGGCCGCCCCGGGTGCGGTGCCGCCCCGTGATGCGGCGAAGACGAAATCACGGGTGCCTGTGTCGCGTGAGGGAATGACCTGGTCGGTGCTGTCGGTGGACTACCAGCGCATCCTCACCGTGCTCGCGGACCGGGCCCGGCTCCATCAAGGGCCGCTGACCTGCCAGGAGATGGCTGCCGCGTTCGGCATGGACGTGGTGCCGGCACGGGTGGAAGCTTTGCGGTCGAAGGCGAAACGCCTCGTCGCTCGTGGTTGGCTGGCCGAGACCGCGCCGGGCCGGTTCACGCCGGCTCCGGGCGTGAACGTCGTCGGGCAAGACGGCGGGTCATGAGCAGGATCATCGACCAGTAGATCACCGCTTCGGCGCTGGTGGTGCGGCGTTCGTAGTCGCGTGCCAGGCGACGGGTGCGCATCAGGTGGGCGAAGAACCGCTCGACGATCCATCGCTTGGGCAGCACCACGAAGCCCTTCTGGTCGTCGCTGCGTCTGACGACCGTCAGCACCAGTGCGAGCGTGGTCAGGCAGTGATCCACGAGCACGCCGGTGTAGCCGCCGTCGGCCCAGACGAGGGCGAGCCGGTGGTGCGTATCGGTCACCCGCCCGAGCAGGACTCGCGCGGCGGCGCGGTCGCCGATGTCCGCGGCGGTGACCATCATGTCCAGCAGTAGGCCAAGGGTGTCGACCACGACGTGCCGCTTGCGCCCGTTGACGAGCTTCCCGCCGTCGAACCCGCGGCTGTCCGACCCGACGACAGCGTCCGCTTTGACGGACTGCGAGTCGATCACCCCGGCCGTCGGCTCGGCATCCCGGTCCAGATCGGTGCGGACCTGCCCGCGCAGCCGGTCGTGGAACTCCTTGACCAGGCCGTGGTCACGCCAGCGGCGAAAGAACGCATAGACCCGGTCCCACGGTGGGAAGTCGGCCGGCACCGCCCGCCACTTGATGCCGTTGTCGACCAGGTAGCGGATCGCATCGAGTATCGCGCGGTGGCAGTACGCCTCCGGCTGCCCGCCCCGGCCACGCATCCAGCCCGGCACCGGCAGCAGCGGCCGGACCACGGCCCACTCCGAGTCCGTCATGTCCGAGGGATACCGCCGAACACGTTCCGGGTGAGCGACACAATCACACCTCGGTGCAGCCGAGTTGAACTCCAGCGGCGCGAGCGCGTACAACTGCGGCAACAGGGTCTCCTGGAACTCGGTTGGCTTCGCAACCCCGAGCTACCAAGAGGCCCTGTACTCATGCCCGCAGACAGCCGCGATCACCCGATCGAGACTCCCGTTCGACACACACCCTTCAAGATCGGAACGACAACAGCTACTGAGGCATCGCTGATGTCATGACAGAGAGACTAGGAGCAGGCACTGACATCCCACCGAGAAACGGCACGAACAAGACCATGGGCCGGGACTGGTCCCCTTTTGGGCTGAGCACCTGCCCCGCTTCTTGACCGAGCCGTTCGCGTCACCAGTGCCACGACATACCGAGCCCGTCACTTGACGCCGGATCTGCCAGCTCGTCCATTCAACCGCCGTGCAGATCAGCAACTCCGCACGGCAGCGGCCCAGCCAACGAGACGACACCAGCGGAGACGCACTGTCGGCACCTGTGGCACCTCACCAAGCCGTCGGCCGGGCAGTGGAGAAGGTCGCAACCACAGCGCTCCATCGATCATCACTACCGGCGGCTCCGCAACGCTGAGCAACCCACGCTCGCATTGAGCAGATCCAAGAAAACTGCAGGTCAAATGACGCAAGTCGACGCAACGTGAAATATTACCCATCAGTAGATCTCAGCGCGTCCGCCTCACCAAACCGAGCAACGCCCAGGTCAGCCTCGAAGGACTGCTCACTTCAAGGAGGGCCGCAACAGCTCCCCCGCCATGCTGCCCACGAACAACCGGCCGCGGCTGAGCCCCCCCGGCGGGCGCCCTTGCCTCTCGCCGTAGTCGGCCGCAGACGCGATCCGAGCGCTACGGATATCTCCGAACACAGCCAGTCCTGATGAACCTCCACCCGGCCCAGGAACCCTCACTCCAAGATGGGGCCTTCTCCCACCTTGCAGGCCAAGCGCTATTGAACATCCGCTTCAGCGTCTCTCAGCTGCCCACATCTACACAGGCCAGGCCGAGAACACAGCTTCACCATGAACGAGAAGGCACACTAAGGCCCAGTGTCGGCGTAAAGAGTGATCTGGACCGCCAGAGCGGCGACGGCCACGACCTCAAGCAGGGAGACGACAAGCGGGACGGCCGCGCCCGCTCCGTAGACCCAGAAGGCAGTCAAAGCCGCCAGCGGTACCGCGGCAAAAGCGGTGAGATCCACCGCGCACTGGATTACCTTGCGCTGGGCCCGGCGGGTATCGCGTCGGTGCGCCGCCTCCCATCCGAAGAGGCTTTCCGGTTCCCCTGCGAGTGCGCTCAGACGGGGCCCGAGATCGGTCCGTATGTAGCGGCCGATCGCGCTGATCTTCTCGTCGTTCACCAGGTATGTCCACCCCAGGACGGACGTGGCGGCGGGCAGTGCCAGCAGCAGTTCGGCGTGGCGTGTCTGGGCAGCGCCGATCAGTACCGTCACCATCGCGGCCAGGGTGACGTAGAGGAGGTTGTCCCGGAAACCTATCCGGGTCTTCTGTTCTTCCTTCACTCTGTCGTACTCAGCCAGGATCAGCTTGCCAATGGTGATGTCATCTGTGGCTGTCACGCCTGGTCCTAGAGGTTCGGGGCGAAGGTGCGTCGACGGCCAATTCTGTACCCGCCAAGGAGTGATGGGAAGGAAATCAGAGGCCGTTCCGATGTGGTCGGGCTGATCAACTCGAGAGCGGCGCCGAGGGTGGGACGGGGCTGCGGTGAGGCGGCGGTAGGCTCAGCAGACGTTGCGGTCGTGAGGGGAACATCCTTTGCTCGTAGGTGAGTTCGGTCTACATAATCCGGTCGTTGTGCTGACGGCTATCGGTCTGGAGTACGAGGCCGTGCGTGCACACCTCATCAATCCGCGCCGAGTGGTGCACGAGGGGACATGGTTCGAAGCCGGTGAGGTCGCAGGCTCGGGTCGTCAGGTCGTTCTCGCGGAGGTGGGACCGGGGAACCGGCCGACAGCGGTGATGGCCGAGCAAGCAAGGACTCGGTTCACACCCCGGGCAATCATCTTCGTCGGGGTAGCAGGCAGCTTGAAGCCCGATGTGAGACTGGGCGATGTCGTGGTCGCAAGCAGGATTTATGCGTACGACGGGGCCAAGCACGTATCCGACGAGGTGTTCGCACGTCCAGCGGCCTGGACGGCCTCGCACGATCTGCTGCAGGCCGCGAAGCATGCGCTGCGCGGAACCGAGTGGACCGGCCGCGTACATGCAAAAGCCTTCGAGTCAGACGGTCCGCCTACGGCGCACTTCAAACCCGTCGCGGCTGGTGAGACCTTGCTGAGTTCGATGGATTCCGAGCTGCGTGAGCGGCTCACCCGTGTCTTCAATGATGCGGTGGCCGTGGAGATGGAAAGCGCAGGGCTGGCCGAGGCGGCTGCTATCGGCGGAGTCAAGACCCTGACGATCCGGGGCATCAGCGACTACGCTGACGGCGCGAAAGCGTCGGCCGATGCTCGCGGTATGCAGGAGGTCGCCGCGGCCCACGCCGCAGCAGCGGCGATGACTGCTCTCACTGCCCTTCCCCTCGGCGTCGGTGAAGGCGGTGTCGACGGGCAGGGCTCCTGCACATCTGATGGTGCGGCGGTGCAAGGGCTGACACAGGTCAACACGGCGGACCGCAAGGGTGTGGTCAACGCCGTTCAGAACGGCTCGCTCACCATCAACCATCACGGGTCGCAAGCGACCGAGCGGTGAGCGGGGGCGACGAGCAGGCCGATGGTCCGCAGCTCGGAAATCCGCACCCCGTCGAAGACCTTTCGATGGCACAGACCAATAGCGCCGATACCGGTGGCACGGTCAACGCCGTCCAGCACGGCAACCAGATCATCAACAACTTCCTCGGACCTGATGCGCAGCGGCTCTTCACGCAATGGGAGAGAAGTCTGCGGCGCACTCCCGGCACGTTGAGCATCGCTCCGGGCCAGGTTCTGGCAATGGAACGTGAGACTCCGCTGGCCTCCCTGACCGATGCCCTCAGCACGGCCCAGGCAGGTCATGTGCTCCTCGTCCGAGGGGAACCCGGTGTCGGCAAGACCGCTCTGGTCTTGCGGTCCATCGACGAACTGCGCACCCGGTCCGTACACGTCCTGGCGGCCGCTGTGCCGGCAATGTCCTCGTACGCGGGCGGCTTGGACGAACTCATCCACGCACTCGGGGCCCAGGACGGCACATCGAGAGCATCTGCTCCTCACGGAATTCTGGTCCTGGACGGTGCTGAAGCCGCTCAGGAGGGGCTCGAAAGCCTCATCGTGGAAGCCGTGGAGGCAGCGATGGGTGCCGGGCTCACCGCTGTTCTGGTCAGCCGGGACGACGCGGCGGACACTCTCCGGGACCTGCTGGACCGGGCTGGGTGCACAGATGTCGGCGAAGTCATCGTGCCGTCCTTGGACGACCGGGAGATCGCCGAGATCCTGGCCTCGGCGCCGGAGTTGGCACGGCTCGCCAGTGATCCCCGATCACGCTGGCTGCTGCGCCGGATCGCCCTCATCGATCTGCTGCTGCGGTCCGTCAGGCGGAGCGCAGCACTGCCTGCTCAGCTGGCGAGTGAGGCCGAGGTCTACACCCATGTCTGGCTCGCGTTCGTGCTGAACAACCAGCGGATGGCCAACGGGGTAGTGCCTGAAGACCGCGGAGCGGCGCTCGTCTCTCTGGCAGAAGGACGGCTGACCGGCCGCCGCGCACCGTCCCTCCCCGGCCCTGCACTGGCTTCACTGCGCTCCGACGGCATCCTCGCTCCGCTCGGCGAGTCGTCGGCGACTTCGAACGAGGAGCACGCTTTCGCCCACGATGTACTGCGGGACTACGCCACCACCAAGCGTCTGCTGCTGGACGACGGCCTGTCCCTGCTGGACCTCCACGGGCCGCGGTGGGCCATTCGCGCCGGCCGTATCTTCTGCCAGATCAGGCTGCGGTCTGGGGCGGATGCGGCCGGAGGGTTCCTCACGCGGTGGAACCAGGTGCACCAGCAGTTCAAGCAGTTGGCGGCCACGCACGGATCGCGGTGGAACGAGGTTCCCTGGGAGGCGGTGCTGTCCTCAGGGTGGTGCGCCGAGGCTCTCGCCGCACTGACTGAGGACCTGGTGCGCCGCCCCGAGCTTCTAAGCGAGCTGCTGCGCTGCGTGACGTTGCGCTTCGGTGAGGATGGCGATCCGCTCGTCGCGGCCCCGGTCGTCGCCTGGCTGGCAGAGCACACGGATGTCTTCACGGACTACCGCAGCGAGCCGTGCGACACGCTCGTGGTGACGTGGCTGCGGAGTGTCTCCGAACAAGAGATCCTGGGGGACGGCGTTCCGGACTACCGGCCGGTGCGGGTCCAACTGCGCGAGGCGATGTTTCGATCGGTGCCCAAGTTCCCCACGCCCGCGTTCATCGAGGCGCTGGCACTGCTCGGTGCGGATCGGGACGACGCCGCCGACACCCTGCTGCGACGGCTGGCCCGCGAACGCGCCCACACTTTGATGCCGGCAGTGGACCGTGGCGGGTCTGCCCGGTGCCTCGCCACGACGAACCCGGCGCTGCTCACGGAGCTCGCAGCGGCCTACTACGCGCCGTCGGCGGACCCGCTGCGTCTGCGTGGTGAGGTGCGGGGCCGTTCAGTGGGAAAGCATGAGTACCTCGGCATCCGCTCACGAGGGCAGGCTGCCTGGTGGCGGGGGCCGTTCTTCTCCCTGCTGCAGACGGATCCCGTGCGCTGCATGGAGCTGATCAGCACGCTTTTGGCTGCCGCTGTCCGGCCGGAGGACCGGTACAAGAGCGGAGACGAGCCGGATCCGGACAGCGCTTCTGCCCCGGCTCTGCGTGGCGACTTCCTGGGAACGGGAGACTGCGAGTATCCCGGCCGCGGGGACGCCTGGTCCTGGTATCGAGGCGCCCTGAACGGCCCACAGCCGTGCATGAGCGCGCTCATGGCTCTCGACCGTTGGCTGGACCAGCTGGTCCAGGGCCGTGTCATGCCAGCTCGCAGGGCTGCGGAACTGGTGCTCAGACGGGTGGGGACCGTGGCCGGGGCCGGCCTCGCCTACGGCATTTTGGTACGGCATCTGGACGAAATCAGCGACGAGTTGGACGGCTTCCTGGGCTCACCCCTGGTCTGGGAGCTTGAGAACGGTCGCACCGTCGCCGACATGACGTTCCGCAGGAGTAGCGAGCTCCCGGGCGAGGAGCACCTGAAACTCTCCCCCGCCCAGGTGGCGATGTCTCTGGTTATCGATGCCAAACGACGTGGGGACAACGCGGCCGCGGCACGATTGCAGGCCGTTGCAGGACGGCTTCGTTCAGCCGCGACCGATGTCTTTGATGACCTGACACTCAGGTTCTGGGCCGATCACCTGGACTGTGAACGTTTCGTTCTGGTGAGAGACGGCGGTCAGGCAGCCGTCGAGGTACAACCGTCCGAGGCCATCCGGCAGGAGCTTGAGCGGCGCCGTGGCCGGTCGGACCTCACGTCCAAGCAGTATGAGTTGCTCAACCGATATGCGCTGCACCAGGATCTTCCCGGCCGCATTGGTCCGCCGACGCTGACAGAACCTAGCCAGTTGGCGAGGGACCTCCAGACGGCACAGAGCCTTCTCGACCACGGGGATGGCAGCGCGCAGAGGCTCGGCGGCGTGTATGCGGTTGCTGCGGCCGCCGTGTGCGCGGCGGCGAATGGAACCCTGGTGGCGGTCGAGGAGCTCTGCTGGTCGGTCGATCTTCTGACGGAGGTCATCCTCGACTGCCCTGCGCATCTCGATGCGGATGTGTCTGAAGCGATCCAGCCTTGGGAGGGCGGCCGTCAGGCGGCCCTCGCACTACCACGCAGTCTTCTGCCGACGGTCGCGTTGTTGGCCAGGGGCCCTCTTGGCACTGAGCGTGTCGGGCGTATCCGTGAAGCTGTCCTGCGGTGTAGCGCGCACCCGGTCCATGAGGTGCGGGCCTACGCCGCCGAAGGGCTGCGTCCGTTGTGGTCCGCCCCGTGCTCGGCCACAGTGGGCTCGTGCCACCACGCCGTGGCGTGGGAGGCCGTGGAAGCCGGCCTCCGTCTCGTGGTCGAGGACGCCAACAGCCTCCTTGCCTCTCGCGCAGAGTCCTTGCGTCCGCCTGCGGCGGCGCTGGACCAGCTGACCGGCGAGGAGCTGTCGCTCCCCGTCCTAGGCACGGCGCTGCCTGCGATCCTTGAGGCCGCCCGGCTGCAGCATTGCCGGACGGCCCAGGCCCTGTCAGTGCGAGCCTCGGTTCTGGACGCCTATGCGCGCGCGGCCTGCGTTTGGGGCGACGATGGATACCACCGGCACTCGGAAGAGCATGGTGCGGTGGCGGAAGCGCTCCTTCGTAGCGGTGCCGAAGAGCCGACGGTGATGACCGGCTTCGTAGACACGCTCACGGTGTCCCCCGCGGCGCTCAGCCATCTCCTGCACGGCCTGAAGATTGCCGCCACTTACAGTCCCGAGCTGGCGAAAACTCTCGGCGTTGTCTGGCCTCACATCATGGAATCGGTTCTGACCCGCCCACTGCCTACCGAGCAGGTTGACCGCTTCGGACACCAGGAGCGGCTGATGGAAGAGCTGGTCCCCAACCCCACGCCGTCCGGCGCGGACTTGCATGTGGACAGCACGCTGGCCAGGGCCCGGCGCACGTGGCTGACGTTGGGCCCTCTGCGTGACCTGATCGACAGCTGGACCACCTCTGCGGGCACAGAGAGGTTCGCCATCGACAATCTAGTCGGGTTCCTCAAGGCACAACCGATCCATGAACAGATCGAGCCGGGTATGCGGTGGGTCCGGCAGCTCTGCGTCAGCAGCAACGGAGCGGTCGACTCGGCGGGGTTCTTGCTTGTCGAATGGCTGCAGGACCTCCGCTCTGAGGTGACCGCTTCTGCCCGCCCCCACTATCGGGCGGTGGTCGACGGCCTCGCACTCGCACAACACCCGAGTGCCCCAGCACTGCAACGGCTGGACGAATGACCCACCCAGGCTCCAACCTCGCCCATGTCCTCTGGCCCCGGCCACAGGCATTGCCGTGATGCGATGCTCAGCCGTGAAGTGCGATCTCCGGCTGCCGCCGAGCGCCCTCACCGACAGCGACAAGGAATCTGCCTTGATCCAACCGACCAGCCCCCGTGTGGTGGTCCTGACCGCACTTCCTCTGGAGTACGAGGCGGTGCGCGTGCACTTGACGAACCTGGAGAGCGCAGAGCACGAGGCGGGGACCCGGATCGAGGAGGGCTCACTGCCGGGCACGCCCTGGCGGGTGGCGATCGCCGAGATCGGTGAGGGCAATACGAATGCCGCCGCCCTCACCGAGCGGATCAACTCATGGCTGCAGCCGGCCGCCCTGCTCTTCGTCGGAGTCGCCGGAGGTCTCAAGGACGACGTCGAGCTCGGTGACGTCGTGGTTGCGACCAAGATCTACGCCTATCAAAGCGGCAAGCAGGACCCCGCCCAGTTCCTGTCCCGCCCGAACACGTGGGAGGCCTCCCACCGGCTTGAACAGGCCGCCCGTCATGCCCTGCGGTCCGACGAGTGGACCTCGCACATCCGCAGCCAGCGGCCACCGCGCCCGCCCGCCGTGCACCTCAAGCCCATCGCCTCCGGCGACGTCGTACTCAACTCCGCCGACAGTGCGCTCTCAGCCCAACTGCACCACGCGTACAACGACGCGGTGGCGATCGAGATGGAGAGCGCCGGCTTCGCCCGCGCGGCACACCTCGCCGACCAACTGCAGGCCCTTACCATCCGCGGCATCAGCGACAAGGCCGACGGCCTCAAGCACACGGCGGACGCGGGAGGAAGCCAGCCCCAGGCAGCCGCTCACGCCGCCGCGGCCGCCATCACCGTGATCACGGCGCTCGCCCCCTCGGCCTCGGCCTCGGCCTCCAACGCCTATCCCGCCGCTAGTTCCGCAGAGGTCGGCACCGCGCGCACCCCGCACAACGGAGGTAGGCAGCCAACGGCCGACGGCTCGAGCCCGCAGTGGGAGCCGATGTCCGACACCGTCGAGGTGAGCTGGCGCAGAACGGGCCACAACTCACCCTTCAGTACGAGTGCAGCCAGCCTGGAGATCCATCTCGTCCCGATCCCTTCCGGCAGCCGCATTGAGGTACGCAAACTGGCCCAGCTCGGTGACCAACTCATCCGCACCGGCCGGGAAGACGGCTTCTTCACTCTCTCCGAGCTACTCGATACAGCTGCCGACGACCAGCACACTCTGGTGACCACACCGGACAGCGGCCAAGGCACTACCGGACTGGCAGTCCTGCGCACAGGACAACGCTCCGCATGGCAGCCGCTCCCCCACGACGACATGGGAGCCGTACTCGACCCGGTTGAGCTGCCCCAGCAGATCGCCCGGCTACTGGCTCTCCTCGTCCGGCTGCCACTGCCCGACCCGCTGTCCGTCGCCCTGGGTATCGGTATCGATCCAGCCACCATGGTCAGCGAAGACACCATGAGCCGCTTGCCCCGCAGCACAGCCCAGTTCCCGATGAGACACCACCTCTTGGGAGTCCACCCGGACGAATCGCTCACCATGAAAGAGCTGAACGCCAAGAGCGACAGCGTCGCCGAGGAGCTCGCCGCCCGCCTGCTCGCCAGCTTCCGTACCCCGCGCCGCAGTTTCTGACGTAGCCGAGAAGAAGGACGCACGATGGACATGAAGAGCGGGCCAGGCAGTACGTCTCCTGACGCTAGGGACTCTGGCACGCACGCTTCTGTTCAGATCAACTCAGCGACGCACGCTGGCACGACAAACGCAGTACAAAACGGCAATCTGACGGTTAATCAGTATTTTCACGCGGATCCCGGCGCGCCTAATCCGTGGCTCACACCGCAGGAAGCGTTCGACGATCCGCAGGCTGCCGCATACTTCAGCCATCATTGGGACCTGGTCGGACGATCCGATCTCGTTGAACAACTGCTCTCCTTCGCTTTGGGTGATGACGACACCGAGGGCAGGATCGGTGTCCTCGTGGGCGCGGCGGGCGGCGGCAAGAGCCGTGTGCTGCAGACGCTCGCGGCAGAGTTCGCCCGCCGCTCTGAAGGCGTCGTGCAAGTGCTGCTCGCCACCGAGGGCGTCCATCAGCATGTTGTTGAGCAACTGCCGGAACACGACAGTCTGCTCGTCATCATCGAGGACGCCCACCAACGTCCCGACGAGTTGGCGGTGATCATCCGGGCACTCCGCCGTGAACGGCCCGGGGCCGTCCTGGTCGTCTCCACCCGACCGTCCGGCACGACAGTACTCAGGGGGACGTTCAGGCAGGTGCGGGTGGACGACGCGCGGGTTTCCACGTGGGAACTCGGCGAACTCTCAACGCGAGATGCCTCCCGACTCGCAGAACAGGCGCTCGGCGAGGCGAAGCGGCACCTGGCCCGCCGACTTGCCGCGACCGTGGGTGATTCACCGTTCCTACTGGTGTTCAGCGCGGTGGAGATCGCGCGCGGCAGGCTCGATCCCCAGCGGATGGAGAGCGATGTCCGCCTGCACCGGGAGGTGGTGGAAGCGTTCATCGAAACGGCGCTGACGGACCCGGCGACGCGCGACCAGGACCGAGCCGTGCTGCACACCGTCGCGGCTCTGCAGCCCGTGCGCACGGATGTCCCGCGCTTCGTCAAGTCCATGGCGGCACTGCTCGGCACCCCTGACAGCGTCCTTCAGGTCCAGCTGCGCCGGCTGGTGAGCAGCGGAGTGCTGGCACGCAGGGGTGCCTCGCACCGGATCCTTCCTGATCTCCTGGGCGATGTGCTGCTGGCCGAGGCCGCCATCAATCCGGACACCGGCGCCTCCACCGGCTTTCTCGAGCGCGTCCTGGCCGAGACCGCCGGAGAACCGCTGACAAACGCACTGGTCAACGCTGGCCGAGTGGACTGGCAGTGGAGCCGGCTCAGGCCGACCGGCCGGTCCCCCTTCGAGCCGCTGTGGCACACCATCGAACAGGAGTACACCGACGGCGATGCCTCGACCCGCAGCCATCTCCTGAAAGTCATAGGCAACATCGCCCCGTTCCAGCCACGGCGTGTCCTCGGCCTCCTACGTCCAGAGGTGGAGGCCGGCCCGGCCAATGCGCCTCGCCTGCTGGACGACGTTCCTCCGGTGCTGGCTGCGGTTGCGCAGGACCCCGAGCATCTCGGTGAGGCCCTCGACCTGCTGTGGAAACTCGGACAGCACGACATGCGTCCCCTCCGCTCGTCCTCCCAGTCGGCACTGGGGCTATTGAGCGACCTCGCCTCCTACTCACCCGACAAGCCCTTGCTCTACCAGGAAGCGGTGGTCGAAGCGGTCGCCCGATGGGCGCAGCAAGGCCCGGTGCGCACCGCCGACCGAATGCCATTCGCCCTGCTGGACCGGATCTTCGAGCCCGTGGCGGAGGGACACGAGTTCGACGGCCGGATGCTCACCATCTCGCGTCTGCCGCTGCTGGCTGAGCGTGTGGCGCCGGTGCGCGACCGGGCGTACCGGGTACTGCTCGAGGCGTACGGCTCGGCGGACCGTATGAGGGCGGGCGTGGCGGCACGGAGTTTCGCGGAGGCTCTCAGCGGCCAGGTCGGGCAGTTCGCAGACTGGCTGGTGCCCGCCCTGGAGGCGTTGGCCGCGCGCACACGTGAAGTCCGGCCCGGGCCGTTGGTGGCGCTGGCCGTGCGGCGGTCGGTCCACTGGCATGTGGCGTACGGCTCTCCGGATGCTGCGGCCGCAGCGCGCGTCGTGCTGGAAGCCCTGCCCGACTCGCTTCCGCACCGGCTTGCCGTACTGCTGCACAGCGACTGCCACGAATGGTCGGTAGGCGAGGACTACGACTATGAAGCGACCGAAAACAGCTGGAGCCGTCGGCTGGCAGAGGCATCCTCCCAGGCCACAGCTTGGGACGACGCCACGGCCTGGGACGTCTTGCGCGACCTGCTGGAGCACGGGATGCAGATGTTCGCCGAGGCTCCGCCAGGTTGCACGGCCCTCATCGCCGGCATGGCCTCGGAACGACCTACGCGTGCGGCGGCAATCATCCGTGGGGCCCTGGAGTGCAGCGACATCACAGCGGAGCTTGTCCTTCCGCAGGCGTTGAAAGCCCTGTGGAAGGACGAGCCCGACGTCGCCTGGCAGATGGCGGCGGAACTTGCGGACGCCAGTCGCGCCGCACCGGTCCGCGCCGTGCTCCGGGCCAGCGCGGCACGGCTGGCGGCAGGGGACGTACTGCATCCACACGAACTCGCGATTGCCCGTCAGCTGGCCACCCGTGCCGACAGCGCCATGGGCACGGATGTCTTGCGCCTGGCCGTCTCGATGATCCGCAATGCGGCTTCGCGCGAAGACGCCATCGCGCTTATCTGCTCAGTTCCGTTCTCCGGTCTGGCGCGAGGCGCGGCGGACTTCTGCTGGGCATTCATCGACCCGGCCGGCCTGTCGTGGTCCGAGTTCACCCCGGAGCAACGGAAAGGGTGTCTGGCGGAGTTGGCCAAGACACGGACGATCGATGACCCTCGAGTCAAGTCGGCCATCGCGGCCCTGTCGGAAAGTCACGAAGACGAGGCGTTGGACCTGCTGCTGGCACGGCTGGAGTCGTGGGAGCAGGATCCCAAGCCGGGCTTCGATCCACTGCCCTTCGCCTGGCACGCCCGATCCCCCTTCACGAACAGCGCGCGCCGCGTCGAGCTATTGCGGAGGCTGACACGATGGTTCGAAGAAGAGCGTGAGCACCCCTGGCGGCGCGAGCTGTACGGCACCAAGCTCTTCGCGACCGTCGCCGGCAACGTGTACGCCAGCGCCGCACGTGACGTGCTGCTGGAGGTATTCAGGTCGGGTGAGCACCAGCGAATAGACGCTGTTGCGCCACTGCTGAGCGGCGCACATCGCGGACTCCTCTGGGAGGAGCCCCAGTTCGTGGCCGAGGTGCTGAGCGCCGCCGTTCAGCTCTCGGAGGAGCTGTACCGCAAGGTCGGCGGCAGGCTGATGAGCTCCGTAACAAACGGATCAAAATCGGCCTCCCCCGGCGAACCGTACCCGCAAGATCTTGAGATCCTGCAGCGCGCCACGGAAGTCCGGGCGACGCTGCGCGCCGGCTCTCCGGAGGAGCGGCTGTACGCCGCACTGCAGGACTACGCAAACAGACAGATCGACTCAGCCCGCAGAGAAGACCTCAATTTCGACGCCCGCCGAACTTGGTGAACAGTGCCTCGTCTCATGACGTCATTGCCGTGACCGACCGGCTACGGCCAGCAGATACAGGGGCAGAAGCACTCGCTGGGGCCCCTCGACCGGAAGTCGAGGGGCCCCAGCGATCGGGAACGGTCGCACGGTCAGGTGAGCTGGCCATCGCGACGCGTCCCCGGCCGGGCCGAAGGGCCGCTTGCGGTGCTGCTCCCAGACATCGACGCGGAGCTGACCGTCTGGGACAACGACCGCGCGCCGTGGTCCGAGGAACTACTCCCGTGGCCGAGCTGGCGTACTGGCTCACGCACTGGCTCCAGAGCGCCAAGGCCGAGGCACGGGATCTCACACTCGACTCGATCTCCGCGAATCCGGGCTGATTCACAGCGCACGGACCGATAGCGGGTGGAGCGTCGGAACTCCTCCAGCCGAATGCGCGGACGTCTCTCGTCACCTGAGGTCCCCTGAAGGTCAAGATCAGGAAGTTGTGCGCTCCTAAGCGAAGGCGTCGCCGGGCCGGTGATCGCCCCCACCTCCATCCCCGAGCCCTGGGCACGCTCCAGTACGGCCAACGCCGCAGGCAGGACTGAGTCAATTCCCGACTTCACCCAGCGAAGGCGCTCCCCGGTGGTCTGCGAGCTGCTCCCCGCCCAGACAGGACGGGGCCAGCTGCCTCCCGCGCGAGCGGCGAAGAATCCTCAGATGAACCCCAGGATTCTCAATACATCTGCGGGATTTTCATCCAACTTGCTGCAGCGCAGGTCAAACACCATTACGACACGAAAGAACTGCCCAAGACACCTCTCAGCCACCTGCCGCATCGCAGTTCAGAGACCTTTCTCCACTACAGCGAAAATGAGAACTCACACCCACGCGACATCGTCCTCGGTCACGTCCTCCCACAGCGGATGGAAGGCAGCCATCACGGTGGCCACCTCGCGCGGGCTGAGGCGCGGCACCAGCTCCCAGGTCAGCACCCGAGAGGCCAACGCGGGCACGCGGCGCAGCGCCCGTTCGCCGTCCGCACCCGCGAGCACGAGTGCCGTGTCCGTGTCCGGGTGGTCCCACAGCCCGCGCAGAAACTCCAGCGCCGGCCCCGGAAGGCGCTGTGCCTCGTCCAGGACCAGCACACGGGGCTGCCGCAGCGCGTTCACCAGCATCAGGTCGGCCTCCCCCGCCCCGCGCGGCAGCCGCCTGCCCAGCTCAAGGGCGTCCGCGAGCACCCGGCGCAGTTCGGGAACCGTCGGATGCACACCGACGTGGACCCGGCGGACCCTGGCCGGGTGCGGCAGCTGGGACAGGGCGTACTGCAACGCGACGGTCTTTCCCTGACCGGCATCGCCGTACAAACACACCACCGCCCCCCACCGCGGCCGCGTGCGCGACCGTCCGCAACACCGACCGAACAGCAGGCGTGTGCACCACCTGGGCACCCGGCACCAGGACCGGGACCTGCGCCAGGTACTTCTGCTCCCGCAGGAAGACCTGCCCGCCGGTGCCTTGGCCGGCCACGACGTTCAAGCCCAGCTCGCTGAGCAGATCCGGCCTGCTCGGCCCGGCCACAACAGGCTCCCGCCCGGTCAGCAAAGCCCGCCCCGCCCGTCGGTCCCTGCGGATCACCCGGCTCAACGTCGACATCGACGGAACGGGCACCTCACCACCGGCAGCCACCAGACGACGCCTCAGCTCCGAGACATTGCCCCCCGCCTCACCCAGCAGCTCCCACACCTCATCCGACACCGCGTATCCCTGCCGGACAGGCGCCTCCACCCGCCCCGTCGCCTTCGCCTTCGCCTTCGCCTTCGCCTGCTCCAGCCAGCGCCACACCGTACGCTCCGAAACACCCACCGTCTCAGCGACGGCACACACATGCCGCGTGGCCAGCTCCCCCGCCTGCTGCCGCTCCAGCAAACGACGCACCACCAACCCCCTGGGCAGCACAGGCCCACGACCGGCCCTTACCTCTTGATCCACCCCACGATCACACCGGCCCAGCCCACCCGAGGGAATCAGAACTTACGAACCTGAGACAACATCAGCTGCCATGAGATAAAGCCCCACGACAGCGATCCCACCCCTCAACCTCTCACCTCATGACAGCGGCCCACCCACCCACAAACACCCACTGACCAGCCCCATAACACCCATCCCTGGACCAGCGCGACCGACTCTCACCACCACCGACCCCACACCGAGAAATCGCAGATGGGGTATACGACCGTGCACGCGGACTGGGGCCAACTGGATGCGTCCCACAGGACCTCGGCTGCGGGCGGTCCTGTGGGACGTCCACCGCGTTGCGGGGCTGGAACTGGCGTGTCCGGAGTGCCGGGGACGGCTCTTCGCGCGTGTCTCCTCCCACGGGGGCCCGACACTTCTGCCACCAGGTGCGACCCGAGACGTGGGCGCTGGCGAACAAATCGCCGGAGCATCACCTGCTGAAGCTGGAGCTGGCCACCGCCGCCCGGGCAGCGGGCTTCCGGGCGGAGCTGGAGGTCAGCAGCAAGACCCGGACCTGGCGGGCGGTCCTGCTGGTCTTCGACGAGCAGGACCGGCCGTTCATGGCCCTGGAGGCGCATCAACGATGAACGGGGCGGTGGCCTGTGCGAGGCGGCCCTTGGGTGAGGGACAGCCGGCCACGGCGGTCCCCCGGGGACGCGGGTGGGAGCGTGCCGGGGCTGCGAGCGGGACGGAGTGCCGGTGAGTGCGGAGGAATACGCGCAGGAGCTGATGCGGGGCGGCAAGATGCTCAAGGGGACACGGTCGGCCAGCGGTAGACCAGGACCACGGTGCGCCGTACCCCGGCGTCCATCAGCGCCTGGACGCGATGCTGGCCGTTGATGTAGCCGCCCTCACCGTCGGGCTGCACGGCGACGGCTGGCCTGAACAGGCTCTCCAGCGCCTGACGCTGCCACTCGGAAGTGCCTTCAGCCTGCGCGTACCGGTCGACCAAGTCGGCCAGTTCGTCGTGGGGAACAACCTCGCGTCGGGCTCGGTCCAGGGCAGTGACCGCGAGACGGGTGACGGCGTGCCAGTTGCCGCCGTGGTACCAGCAGCACGTGCGGGTGCGGGCGGTGGGAAGGATGCGGCGCAGCAGGCGCCGCGATCGCGAGGCGCCGGTGGGCATGCACGCGGCTTCACGGAACGGCGAAGGAAGGCCCAGCCGGCTCACCGGCCAGACCTCGAAGTGCGGTTCGGGCTCCGGCTCGGGGATCCGGGGCGTGTATGCGGCGCCACGGCCCGCATCGACCGGACGGCCCACCAGCTGTTCGAGCTGGTCGTCAGTCAGGGGGCTCCACTGTGGGACGCCGAGCCGGTACGGCCCGGCCGAGGTGAAGGTGACCAGCTACCACCTCTCCTCCTGGTGGGCGCCCGGCCGGTCGCCCCACAATTGTCGCTGCACCCACAGGGGAGGCTCGGCATCGTCGGGGCAGTGTCGCTCCCAGACCGCGGCGGCATAGCGCTCCGCGGCGTTGGTCAGGCTTGGGCCGTCCTCCAGACACTGGGTGACCACGGCAACCGGGCGCAGGCCGGGGGCGGTGAACAGTTGGAGCCGGAACGACGCCGACTGGGGGCCGAGGTCGAGGCCGGGGTGGAACATGCTGTCGTCTATGCGCACATCGCGCGGGCCTGCCACGCGCAGTGCGGCACTCAGCTGGGCAGAAATGCTGTGGGGCGTGGCGGACTGCGCCGGGTTGGTCTCCTCGTCCATGCCGTGATCACGCCGCAGCGCTGCCCGCGCGTTCCCGGGATCCGACCGGGAGGAGGGCTGCCAGCTCTTGGGTCTCGTGGAGAGCTGATGGCGGCTGTCCTGGCCGCCCTTGGCAACATCGATGTCACCGATCGCCACCAGGCGGCGCGTCGGGCGTGCGGTGCGGGGGCGCTGTTTGCCCGGGCTGCGGGGCCAGTTGGACGTTCCAGGCCGGTTAGCCCACACCTGTGTGCTCGGTGCGGGGGGGGGATCCCGGATGGCACCGAGTGGTACGTCGTGGTGCGGACTGGTCAGCGGTTCACGTCTGCGACGCGGTGGTGGAGGAGTCGTTCGGGCCGTTTTTGTGTGGGCAGCCGCTGTCGTTTCCGGATTCGGCTGCAGGTCCCGGGGTTGCCCCGGGACCTGCAGCCGAATGAGGTCAGACGACGCTGATGTTCTCTGCCTGCGGCCCTTCTGCCCCTGGGTGACGTCGAACGTCACCTTCTGGCCCTCCTGGAGCTCACGGAAGCCGGAGGAGTTGATGTTGGAGTAGTGCGCGAAGACGTCCGGGCCGCCGCCGTCCTGGGAGATGAAGCCGAAGCCCTTTTCGGCGTTGAACCACTTGACGGTTCCGCTGGTCATGCTGAGCCTTCCGGTCGATATCGGACCCGCACCGCGCGGACCCGAACGTGATGCCCTGCTCCCGCACCGCACAGCAAAACGCCCACGCCAGAGCGCGGGCAGGCACTGCGAATCACGACATCCGACAGCGACGCTACACGGAGGAACCGGCCCTCACCAGAGAGCAACGGCCGTGACTCACCAGCACGCTGGCTCGTCGGTGGTGGGGCGAGCGCACGCGGCACGCCGTGCACAGCGCGGCGTGGCCTGGCGAAGCGCGGAGGGACATGTTGTGGCGGCGGAGGGCAGTCCGCTCGTGCGCCACGCACCAGCGGGTGTGGTGAGGTTGCGGCTCCCGGCTGGTGTGCGTGCGCGGAGTACGGTGTCGCGGGCTGCCCGGCTGGAGCATGCCCCCTGCCGTCCGCCACCGACCGGCCCGGCAGCGTGGCTGCCGCACGGTTCGAGCCGCCGCTCGGGATGAGGATGACAGGCAGGCATTTCAAGGGGGCAGGGCCGGCTGACCGAGGACCAGGGGGCTGTTCGCGATAGCGCGATGTCATTCGCTCCCTCCCTGAAGCCGTGTCCGGTTGGCGGTCACGTACTCCCCGAGATGGAGCGCCTCCTCGATACGTCCTGCGAGTCGGTACGACGTGGCGAGCTTCTCGAGGGTGAGCAGGGTCTGAGGATGAAGGGGACCCAGGACTCGCGTGCGGTCGGTGGCGACCTGCTCCCCGAGCTCGATCGCCTCCCCGATACGCCCCGCCTGCTGGTACATGAATGCGAGGTTGCCTTGAGCGATGAGGGTGTTGGGGTGGTCGGGGCCCAGGACTCGCGTGCGGTCGGTGGCGACCTGCTCCCCGAGGTCGATCGCCTCCCCGAGGCGTCCCGCGTCCTGGTACGCGAATGCGAGGTTGCCCAGGACGATGAGAGTTTCGGGGTGGTGGGGACCGCGGACCCGTGAGCTGTCGGCAGCCAGCTGCTCCTCAATAGCGAGACCCTCGTCCGTGCGTCCTGCCTGGTGGTAGGCGCGGCCGAGGCTGCCTCGGACGGCCAGGGTCTGGGGGTGGTCGGGTCGCTTGATGCGTTGGCTGTCGGCGACCACCTTTTCCAGCATGGTGATGGCATCCTGGGTGCGCCCCGCATGCAGGTAGGCCTCAGCGAGGTTGCCGCGCGCGGTGAGGGTGTCAGGGTGGTCGGGGCCGTTGATGCGCTCGTCGTCGGCGACCCTCATTTCGAGCAGGGTGACGGCTTCGTCGACGTGCCCCGCCTGCAGGTAGATAGAAGCTGCCGAGGTTGCCGCGCGCGGTGAGGGTGTCAGGGTGGTCCGGGCCACCGATCCGCTCACGGTCGAGGAGGACCTGCTCTTGGACGGTGACGGCTTCGTGGGGGCGTCCGGCCTGCAGGTATGACTCGGCGAGGCTGGCACGGGCGGTGAGGGTGTCGGTGTGGTGGGGGCCTTTGATGCGTTCGCTGTCGGCGACCACTTTCTCCAGCAGGGTGATGGCATCCTGGGTGCGCCCCGCATCCTGGTAGCAGTCGCCGAGGTGGCCTCTGGTGGTGAGGGTGTCGGGGTGATTGCGGCCCAGAATTCGCTCAAGATCGGCGAGGCCCTCTTCGAACAGGTTGACGGCCTGGTCAGTGCGCCCGGTTTCCTGGTAGAGGGTGGCCAGGTTGACGCGAGCGACAAGGGTGCCGGGGTCCTGAGGGCCCAGGATGCGCTCACTGTCGGCGAGGACCTCTTCTTGCAGGCTGAGGGCGATGCCGGTGCGTCCGGCATGCTGATAGGCGGTGGCGAGGTTGCCGCAGGCGAGGATGGTACGAGGATGATCGGCACCCAACACCCGCTCGCTATCGGTCACCAGGCTTCCCGACAGCGAGACGGCTTCACTGACACGCCCCGACTGCAGGTGGCAGAGGACGAGTTCGCTGCGAGCCAGGACAAGGGCGGAGCTCTGAGGGCCGGGGACCCGCTCGTAGCTGGCCACCACATACTTGAACTGCGCGACAGCCTCATCGGTGCGCCCGGCCCGCCGGTAGCTGGAGGCCAGATTGGCGCGGGCCTCCAGCGCATCGGGGTGATCGGGACCTAGAACGCGCTCGCTGTCGGCAACCACCTCCTCCTCCATGCGGACGGCCTCATCGATGCGCCCAGCCTGGAAGTAGGAGCAGGCGAGGCCGGCACGGGCCGTCAAGGAGTGAGGATGGTCGGGCCCGAGGACCCGCTCACGATCGGTACGGACCTGCTCCCCGACGCTGATGGCCTCGCTCGTGCGTCGGGCTTGCCGGTAGGCGTCGGCCAGGTTGCCGCGGGCGGCGAGAGTCTCGGGGTGATCGGTACCCAGGACCTCCTGGCAGTCGACAATCACCTGTTCAAGCAGGGTGACAGCCTCACTGGTGCGTCCGGTCCGTCGATAGGAGACGGCAAGGTTGTTGCGGGCGGTGAGGGTGTCAGGGTGGTCGGGACCCTGGATGCGCTCACCGTCACGGACTCCCCGTTCGAGCAGAGGGAGGATCTCGTCCGCTCGTCCGGCCTCCAGGTAGGAGGCGGCGAGGTTGGCGCGGGTGACAAGGGTGTGGGGGTGGTCGGGGCCCTGGATGTGCTCGAGGTCGGCGAGTACCTGCTCCCCGAGGGCGACGGCCTGGTTGGTGCGTCCGGCTTGCTGGTAGAAGGTGGCGAGGTAGCCGCGGGTGACAAGGGTGTGGGGGTGGTCGGGGCCCTGGATGTGCTCGAGGTCGGCGAGTACCTGCTCCCCGAGGGCGACGGCCTCGCTGGTGTTTCCGGCCTGCCGGTGAGCGACGGCAAGGTGGGCACGGGCCTGGAGCGTGTCCGGGTGCCGGGGCCCCAGGATCTGCTCGCTCTTGGACGTCAGGTCCTGCCAGTAGGTGGTGGCAGAGGAGGGCAGGCCGGCGCCGAGGAAGCTGTTGCCAGCGCGGTAGAGGACACGGTGTCCTGCGGGCCGGTACAGCGCGTCCCCGGCGCTGTCGGTGAGGGCGATGGTGTTGGCGCGTAAGGCGGAGGTGAGAGGGGTCTCGCGTTCGGCGTCGGGCCAGGAGTCGATGAGGGCGTCGGCGACGGTGCGGGCCAGCTCCCCGTGTTCGGGGGGAGCGAGGGCATCGCGGACGGCGCGCTGGACGAGCTGGTGGACGCGCACGGCGGTCGCTGGGACCTCCGGCATATGCTCGATGAGACTGAGACGGCGAAGTGCGCTCAAAGCTGCTCGGGCCTCGTCATGGGTCACCGAGGGAACAGCCGGTTGCGTGACAGGGCCGCGGGCAAGGCGGGCCATCTGATCATGCTGTTCGGTGCGGGCGGGTGTCTGGACTGTGGATCGGGCCGTGCTGGCCTCGCTTGCGCCTGCGGTCCGGTGGCGGGCGAGATGGACGAGGGCAGGCGTGCTGGTGAGGACCGTGTCGGGGATGCCGTTGGGGGCGAGGAAGGAGGCGAGGCGGAGCATGGGGCGAGCCAAACCCGCGGGTTTGAGGGAGTCGGCGTGTTCGATGGACAGCGACCATGTGGCAGCGACCGTGAGGGATTGATCGTCGGGCAGGAGATGGGGCGCGGTAGTGCGCAGGGCAGTGGTGCGGTCGGCGAGCAGACGCCGGTAGGCGGCGGCTGTCATCCTGGTGTCGGCGAGTTCGGCGATGTAGGCGGCGGCCTGCGCCAGAGCGAGCGGCAGGTGGCCGAGGTCACGGGCAAGCGCGTCCAGTTCCTGGGCGGGGTGGGCCAGGGCGTAGGGGGCGAGCACGCGGGTGAGGTATGCGTGGGACTCGTCGGGAGAAAAGACGCCGACGGAAATGAGATGGCGATCGGTGAGGAGGGCTGGATCCCGGCGGCGGGTGGTGATCAGAGTCCGGCCGGTCGGTGAGGGCGGCGGCCACAATCCGTTCATTGCCGTCGGGTCGGCGAGGTCGTCCAACACGACCAGCCACCGGCACCGCGGCCGGCCGGCCTTGGGCGCCAGCCAGGCCAAGAACGCCTCCGCTGCCTGTTCCAGATCCTCGGGCGCGGCCGATCCGATGAGCTGGGCAGCGGCATCGGCATAGGCGTCGATCACCGCGGCTTTGGTGTCTGCGGTGACCCACACCAGCACGTCCACCTCACCGTGCTCCATCGCGCTCCGGGCGTAGTGGGCGGCGAGCTGACTCTTGCCGACTCCTCCGAGCCCGGCCACCACGCCTGCAGCACCACTCCTCGCCGACACTCCCACGGGAGTGGCAGGGGCGACAGAGGTGGTTGGGCCCAGGACGGCCGAGCCGCCGCTCGCCAGCGCCGCTGCGAGCACGGCGATTTCGGCACGGTGCTGGAAGCAGGCGGCCCGTTTGGGCGGGGTGCCGACCTGGTGCGGCCAAGCAGCAGGCGGTCGCGGCGCCGCGTGCTGGGTGATCCGGTAGGCGGCAACGCTGTTGCCGGAGGCACTGATGATGACGGGCTTCGCCCCGACCGATGCGGCAGCGCCGGTCGGAGCAGTTGTGGTGCCGGAGGCAGTCAGCCCTTGTCCGTCTCCGGCTGCTGAGGGTTTACGGCCCCGACCGTGACGTTTCCCTTCAACTCCCAGGTCGCCACGGAACCACCCTCTGCGTGGATCTCCACGTTGTTGCCGACGGCCACGCCGTTGCCATGAGCAGTCGTCTTGCCTGCGGCCCGAGTGGCAGCCTGCACCTCCTCCACCGCCGCCTTCAGCGCAGTCGCGAACTGCCCGTCGCGTTCGACGGCCTCATCGAGAGAGCCCTCCAGTCGCAGCCGAGTACGCTCCGACAGCTCCGCACGACCCTCCTCGGCCTCCTCCAGTGCCCGTTCCAACGCCGGATCCTGCCCGAGCTTGCTGCTGACCAGCATATGCAGACGGTTCATCCCGGTCTCCAATGCCCGGTCGACCTCGCTGTCAGCGCGCCCCCCAATCAACCTCGCCTTGCGCACTGCCCACGCGAACACGTAGCCCGCAGCGATCTCAACACCCGGAAACATGGCGACCCCCCTCAAAGCCGACCGGAATATCGCTCCGACCGTACCCGCGCCAGGGCACCGCGCACCTGCAATGGCGGCTTATGACGATTCATTGCGTAACTTTGATCGGCAGGGAAGTGTCATGAATCAGGCTCTGGCCCGTAGTCGGTGGTGACGTTGAGTAGCCGCCCGTAATCATGATTTTGTGATGGATGTCAACTTCCTTATGGACGCGGTGTTTTCCGGGCTGTCGGCGTTGGCCGTCGAGAACGTGGCGGACGGCGGTGACGCGGTGGTGATCACTGCCCGCACCCGGATGTGGCGGTGCCGTGTCCGGGGTGCGGGACGCCGACAGCAAGGGTGCACGGGTACCACGGCCGGACGGTGACGGACGTGCCGGTCGACGGCCGCAAGGTCGTCGTCCACTTGCGTGTACGGCGGCTGGTCTGCCCGGTCCTGGGCTGCCGGCGGCAGACCTTCCGCGAGCAGATTCCCGGACTGCTTGAGCGCCATCAGCGCCGCACGGTGCGGCTTGCCGGGCAGATATCCCAGGTGGCACGGGAGTTGTGCGGCCGGGCAGCCGCCCGCCTCGCCGGTCTGCTGGCCACGCCCGTTTCCCGCAGCACCGCGCTGCGCCATCTGCGGCGCCTGCCGCTGCCACAGCAGGCGGTCCCGCGGGTGATCGGCGTGGACGATTTCGCCCTGCGCCGCCGTCGTCTCTACGCCACGATCATCACGGATGCCGAGACCGGCAGACGCGTTGAGATCAGCGAGACGAGTGAAAGCACCGAGAGCAGCAGCTGAGACGCGAACGCCGTGGCTCCGGAGCCACGGCCAGCCGACGACGAGGCTCGGCACTCGGGGTGACTTATGAACGACGTCCCTTGCCACAACCCTCACGGCGGCCGAGGCGCGGCACGTGGCTCCTCAGCGGCTTCCTTCCGGCGGACTGCTCACTCCGGGCACCGTCCAGCGGGAGGTCATCGACGTGGCCTCCGGGCACACCGACGTCCCCTACACCCCGCAGCCCGGGCTGCGGTTCGTGATCGAGGTAAAGCGACGCAAGACCAAAGCGGATCGCGAGCTCGTGGAACGGGACTACCTCGCGCAGGCCGCCAACTACACTGTTACCGGGCCGCCGTTCAGCATGCTTCTGGTCGGCGACCACAGCAGCCACGCGGCCGGGTACTCGGACTTCGACGACCGGGTATGGATCACCAGCTACGCCCGCAGCGCGACCGAAGTGCCCCGTCTCATCGTGGTCGGCGTCCTGCCCATCGGTCGCCCGACCCCCTCTGCACTGCGCATGCCGACCATCTGACACCTGTCGAGGCGTCAGTGCGAGGGGGCCGCGCGCAGGGGCGGCTGCGACGGATCCCGTCCGGCCCCGCGCGTGCGGGGACCACAACCGGCGGGCGGCCTCCGGCCTTCGACCGCGAGGACTACAAGGCCCGGCACGCGGTCGAGTGCGGGATCAACCGGCTCAAGCGCAACCGCGCGGCCGCCACCCGGTTCGACAAGCTCGCCGTCCGCTTCGAAGCCACCGTCCTGATCGCCGCGCTCGGCGAATGGCTCTGACCGGCCTGAACCGTCGGTTCCTCATGCCATGCTGACCGCGATCCAGGTGAACAGGCGAGGGGAAGGCAACGATGGGGGCTCAGTACTACGGCGCCGACAGCGAGAACGGCGACCGCATCGACGACCCCTCCGAGGACGCGCTGTTCATGATGATCAGCGACCTCGACAACTCCGACAACACGTTCGTGGTCGTCCAGCCCGACGAGGACGACCCCGTCTGGTTCGCCTCCGTGGCCGTCCTCGATGAAGGCGGCTACGAGATCGTCCGCCGTGACACCGCCCGCAACGAGCACGAGGTCACCACGGCGACCAGCATCAACGACATCGCCCGCGACCTCACCATCTGGATGGCCGCCCGCGACTTCCCCGGACGACCAACCAGACAGGTCAGCGAGTTCTGAAACACGGCCCAGTCGGTCCGGTCCCTACCCGGCGGGCTAGCGGGCGTCACTACGGTTCGCAGGACCCTCCCCACGTAACCGCGCCGTGCGATAGAAACGCTCGCCCCACCAGGCGGCAGGGCGAGCGGATCAGCGCAGGCCGGCGAAGAGGTCGTTCTCGGGGGTGGCCGCACCGGTGGTGTCCTGGACGCGGACGAAGGTCTCCATGCCCATCAGCTCGCCGAACCGCTGCTTGCCCATCCTGAGGAAGAAGATGTTCTCGCCCTGGCTGGCGTGCGCGGCCAGGGCGTCGAATTTCTGACCGCTGTACGCGGTGGTGTCCACCCACGTGGTGATCTCGTCGTCGGGAAGACCGATCTCGGCCAGCGCGGCGGTCTCGGCCGGGTCCGGGTCCGGCCTGTCCTCGTGGAACTCACGCATCACCTCACCGAACCGCTGCATCATCGAGCGAGGCGCAGTGGTCCAGTACACCTTCGGTGTCAGCGCGGTCATCTCCAGCGCCGCCATCGTGATGCGGTGCGCCTGGATGTGGTCGGGGTGACCGTAGAAGCCGTTCTCGTCGTAGGTGACGACCACATCGGGCCGGTAGTGCCGCATGAGTTCCGCGAGTCGGGCCGCGCCTTCCTCCACGGGAAGCTGCCAGAAGGATCCGGGGGCGTCGTTGCCCGGCCAGCCCGCCATCCCGGAGTCGGCATAGTCCAGCATCTCCAGATCGCTGACCTTCAGGACGTCACAGCTCGCCTCGAGTTCCTGACGTCGCATCGAGGCGACCGCCGCCGGGTCGTGCCCGGGTTCGCCCGGCTTGACACCCCCCGGTCCGTCACCGCAACCGCCGTCCGTACATGTCACGAGAACGGTGCGGATGCCCTCCGCCGCGTATCGCGCCAGGATCCCTCCGGTTCCGGTGGCCTCGTCATCGGGGTGGGCGTGTACTGCCATGAGCGTCAAGGGCCGGTCAGTCATGAAGGAGTCCTCCTGCGGAAACGCGTTCTGGTCCGAGTATGCGGCGCGCGTACCGCACCCCGGGAACCCTGTCCCTGACGGAGCGGACGACCCTTGCGGTGCCGAGTTCCCCACTCGTACGGCGCCGGACCTCGGTCAGGACAACCGTGCAGACCCCATCGGCTGTTCCCCTGTCGGAAGATGACTGATCATCACGAAGAATGACGCTCCAGGCCGGCATGAGACGCGCTCGGAGCGGATCCCGTCGGGGCAGGGCGGCATCCTCATCCACCCACCCGGGCATCCGGGCAGCGGTCCCGCCCGATCCGCTCATCCCGCCTCTGGCCGCAGAACCTCACCTCACTGGAGCCGCCGTCGATCAGTGCCTGCCACGACAAGCCCCCCCCCGGTCACGGTGAGCCCCTGGCCGCCGGCGATCCCGAAGAGTTGCCCCACGCCGTCGGCAGGCCGATCAGCGGCCGGCTTGCAGCGCGCCCCAGGTGGCGGGTCCGACCTGGCCGTCGACGCCGAGCGAGCGGCTGGTCTGGTAGTCCCGTACGGCCTGCTGGGTGCCCGGGCCGAAGTCGCCGTCCGCCGTGACGGTCCGCCCGAGCGCGGCGGTCAGGGCCCGCTGGAGGCGCTGGACGGCGGCGCCGGTGCTGCCCTGGCTGAGGGCGGGCGTGGTGCCGGCCGAGAGCAGTGCGGTCCAGGTACGGGCGCCCACCACACCGTCGGCGGCGAGACCGCGGGCCTGCTGGAAGGCGGTCACGGCGGAGGTCGTCTTCGAGCCGAAGCTGCCGTCGACGGTGCCCGCGTCGAAACCCTGCGCGTTGAGGAGCGACTGCGCGGCCGAGACCTGGGCGCCGGTGGAGCCGGAGCGCAGGGTGTCGTACGACGGGAAGCTGAGCTGGACCTCGCCACCGCCGGTGCTGCCGCCGACCAGCTGCATGTAGTAGGTCCAGTTCCAGTTCGGACCGGGGTCGGTGTGGTCGTTGCCGGGCACCTCGGAGTGGCCGACGATGTGCGCGCGGTCCTTGGGGATGCCGTAGCGGGCGCAGATGGAGGCGGTCAGCGCGGCGGAGGAGCGGTACATCGCGTCGGTGAACCAGCTCGGGTTGTCGATGTACCCCTCGTGCTCGATGCCGATGCCGCTGGCGTTCCCGGAGCGGGCGTGCCAGGCGGTGTCCTTCTCGCGGACCATCTGGGTGATCTGGCCGTCCGAGGAACGCACCACGTAGTGCGCGCTGACCTGCGCCGACGGGTTCTGGAACCAGCTGATGGTCCCGGCGTACGAGCCCTCGGTGACGTGGATGACGACCTTGCTGATCGCGGCCGTGCGGCCGACCGCGTAGTTCGCCGCGTTGGCCGGGACCCAGAGGGCGGAGGGGTAGTCGGGGCTCTGTGCGGCCGGGGCCAGGGCCGACTCGTAGGCGCCGCGCTCGGGGGCGACCTTCCGGGCGGGGAGGGTCAGCTTCTCGCCGCCCTCGGCGCGGGCGGTGACGCCCTCGGCCAGGAAGGTGTAGACGGTGTCGGCGTAGAGCCGGGCGGTGGCGGGGTCGGTGGCGCCGCCGTACCGGGCGAGGAGCGGGTACCAGGTGTCGGTGTCGCGGCGCTCGGCCTGGCTCAGTCCGGCGTGGTCGGCGTAGGAGCGCAGGACGGCGGCGCCGCCGCGGATGTTGGCGGCGGTGTCGGTGCGCAGTTCGCGGGCGGTGTCGCCCGTCAGCCGGGACGCCAGCTCCAGGGTGTGCTGGTCGGGGTTGCTGACCAGGTGCATCACGCCGTAGCCGCCCGCCTGGCTGGGCAGGCCGTGGTGGCCGTCGAGGTGGGTCTCGCTGTAGCCGAGGGCGATCAGGAGGTCGCGCGGGACGCCGTACTCGGCCGCGGCGCTGCTGAAGGCGTGGGCGACGGGGCCCTCGGATCTCTCGGTGCGGGGTGCGGCACTGACGGGCTGCACGGCGGCGGCGATGACGGCCAGGGTGCCGAGGCCGGCGAGGGCCGCGCGGCCCAGGGGTATGCGGGGCATGGGGGTGTGACCTTCCGGGTGGGGGCGCTTCCGGGTGGGGGTGGTGGATGTGCGGGGGCGCTTCCGGGTGAGGGCGGGGAGTGTGCGGGGCCGGGGACCTCGTGCGGTCCCCGGCCCCCGGGCTGCGGCAGGTCAGATGGTGCCGCTCTCCCACCACCAGGAGCGGCCGAGGTCGGCACGGCTGTCGACGTGCTGATGGTCGACGTCGTACCGCTCCAGGCCGGAGAAGCCGCAGGTCTCGGCCTTCTGGTAGACGGTGCGGTTGGCGACGCCGGGCACGTCGAGGTCCGCCGCGGTGCCGTAGAGGTGCATGCTGTCGCTGGCGCCGCCGATCTCGGCGTTGTGCGCGATGCTGCGGAAGCCGGAGTTGACGGTGATCGGCACGTTGCCGAGCTTCTTGCGCAGCGCCTCCAGCTTGTACATGGCCCGGCGGGCGTTCTCCTTGACGGCGGCCGCGCTCACCTTGCCGCCGTTGAAGTTGCCGCTGGAACGGTCGTAGAACTCGCTCCAGTTGAAGTGCGCGGTCGAACCGTCCGACTGCTCAAGGGCGTTGAGCTGCGCCTGGGTCGCAGGCCCGGCGCTGCCGTCGACCGAGAGCCCGTAGGCGGCCTGGAAGCGGCGCACCGCCGCGGCCGTGCCCGGCCCGAAGTCGCCGTCGATGCTCACCCGGGACTGGGACGCGGAGTCGGCGGCCCAGCCGGCCACCCGGATCTGAAGCTCCGTCACATCGGCGCCGGTGGCACCCTGGTTCATGGTGCGGGTCCAGTTGTACGCCTGCGCGCTGCCCGACAGCAGGACGGGCCCGGCGAAGACGCCGACGGTGGCGGCGAGGGTGCCGCGCAGAACGGTGCGGCGGTCCGGAGAGAAGGTCATCGTGAACTCCCTTGTGTCTGCGGTCAGAAGGCGAGCTGGAACGGGACGACCTGGGCGTCGGTGTCGTAGGCGTGCACGCGCAGCTTGAAGCGGGTGCCGTCCTTGACGTCGGTGGCGACGGTCGCCCACTGGGGGCCGAACGTCGAGTAGGTGTTGTCGTGGTTGCACAGCGAGGTGTGGTCCACGAAGACGATGCAGGCGTCCAGGAAGCCGGTGGCCGAGCTGCTGAGCTTGATGTTGATGTCGGAGCAGCGCGAGGTGGTGGTGTAGGTGCCGAACTCGACCGCGGCGGCGGAGTAGCGGTAGGTGAGCGACACGGCGCCGCCGTAGCAGGAGGTCGCTGTCGTCTCGGGCCGGGCGGCGGCGGGTGCGGTGGCACCGGCGGCGAGGAGCGCGGTGGTGGCGGTGAGTACGGCCGCCGTTCTCCGGGTGCGGGTCATCGGAACTCCGAATCACTTGGAAGAAGCGGGAGTTGGTGCCCTCGACTCACTTGAGGGAAGCGGGAGTTGGGGCCGTCGACGGGTCAGAAGGCGATCTGGACGCGCGCGGAGGAGCCTTCGAGGTCCACGCCGAGAGGCACGGTGAACTTGCTGCCGTCCTTGACGTCGGTGGCGATGGTCTTCCAGCTCCGGCCGACCTGGGTCCAGTAGTTGCACGCGCCGACCCGGGTGAACTTCACGCAGGCCCAGACGAATTCGGCGTCGCCGCTCACCATGCGGAGGTTGATGTCGGCACAGCGGGACGTCGTGGTGTAGGGCCCGAACTCGGCGGCGTCCCCGTAGTTCACGGTGACGGCGCCGCCGTAGCAACTGGTGGCCGCCGACGAGGTGTTGGCGGAGGCGGCCGACGCGGTGACGGGCGCCGAGACGGCGAGGGCCGCGAGCAGGGCCGCCGCCGCGGCCGGGTGGGTGAGGATCTTCGCCATCGGGTTCCTTCGGTGTCCGTTCGTTCCGTGGGCTCGGGTGCGGGCTCGTTCCGTGGGCTCGTTCGGTGAACTCGTTCGGCGGGCTCGTTCGGCGGGCCGGGGACATGCGGAAGGTGCGGAGTGCGGCGGGTCGGACCGGTGGGAGACGGAGTACCGCGCGGGCGTGCCGGGGAGCCGAGGTGCCATCGGGATCGGTGCGGCTGAGCGAGTTCATGCTCCGGGGTGCGCTTTCGGCTGTCATGCTCATTCGAAGAGGGTCAAATGACGCCGGTGGAGAGGGTGTTGAGCGTGCTTCGCTTTCATTTCTCGGCTGAGGATCTGGCCAGGACCCGGGTTGCCGCCGCCCCGCATCCGCTGTGGGAGATCGCCGCCAGCCTCCACCGCTTCCAGACCCCGGCGGGCCGCTGGGCCTACGCGCAGTGGTACCGCACGGCGCGCGAGCGGTTACGGGAGGCGGGCCTGGAGAGCGCGGTACGGCAGCTTCTGCTCCCCCTCTTTCCCCGCGCGTCGTACTGGCCGGACTTCCTCACTCCGCTGGAGGGCGTGTCCGGCCTGGAGGCTGGGCTGGGGGCGATTCTGGCGACGCCTCCGGAGCGGGTGACGGCGGAACTGGCCACCCTGGCACGGATCAGACGTCTCCCGCCGCACCTGGCCCGCCTGCCGGAGCGGGGGGCCCGCGCCGAGCTGGTGAGCGTGCTGCGGGCCTACCACCGCGCGGTGATCGAGCCCCACGAGGAGTGGATGCAGGAGAGCGTCCATGCCGAACGCGTACGCCTGGGCCGGCAGCTGCTCGACGGCGGCACCGAGGGCCTGCTCGGGGGACTCGGCCCGGCGGTGCGCTGGCACCATCCCCGGCTGGAGATCGGCACGTACCCGACGCGGCAGGACATCCGTCTTGAGGGCCGGGGCCTGCTCCTCATCCCGTCCTACTTCTGCTGGAAGGGCCCGGTCTCCCTCGCCGATCCCGCCCTGCCTCCCGTCCTCACCTACTCCCTCCACCACGAGCCACCCCGCCCGGCCCCCGGCTCCCCCTCCCTGGAGGTCCTCCTGGGCCGAGCCCGGGCCACGGTCCTGCGCGCCACCGCCGCGGGCGCCACCACCACCGAAGCCGCCCACCGCGCGGGCGTGACCCCGGCCACGGCCACCCACCACACCACAGCCCTGCGCGACGCGGGCCTCATCACCAGCCACCGCCACGGCAACACGGTCATCCACACGCTGACGCTGCTGGGGGCGACGATGGTGAGCCGGAACATGAAGGAGGCTCCGCCGGACGCTGCCGGTTGAAGCGGTGCCGCGCCCTAGGCGAGGGGGCACCTCACCGGCCGGCGAGCGGGAAGCTGCGCTCGTCCGGCCTCGCGCCGGTCCGGACGGGCCGGGCGACGGCCCGCTCCACCTGCTCGCTGTCCTTCGGCAGGGCTGGGACGGCGTGGGCCACCGCCTCAAGCGACAGCGTGGGGCCGCTGCCGAAGTGAGCGCGGCGCGGTCGGTTCCGCCGCGCCTGCCACCTAGCATGCTCAACGCACCGGCGTTCCCAGGACAGAACGGAGTCGGCGACGTGCCCTTCGCGGAATCGGTCGGTGAGGGGGTTCCCGGGCCGTCCGGCGGCCCGGACCCGACGGCCCGACGGCGGGGCCCGGCGCCGCTACTGGCCGTGTGCGCCGGGTATTTCATGGTCATCCTGGACGTCACGATCATCAACGTCGCCGTGCCCGTGGTGGGCCGGGATCTGTCGGCCTCCCTCACCGGCATCCAGTGGATCACGGACGGCTACACCCTGGTGTTCGCCGGTTTTCTGATGACGGGTGGCGCGCTGGGCGACCGGCTGGGGAACCGGCGCGTCTTCTGTGCGGGTGTATGGGTGTTCACGGCGTCATCGGCGGCCTGCGCGTTCGCGCCGAACGCCCTCTTCCTGATCGCGGCGCGGCTGGTGGAAGGACTCGGTGCGGCGCTGATCGTGCCCGGTTCCCTCGCGCTGCTCCAGGAGGCCTACCCCGCGCCGGCGGCACGCTCGCGTGCCTTCGGCCTGTGGGGCTCGATGGCGGGCGTCGCGGCCTCCGCGGGCCCGCTGCTGGGCGGACTGCTGGTGTCGACGGTGGGCTGGCGCTGGGTCTTTCTCATCAATCTGCCGGTCGGCGTGGCCTGTCTCGTCCTGACGTTGCGCCATGTGGCGCGGTCTCCGCGTCATGCGGGCCGGGCCCTGGACTGGCCCGCGCAGTGTGCCGTGGTGGCGGCGGTGGCCCTGCTGACCGCGTCATTGAACGAGGTGGGACGGCGCGGCTGGTCCGACCCGGCCGTTCTTGCCGGGCTGGGCCTTTCCGTGGTGGCCGTCGTGGCGTTCCTGGTACGTGAGCGGGTGGCCCGGTCCCCCGCCCTACCGCTCCGGCTGCTGCGCTCACGCACCATGGGCGGCGGGGCCGTCGTGGGCATGCTGTTCAACTTCGGCTTCTACGGCATGGTGTTCACCGCCAGCCTGGATTTCCAGCACCGGCGCCATTTCAGTGCGCTGGAGACCGGGCTGGCCTTGTTCC
The DNA here is from genome assembly GCF_040638245.1 of Streptomyces sp. NPDC026659. Lineage (NCBI taxonomy): Bacteria > Bacillati > Actinomycetota > Actinomycetes > Kitasatosporales > Streptomycetaceae > Streptomyces > Streptomyces sp. NPDC026659. The sequence continues at coordinate 165,884 of NZ_JBEZXY010000013.1, read as the reverse complement.
CGGCGGTGGCGATGACCATGTTCGCCTCGGTCCTGTCCGGGCGGCTGACCCGTCGCACCGGTGACCGGCCGCTGGTGACTTCGGGCATGCTGCTGGGCGCTCTCGGACTGGCCGGCTGGGCGGCGGCGGGCCCCGAACCCGCCTATGCGCTGCTGGTCGTACCGATGATGGCCGCCGGATTCGGGACGTCCTTCGCGCTGACCGGTACGACCGCCACCGTGATGGGGTCCGCACCTCCGGCGTACCAGGGAGGCGCCTCGGCCCTGTTCAACACCACCCGCCAGATCGGCAGCGCCACCGGTGTGGCGCTCGGCGGCAGTCTCCTGGCGACCGGCGGCGGCTACGGAACCGGGGTGCGTGTCAGCATGGCGATCGGTGCTCTCGCCTATCTGAGCGCGGCGGCCGTCGCCTGGGTGTGCGTGCCGGCCCGGGCGCGGGGCGCGGACCGGTGACGGCGGCGCGGTCGTCTCCGCCCTCCGGGCCGTCGCCGCGGAAGCACTGAGCGCCGCCGGTCCGACCGGTACCGACGCAATGGCCGTGCCGGCGCGCGAGACCATCGAAGAACTCGCCGAACAGGCCTCAGCCGGCCGGCTGGTCGCGTCGGTACCGACACCGGGGAGTGCTGAACGGCAGTGGCCCCCGACCGGTTGCGGTCGGGGGCCACTGCGACGAGATGCGTGAGGGTGCCGGCTCAGTAGGCGGAGTTGACGTTGTCGATCGAGCCGTAGCGGTGGGCGGCGTAGTTGGCGGCCGCGGTGATGTTCGCCACCGGGTCGGTGATGCTCTGGGCGGTGCCGGCCACATGGTAGGCGTTGAACGTCGGGTCGATCACCTGCAGCAGGCCCTTGGAAGGGATGCCCTTCTGGGCGTTGACGTCCCAGTTGTTCTGCGCGTTGGGGTTACCGCTGGACTCGCGCATGATGTTGCGCTTCAGACCGTCGTAGCTGCCCGGGATGTGCTTGGCCTTCATGATGGCCAGCGACTGCCGGATCCAGCCGTCCAGGCTCCCCGACGCGGCATTGGTGTGCGCGTGCTGGGCGGTGACCTGGTGGGTGACGTGGGCGTCGGCGGCGAACGCGGACGACGGCATCAGCGTCACGGCGGCGGCCGCGGCACCGGCGGTGGCCAGGCCGGTCAGGGCGAGGTTGCGAAGACGGGCAGGACGGCGGGAAGTAAAGATGGTGTTCATGAAGGGGTCTCTCCAGAAGACGTCGTTGAGGCACGGGCCGGAATCGGTCGCGGCCTGTTGGGCGTCGGGGCGAGGCCCCGCTGTCACCGGGGCAGAAAAGAACCGGCACCAGGCGATCACCACCTGGTCCGGCGTATTGCTCCGGCAACGACAAACATGATTAACGGTGGACAAATCGCCACGCAAGCATGTGACCTACTACCCCGATACGGAGCAATGTCCGATATGCACCGTTTTGGGGCTTTAGGTGCTGTTCGCGGCGAAGCTCTTCTACGATCCGCGATAGGACGTGACCTGCCTCCTATGAGCACCGTCACGAGCCACCCGCCACTCGCCTCCTCCCGTATCACACCGGGTGACCCGTCGGACACGGCCGGGCGGCGACGTCCCGCCTCTGGACGGCGGAAGCCGGTCATGGTCGGGTGGGCGCATGAGTTCCCTGATCCGTCACATCACCGTGGACTGCGCCGACCCCTACGTTCTCGCCACGTTCTGGGCCGGGGCGCTGGGAGGCTCCCTCGCCGACGACGACTTCCCGGGAGATCCGGAGGCCGTGGTGACCACCGCGACCGCCGCCCTGCTGTTCGTCAGGAGTGATGAGCGCAAGACGGTGAAGAACCGCGTGCATCTGGATCTTCAACCCCAGGACCGTACCCGGAACGAGGAGGTCGAGCGCCTGCTCTCGCTCGGTGCCACCCTCCAGGGCGACCACCGTCGGCCCGACGGTTCCGGATGGGTGACCCTGCTGGACCCCGAGGGCAACGAGTTCTGCGTGGAACGCGGCGCGGAGGAACTGGCGGCCGACCGACGGGGCTGTTGAGTCGACGCCCGTTCCGAAGCGGGGGGACTCCCCGCCTCCCGCGTCGCCGACACGGACCGGCCGCTGCCGTCCCTCCCCCGAGTCAGCGGGATGCGGGTGCCCAGCCGGGCGGGCCCAGCAGGTACCCGGCGCGGTCGCGCCAGCTCGTCGCCGAGCGGACGTCGCGCCAGGTGGCCGCGTACTCGTGGAAGGCGACGCGCAGCGGGTTGTGGGTGTCGATGTTCTTGGTCAGGCCGTACACCACCCGCTCGCCCTCGGGCTCGAAGGTGCCGAGGAGCCGGTCCCAGACGATGAGGATGCCGCCGTAATTGCGGTCCAGGTAGACGTTGTTGGAGCCATGGTGCGCGCGGTGGTGGGACGGGGTGTTGAAGACCCACTCCACCGGGCGCCACAGCTTGTCCACCCGCTCGGTGTGCAGGAAGAACTGGTAGACGAGGCTGACGGACTGCTGGAGGAGGATCATCCAGGGCGGTACGCCGAGCAGTGCGAGCGGCAGCCAGAACGGCAGCGTCGTCATCGGCGTCCAGCTCTGCCGGAGCGCGGTCGACAGGTTGAAGCGCACGCTGGAGTGGTGGACCACATGGCTCGCCCACAGCACCCGCACCCGGTGGTGGGCGCGGTGGAAGACGTAGTAGGCCAGGTCGTCGGCGAAGAACAGCAGCAGCCAGGTCCACGGGGAGGACGCCGAGAGGTGCCAGGGGGCGACGGTGAAGACGGCGGCGTACACCACGACCGTCACCGCCTTCCACGGCAGCCCGATCACCTGGCTTCCGGCGCCCATGGACATGCTGGTGACGGTGTCGCGCAGCTCGTAGCCGCGTTCGTCGTCGTCGGGGAGGAAGCGGTACGACAGCGCCTCCACGACCACGAGGAGTACGAAGGCGGGTATCGCGTAGACGACGGCCGGGATCATGTCAGTTCACCGCTTCCGGGGCTTCGGTGGGGACACTGCGGGACAGCAACTCGCGGGCGAGCCGTTCGGCGGCGTAGGACTCACGGGCGGCGATCAGCGTGCCGAGCCTCAAGTGGGCCTCCACATCGAGGAGTTCATCGGCGCGCAGGGCGTCCGGCGCCTCGGCGACCGGGAGTGCGCCGGTGACGAGGCTGTTGAAGGCCAGCAGGTAGGCGATGTTCCCGGAGCCCTCCACCACGAGCCGCCACCACGCGACGTCCGCCTCGCCCAACTCCGTGAAGTCCGGGCCCTGTACGGCGTACCGGCTCGCGCTCTCCATGATGTGCGCGGCGGCCCGGTCGGAGCAGCGCAGCGCGCACAGGCGGGCCGCGTCGGCACCGATGCAGGCGCGCATCTCCAATGCGGCGCGGGTGAGTTCGGCGGTCGTGGGGCCGGTGTCGGCCGCCGCGATCCCCAGGGCGAGCTCGAGTCCGGCGGTACGCCGCCAGTCCAGGACGAGGGTGCGGCCACCGTGGCTGACTTCGACCAGCCGGGCCTGCTGGAGCCGCTTCACGGCCTCGCGGACCGCGTGCCGGTTCACCCCGAACTCGGCCGCGAGGTCGCGTTCGGCGGTGAGCGGGGCGCCGGGCGGGAGCGAGCCGCCGAGAATCCGGTCGCGCAGTACGGCGTAGAGCTGGTCGGAGACCGCCTCACGCCGTACGGGTAAGGGAGTCATGGCGAACAGAGTGGATGATGGCCGGACACTGGTCAACTGGTTGGACCAGAATGGTCAGTTGACGCTCGCGGAGAACCTCGTGACCGCCAGGCCCGCGCCGTTCTGCCAGGGCTCGAAGCCGGCCTGCACGCTCGTGAGGTACCAGTCCGGGGTCGCGAGGCCCTGCGCGACGGCGGCGTCGATGAAGTCCTTGACGTTGAAGCTCAGGCCCGTCAGGGCCGAGGGGGCGACGTAGGAGATCACGTCGTTCTGGCCGTTGCTGCCCCGCCATACGTCCCAACCGTGCCCGGCGAGGGAGGCGGTGCCGGTCTTCGAGCCGATGGGCTGGACCGGGCCGCTCCGGTTCAGCCAGATCATGATCTCGGTCCTGTTGACGCCGTCCTTCCTGGGCGTCGGGTCCAGCCAGATGTCGTACGCGGCGTCGTAGACCGCCCCGCCGACGTACTGGTACGCGATCGTGCTGGGCACGCTGCCGATGGTCCTGATCTGCCTGGGCAGGTTCGTACCCGGCGAGCAGTTCGTGTAGTGGCAGCCGGCGAAGATCGAGGGGTACGACTTCGGGGCTCCGTTCGTGGGCACCGAGCCGTCGGCACGCGTGAGCCGGAAGCCGTCGCCGACCTGGTTCACGCACTGGGGGGAGCTGGTGCCCCAGGCGTTGTTCTGCACGACGTAGCCGCCGGGCGTGGTGGTCGAGCCGAACTGGTCGCACACCTGGGTGTCCGCCCGGGCGGGGCCCGTTGCGGCGGTGACGGCGGTGACCGAACCCGCGGCCAGGACGAGCGCGGCCGCGAGCCGGTGAACGGGGCGTGATGTGCGGGACTTCGTGTTCACGGGAGTTCCTTCCGTCCGAATGTGGGGGGGACAGATGGCTGTTTGCCGACCCGGCCCCGCATCACATCGCATCGCGTCGCGTCGCGTCGGGGCAGGGCAGGGCAGGGCCGATGGGGGGAACCGGACGCAGGGGCCGCCCGGTTCCCCCGGCTCTCGTGGCCGACGGTCTACGGCTCGGTGCCCCAGACGAGCGTGCCGCCCACGTAGACCGTCACCTTGGGGGCGTCGGCGTACGAGGTGCCGGTGACGCTCCCGGTCCTGACACCGTCCCGGTAGACGTCGTACCCGGTGACCCCCGTGTTGTCGGTCGCCGCGCGCCAGGTGAGGGAGACGCTGTCGGCCGTCGTCGCCGAGACGGCCACGCCGGTGGGAGTGGTCGGCGCCTGGGTGTCTCCGCCTCCGCCGCCCGAACCGCTCACGGGCGGGTAGGCGTTGGCGAGGAGTTGCCGGAACTGGGCCGGGAACCAGTGTCCGGCCAGCGGCGAGTCGGGCAGCGCTCCGGTGGGGTTGTTGCCGTTGCGCGCGTTGCCGGTGTACGTGGGATCGCACATCCGGTCGAAGCTCTTGCCCTCGTCGTTGTCGACGGCCTTGCTGGCGCCGTCGGACTCGCCCGGCGGCTTGGCCCACACATAGGCGTCGATGCCTGAGTCGGGTGCGGTCGTCGGCCGTTCGCCGAGTCCGGCGCCGCTCTGGTTGCACCAGTTGCCGGCGTGGATGCGCCGGTCGATACGGCCGCCGTCGACGTAGGCGTCGACGCCGGTCGTGGGGCCGGGACCGGCCGGCCGGGCGGCGCCGCCCCAGCCGTTGCGGGAGGTGTCGATCAGCATCCCGATCCCGCTGGCGAAGCCCTGGGAGACGAGGGCGGACCGCAGGCCCTGGGCGTACGTCGTCTCGTCGTCGTACTGGTTCCAGTCGATCCACTTCGACTGGCGCACGGTGGCGCCGTTCACCGTGTCGGTGATCTTGACGTAGGGCTCCTTGGTGGCCGAGTAGTTCGCCGTGTTGACGATGAAGCCCGTCACGTCGTCCACCGTGGCGCCGCTGGTCGTCGCGGCCTTCTTGAACTCCTGCGCGGACGGCACCAGGTTGCTGTCCCAACCGAGCCAGCCGTGGTGTCCGGCGTCGATGTAGTTGTAGGTGTTGGGCAGCGCGCCGAGCTTGTGCAGGGCGTAGCCGACACCCTTCTCGTAGTTGCCGTTGGCCTTCATCGTGGCGCACTCGGGGGTGGACCCCGCCGTACCGCCCGCGTTGGTGACGAGGTTGGGCAGCGAGTCGGGCTCGATGAGATTCACGATGCGCAGGCTCGCGTAGGCCGGGTCGGCGAGGACGGCCGCGATCGGGTCGATGTAGTCGGTCTGGTAGCGGCCGAGTTCGTCGGCGCCCAGCTCGCCGTTGGAGGCGAGGGCGGCGCAGTCCCGGCCCGGGAGGTCGTAGATGACGAGCTGGACGAGGTTGGCGCCCTGCGCCTTCGCCGCGTCGAGGTGGGCCTTGAGGCCGCGCGCCTCCGACGTGCCGTTGATGGCGGCGATGCGGTCGAGCCACACGAAGGTCGGCTGGTCCGCCACCGCCGAACCACCCGGCTCCGCCGCGGCCCTGGCCGACCAGTCGGGGTTCACGTAGGGCTTGGCACCCACGTAGGGGTTGTCCAGTTTGGCGGCGGCCGAGGCCGTCTGCGGCACGGCGGTCAGGGACAGCGCTCCGAGAAGGGCGCCGGCGGCCAGTGCGGCGGTCCGTCTGGGCCGAGGGTGACGTGGGGTTGTGGATTCACGGGAGGACATGGGGGTCTCCTGAATGAATGTCACGGTGAACGGGTGCGGGAGTAAGCGGATCTCGCAGGGCGGAATGCGGGGGTCCCTGCGGGCGCGGCGCCACGGGCGGGCCCGGAGTGCGCTCCCAGCGTCCTGGGCGCCTTCCGGGGTTCGTCGTCGCGTCGCACGGAGGTGCCCGGCAGCGGAGCACGCTGAGGACAGGACACCTGTCTTGGGAGCGCTCCCACGGTGCGCCTCCGCGTCGAAGCTGTCAACACCCGCGTCAACAGGCTTGCGGAGGAAGCGAGTTGAACGAACCACCCGCCCACACCACCAGAAGGGTCGGAGGCCACGCCGGGGCGGTGCGCGCGACCGACGGCGCCCGGCCTCCACCGCCACGGAGACATTTCCGCCAACTTCCCCGACGCGGGTCGATGTCGGCATCGAAGTATTGACGGCCGGGCGGTTCGTGGCTTCCATGGGCCCCAGTCCGGCTCCGACGAGTCGGGGTCACCGGAAGCGGGACACTTCCGCGTCGGCCCCGGGGAGCCGTCAAGCCGGGTAACCGACAGTCCACTTCGAGCGGAGAGACCCCTGCGCCTGAGCGTGGGAGCGCTCCCACACCTCATCGTCCGAAAGGAGCCGCGATGCGTTGGTCCAAGACGTCCACAGCTCGGTGAGCCGGATCGAACGGCCGGATGGCCCCGCTACCCGCCGGTCGGGGGTGCCGCACCCCCGCGATCAGGAGCCGACGTGGACGAAGGAAGCCCACAGAGCGATGGGCAGCGTGGCGGAAAGGGCTCGCTGTGTGTGCACGAGCGCCCGGGCCGGCGGCTCCCCCCGCGCAAGGCGCCGGTGGTAGTCGGCCATCAGATCGGGGGCGGTCTCGTCGTCGACGGGCCACAGAGCGGCGACAACGGAACGCGCGCCCGCCATGAGCAGCACCGGCGCGGGGCCGATCGCCTCGTCGGGCAGGCGGGTACCGGTCAGCGCGGCGTCACAGACGCCCAGGACCAGATGGACCGGGGACAGCAGCCTCCTGCCGAACAGATCCGCGAGCCGGACCCCCGTTCCGAAGCGCAGGACGGAGTTGAACGGATCCTCGAAGTCGATCGCGAAGTGACAGGCGACGTGCGCCACGTCCGCGTCCCTCAGGTGTGTGAGCAACGCGTCGGCGGCGCTCCCGCCGTCCGCCGGTGCGGCTCCCGGGGAACCCGGGCTCGGGGAGGGCGTCGTGCCGCGGCGCAGCACCCGGTGGCGCGCGGGCACGCCTGCCGTCGCGCGGACCAGCTCGTCGGCGTTCACGTAGCAGGAAGCGACCCGGTGCGCCTCGGACTCGACCGCGGGCAGATGGTCCGCGCCCTCCCCCGCGTCGCAGACGACCACCGCCCTCGGCACCGCAGGCCACGGCCCGGCAGCGCCGACCGAGCGCGCGTTGGGAAGAACGTGGGGAACGGTCCGCTCGAACAGAGCCTCGCCCTCCTCGGCCCGCGCGACCGTGAGAGGAAGCGCGGCGATCCGGCCGACAGGAATCAGACCCACCGCGCTCGCACCCCTCAGCGCATCCGCGGCGTCCATCGCCCCCACCACCTCGGCGACCAGGTTGCGCCACGTCCAGTCCACCACCTCTTCGACAGCGGCGTTCCAGCGGCCGAGTTGGGCCTCCGTGTCATCGGGGCCGTCCGCCGTGTCCGGGGGCCTGAACGCCTCCCGCAGGTCGGCGAGTACCTCGTCGATCTCCGTGGTGGTGACGTCGAGGAAGACAGGGGTCACCGCGCCGTCCGCCGCCACGATCAGGACTACCGTGCCGGCGTAGGTGGCCGCCCAGTAGACCAGGGGGCCGCCCAGCCGTCGCGCGGCCGTGACGACGTCGTCGAGGACGACCGTGTCCGCGGGCAGCCCGGCGGCTTCGGCCAGGAGGGTGGCGGATGCCTGCTCGAGGTGGACCACGGCCCGCTCCGGTGTCTCGGCCCGGGCCGCGGCGACGGCGGCCATGGCAGCGGTTCCCTGCACCGCGAAACGCGCACGCTCCTGGTCCGCGAGGTGGGGACGCTGTGCCGTCAGGGCCCGAGTGGCGTCGAGGGAGAGAGCGAGGGCCTGTTCGCACTGGTCCCAGAGGCGGAACCGGAAGGCGACGTCGCCCAGACGCCGACCGGCGAACTGCGTGACGAAGGGCTGCTCGGCGGCGAGGGCTTCGTCCCACAGGTCGCAGGCCCGTTGCAGATCGGGCAGGTGGGCGGGTGCCCCGGAGCGTTCGGCCCGGGAGGCGTAGTGGCAGCCGAGGGTGTAGGCGATGCGGGCACGGGCCGAGGATGTCTCCGCTGCCTGGGCGAGGGCCTTTTCGTAGCAGCCGATCGCCTCCTCGAAGTCCTCGGGCGAGTCCGTCAGCTCGGCGCGGGACGACAGCCGGGAGGCGAGGCCGGTGAGATGGACGACGCGGTCCGGGGAAGCCTTCGGGGTCAGCTTCAGGGCCTCCCGCGCATAGCGGACGGCCTGGTCGAGATCGGCGACCGCCGGGCGGTCCTGGCCGTCGGACCACAGTGCCAGCGCCTTGGTCTCGTACATGCCGGCCGCCGCCGCGAGCACGACGGCACGTTCCGGCGACGCGGTCCGCCGCTTCCCCAGAACGCGGAGGAGGCAGGCGATGCCGTCCGTCAGGTCCCGCCGCTCGCCGACCAGTTCGTAGCGCTGGTGGAGCGCGTGGGCGAGGTTGACGCGCAGTGCCATCTCGATGTCGACGCGCGTGCCCGCGTCGAGCGCCTCGCGTGCCAGGGAGATCGCCTGGTCGAGGTCGTCACGGTTGCCGTCGTGCTCGAACCGTTCCGTGATGGTCAGACAGATCTGATTGGCCAGGACCGCACGGTCCTGGGGGCTGAGCCCGCCGTGCGCGCGTGCGCCCTGGGCACGGGTGATCGCGGTGTCCAGCGCGCTGCGGTCGCCGCGGTGACCGTAGCGCGCGAAGTCCAGCACCGCTGCCGTGCCGAGACGGCCGGGGCGCCCCGGGTGATCGGCGGGCAGCAGGGCGAGCGCCCGGGCCATGGCCGTCCCGGCGTCCTCCAGATACCCGGCATCCCCATCCCGCTCGAACTGTGCCAGCCTCACCTGCGCCAGGGTGTCCCACCAGCTCGCCTCGTCGAGGGCGCGCAGGGGCGACCCCGGCTCCTCCCCCATCAGAAGAACCGCCTCGTTCAACGGCTCGCCCCCACCGGCCCCCGTCTCATGGGCGGCCAGGAGCGCCAGCGCGAGGTTGACCCGGGCACCCGTCGCGGCGTCCGGGTCCGGGCCGCCGAGGACGATCCGGAACGTCACGACCGCGCGATCCAGGTCCGCCGGATCGCGGCGGAGGGCATGGCGTTTGCTGTACGCCGTCGCCAGGTTCGAGGCGATCACCGCCCGGCCCTCCTCGTCGATGCCGTCGTCCGCGAGCGCGGGCTCGAGCAGCGTCACGCATTCCTCGAGATGGTCGGCGCGTTCCCGCTCCTCCCAGGACGTCAGCAGGGCACTGGCGAGATTGACCCGGTCGGTGACCCAGGTGCTCGCGTCATCGGCTGCCACCCGGGCGCGGCCGAGCCGGATCGCGTCGTCCAGGTCCGCTCGCGCGCTGTCTCCCCGGCGGCGGAAGCGGCGTACCAGATCGACGGCCAGGCAGACCTCGACACGGCGCCGGGTGTCGCCGTCGAGGGTCAGGCCGAGCAATTCCCGGCCGAACTGTACCGATTCGTCTTCCAGGTCCGCTAGCTTGGCCTCGTCGTCGAGATCGTCGTCGAGGGCCTGCTGCAGACGTTCGTAGCGCAGAACCTTGGCTTGCACGTGTTCTTCGCAGTCCGCGAGCGCGGCCGGGAGTGCGTCCACGGCTGCGAGTCTAGGATCCGCCGGGCGAGGGCGGCGGCTTTCGGCGAACCTCCCGTACCCGCCGACAGTGAGGGGAGCCCATGAGCACGCGCCGTGCCGCCGCACGACTCGCTGAACTCTGGCCGCGTCTACCCGTGTTGGCGGGTGCCGACTGGCTGATGCACAGGCCGGGGCTGGTGGCGGAGATCGAGGCGATGGAGACGGCGCCCAACGACGGCGAACGGGCCGCGCGCGCCGGGCGGTTGTTGGCCCTGGCCGGAGAACTGCCTGCGGTCCTCGCCTTGTTGGGCCTGGAGAACGCAGTCGAAGCGGACGGGGTCGGCGAGTTGCCGTGGGGCGATGTCGCTCTGGCTCTCGCCGCGGCGGCAAAGACCGGAGGGCGGTTCCAGCAGGCCTCGCGTCTGGCCGCCCGGGCGCTGGGAGAGTACACCGACGGTCCGCGGCTGACGAACACCCTCCTCGCCGCCGGAATCGCCGCCGCGCTGGGCCTCGGCACGGAGGAACTCGCCGAGCCGGAGCAGTGGGAGGAGTCGGGGCCCCTCGGCGAGCGGCGCAGCACACTGGGCGGTTCGGTTCCACGGCTCGTCCCCTGGGCCGACCCGCTGCCGTGGCTCGTCGGGCACCCCGAGGAGGCGCAGTGGATCGCCGACACCTGGCAGCTGGCCGTCGGTGCCCGGCACCGGGTCCGTCTGCTGACGGACGTCGAGAACGCCGAGGCCGCCGCCGTACTCCTGCAGGGCGCCGGTGTGGCTTCCGTCCTGAACGGCGCCTGGACCGCCGACGCGTCGGAGGTTCCCCGCTGGAGCTGGCCCCTGCGCCTGGCGGTCCCGGCCGTCGGCGGCCCGGCCGTCCCGCTGCAGCAGGAGCTGCTCACCGCGGCCGGGGCGAAGGCCGGACTGCTCAGTCAGGTCGCCACCGAGGGCCGTTGGAGCCGTGCGTCGTTGCTGCTGGTCCCCCACGCCGGGGACGGTGACGCGCTCCGCTCGCCGGGTGGGCCGCACGCCACCGCTGTGATCGTGGTCTGCGAGTCACCCGAACTGGTGCCGACTGCAAAGGAGTTGCAGTCTCTCGCCGTCCGGCACCGGGCCGCCTTCGCCGCCACGGCGCACCCCGGCCCTACGGCGGGACGCTGGCTGGAGACCCTGCTCGACCGGCTCTCCCTCGACCTGCCCCTCGACATGGCTCTGCACGGCACCGCCGAGGAACTCGGCCTGCTTCCGCCGGTCATGGCCGCGGACCCCCGCTTCCTCGATTCCACCCGGATCCGTCCGGTGCTGGCCGCCGTCCCGCCCGACGCCCTCGAACCGTCCGAGCAGGCCCGGGTGGGCCGCGCCCTGCGGGGAGGTCCCGGGGCCGAGGACACCAGGCTCGCGCCGGCAGCGGCGAGTGACCTGCGGGCGATGACTCACCGGGCACGGCGGACGCCCGCGCGGTACCTGCGGGCCGACGTGGTCGGTCCGGACGGCACCACCCCGGCCCTTGGCATCGCCCCCCACGGCGTGTTCCACGTCCGGGTGCTCCTCGCCGCCGCCCCGGGGGCACACCCCGCGGAGCCGGTGTTCCCCGCCGACACCCTGCCCCCGGGGCGGGCCCACCGGCTGACCGTGCTCGCCACGGATCTCACCCTCGCGCCGGGCCACGACCGCGCCGCGACACAGGAGATCGAACTCCCCGGTGACGGCGACAGCACCTGCGCGCACCTGCGCTTCACCGCGGGTGACCCCGGCACGGACATCAGGATCTGGGTCGCCGTGCTCTACGGCTCACGCATCCTCCAGACCGGACTGCTGACCGGACAGGCCGGCGCACGGGAGGCACCCGTGTTCCGAGTCGAGTCCGTGGTCCGTGCCCCCACCGGCGAACTCGATCTGGCGCGGCCCCACGACGCGACCCTTCTCGTCGGCCGTACGGCACACGACCTGCCGCTCGTCACGGCCCGGACCAAGGAGTTCGTCCACCGGACCACGTCGCACGACCTCCGCAGATCCCTGGACGTACTCCTCCACGGTCTGAGCAGGCTCGTCAACGGCGCCGACAGCTTCGGCAGTTACCAAAGTCCCGAGTTCGCCGAGCTGGTGATCGATACGGCGCGGCGCGGACGGAGGCTGCGCAAGGCACTGTTCCCGGACGACTGGGAGAGCGGCGGACTGGTCCGGCAGCTGCGTGAGGCGCGCAGCGTCTCGGTGTTCTCGGCGGCACCGGAAGCCATCCTTCCTGTCGAACTCCTCTACGAACGCGAGCTCGAGACCGCGCCCGGACGGCAACTGCACCTGTGCCCCCACGCCCCCGCACAGGTGGACCGCCACGACTGCGGGGACTGCCCGGAGCGGGAGGACCGCACGAGCGTCTGCCCCTTCGGCTTCTGGGGGACGTCGAAGGTGATCGAGCGTCATGTCCGGCGCGAATCGGCCGACACTCGCTTCGCCCTCGCCGTCAGCGCGGACATCGACCGGCACGCCTGCGACCTCGACCCCGCCTGTGCGGCCGCGGCCGCGCGCGCCGACCACAACGACGTCCACGCCTGGACCACTGCCGCCGGTGCCTTGGCGGAGGCGGAGCCGGGGGCCGTCCGGCTCGCCGGCGACTGGACGGAGCTGTACACGCTGGTGCGCGGGCTGCGCGAGGCGGACACTCCGCCCGGCGCCGTCCTTCTCTTCCCGCACTCGGTGGAGAAGGGCGACGGTGTCACCGCCCTCGGTCTGGGCGAGGACGACGAGGTCGACATCCTCGACGGGCTGGAGTTCCTCTTCGCCCGGGACGGCGGGCCGGAACCGGTCGTCCTCCTGCTGGGCTGTGCGACCGCCGGCGGCACGACGCCGTTCTCCGACGCCTCCACCGCACTGCTCGACGACGGCGCTCCCGGTGTCGTCGCCACCGCGGTCCCGGTACTCGGGCAGCACATCGTCCCCGTCGGCGTACGGCTGCTGGCGGAGCTCCGGACCGCAGCCGCCGAGACGTCCGGTTCGCCGCTGGGTGAGGCGCTGCTGAGAGCCCGCCGGAAACTGCTCGTGAACGGCGACGCCTGCGTGCTGGCGCTGGTGGGATTCGGCGACACCGACTGGGAGGTGCGTGCCGGGCAGGGCACGCCGAGCGGCCGGCAGGAGACGCCGTGATCACGGTGGAAGCGCTTCCGGCCCGTGCGGGGGACTGCCTGTGGGTGGAATGGGACGACGGGGCGCGGCGCAGGAGGATGCTCATCGACGGAGGCACTGTGCGGGCGGGTTCCGCGCTTGCCGAGCGGTTCGCCCGTCAGCCCGTCGGCGCACGGGACTTCGAACTGGTCGTGTGCACCCATCTCGACGACGATCACATCGGGGGGCTGCTCTCCCTGCTCACCTCGCCGCCGGAGGGCTTCGGCACGCGGGACGTCTGGTTCAACGGCCATCACCACCTGCTGCCGCCCGATCTGCTCGGCATGCCGAAGGCCGAGCGGCTCACCGCGCTGCTCGCGAGGACCGGCACGCCGTGGAACGCCGCGGTCGGCGGCCGGGCCGTGACCGTGCCCGCGGACGAGGCCGCACCACTGCCCGTGGTCGAGCTGCCGGGGCTCACGCTGACCCTGCTGTCCCCGACGTGGGAACGGCTCGCGGCACTGCGCGAGGACTGGGACGTCTGGAGGGCCGAACAGCGGCAGAAGGCGGCTGACACACCGGTGGCACCACCGGACCTGCTCGGGCCGCCGTCGTCCGCCGAGGAGATCCCCTGGCATCGTCTGGCCCTCGACTACAGGCCGGACCCGGCGCCCGGCAACGGCTCCAGCATCGCCTTCTGCGCGGAGCACACCGGCGACGGCAGCCGGGTGCTGTTCACCGGTGACGCGCACGCCGAGGTCCTGGCCGGTTCGCTGAGGCGGCTCGCGCCGGACGGCCGCTACCGGGTGGACCTGTGCAAGGTGTCGCACCACGGCAGCGCCCACAACACCAGTCCCGGACTGCTGTCGGTGCTCGACTGCGACCAGTGGCTGATCAGTACCGACGGCGGTTCCCTCGTCAGGGGTACGGAGGCTCGTTACCGGCCCGGGGAGGGCTCGCATCCGAGTCTGCGGGCCATGGCACGCCTCGTCCTGGGGAGCCGGTGGCCGACTCTGTGGTTCAACCACCGGGTGCCCAGCACCGAACGGTACGACGACGGATTCCTCCAGCAAAGGCTCGGCTACCGAGCCCGGTACCCACACCGCGGTACCTCGGGCATCGGGCTCGTGGTCGGACCCGGCACCGTGAGCCGGGCCGCTCCGCCCCGCTGAGTCACCCCAGGTGCACCAGGCCCGGCCACACCACCGCGGGCTGGTGGCCGGCCGCGTCCCGCTGCACTGCGGCCAGTGCCTGCGCCGGGGGCGTGCCGCTCGCCAGCAGGCGGTGGTAGGCACCCATGAAACCGGCCGCGAGTTCGTCGTCCAACGGCCACAGGGAAGCGACGACGGACCGTGCCCCGGCCGAGAGCAGCGCGGTGCCGAGCCCCAGTGCCTCGTCGGGCAGACGGACGCCGCCGAGCCCGGTGTCACAGGCGCTGAGGACGAGGTGCGGGGCGCCGGAGAGCCGTTGGTCCAGCAGCTCCGCGACCCGTACGCCGTCGCCGAAACGCAGCACGGAGTCGAGCGGCTGCTCGGGGTGCAGGTCGTAGTGGCAGATCACATGGGCCACGTCAGCGCCGTCGAACACCCGTTTCCACTCCGCGGGTCCGGGCTCCGTCGGCGGCGCCGCGGGTGCCGTACCCCGGGTCCGGACGACACGCCCCGCTCCCGGCGGTACCGCCTCGGCGCGGCGCGGGACCGACAGACGCCGGGCGCGGGTGTAGCAGCCGGCGACCAGGGCGGCCTCCGCCTCGGCGTGCGGCAGCCTGCGCTCTCCCGCGCCCGGATCGCATCCGACGACGATGCCGGGCGCCGTGGGCCAGGGCGTCTGCGGACGGACGGCGTGGCTGTGGGGCAGGAGCCTGGGCAGCGTGCGGAAGAGCAAGGACGCCGTCGGTGACACGGCCGCCGCGGACAGCGGCAGGGACGCGAGCCGCCCGACGGGGATCAGGCCGACCGTGGCGCAGCCGTCGAGGAGGTCCACCACCGGGGCCACCACGGCCTCCCAGGTCCAGCCCAGCAGCTCGCGCACCGCGGCGTCCCAGTCCGCGAGCACGGTGCCGGCCGGGCCCTGCCGCCGGGTGAAGACCGCCCGGAGCGTGGCGAGGCGGGATTCGACCTGCGCGCTCGTCACCGCGAGCGGACGCGCCACGGCTTGCCCGTCGGGGCGCACCACGACGGCGAATCCGCCCGCCAGAGTGGTCGCCCAGTAGACGAGCGGTCCGTCCAGTGTCCGCGCGGCCTCGACGACGTCGTCGTACCGGAGGTGGCGCGTGTGCTGCCCGGAGGAACGAGCCAGCAGCGTGGCCGTGCCCTCCTCCAGGCGCAGCACCGCCTCTCGCGCGGATCCCGCCCTCAGCTCCGCCAGTGCCGCGGCCGCGGCGACGCCCTGCACCCGCGTACGGGCCAGTTGCCGGTCGGCCTCGACGGTGCGCCGGGCGGTCAGTTCGTCGGCAGCGCCGAGGGCGGCCCGGTAACCGAGGGCCGCTGTCTCCCACTCCTGGAGAGCGAAGGAGGCGTTGCCGAGCTGTTGGCCCGCCTCGATGGTCACGAACGGCTCCTCCAGGCCCACGGCCTCGCTCCACCGCTCGAAGGCGCGGCGCAGGTCGGCGGCCTCGGTGGCGGTGAGCGACGCTTCCGCGCGGGGCACGCCGGGGGTCGCGGAGTCGTCGTGCAGCCCGGCTCGTTCGGCGTGGCGGCATCCGAGCAGGTAAGCGGCGCGGGCACGCACGGCGGACCCTGCGGGAGCGTGTCGCCATGCCTCGTCGAGCAGTGCGATCAGCTCGTCGAGCGGTGTACCGCGCCGCGTCCGCCCCGAGTCCGCCCAGTCGCCGAGCAGCGTCGCCTTGTTGATGAGGGAGCCGGCGCGGTCCGCGGAGGACGCGGGCGTCAGGTCGATCGCCTCGTCGACACGGGCGAGTGCCTCCCGGAAGTCCCTGTCGCTCTTGGTCAGGCGGCCCTTCTCACCGAGGAACAGTGCCAGGGAGTCGAGGGCGTCGGCCTTCGCCGGGACGTCGGTGGCCCGGTGCGTCACCCATCTCATGAGGGCGATGCCCCGTTCCAGGTCCCTGGTGCGGTGGTAGGAGTCGTAGCGCCGGTACAGAGCGTTGGCGAGGTTGGTACGCAGGCCCAGTCCGATGCTCAGCGGCAGCGATTCCTCCAGGCTCCGCCGTGCCACGTCGACCGCCCGGTCGATGTCCCGCCGGACTCCGTACAGGGTGAACCTCTCGGTCAGCAGCAGGCACACCTCGTTGGCCAGGACCGCCCGGCTCTCCGGGTCCTCGCCGGATTCGCCTTCGAGACCGCGCAGGGCCTCCTCCGTCAGGTCGATCGCCTCCGTCAGGGCGGCGCGGTCGTGGTGGGCGAGGTAGCGCAGATGAGCGACGGACGCCGCGGTGCCCACCACGGACGAGCGTGCCGCCGGATCGTCGCCGACCGCGTCCAGCAGCGCCGTGATCAGCTCCCATGCCTCGGCGAGGCGGCGGTCGTCCCCGTCCTGGGCGCAGCGCTCCCGCAGGACGCGGACGAGTAGTTCACAGTGCCGGACACTCGGGGGTGCGGTGGGATGGGCCAGGGCGGCCCTCGCCTGCCGCTCCGCCTCCGCCAGGTCGGCCGCGCCACCGGCTGCCGTGCGGGAGCGATCCAGGTGGGCCGATGCGAGTGACGCCTGGCCCTTCGCGGCGACGGACGGCTCTTCGCAGGCGGCCGTGATCGTGTAGGCGTCGATTGCCGCGCGCAGGTCTTCGCCGTCGCGGTGCAGTTCGTAGAGCCGGGAGTGGAGGTTTCCCCGCCCTCCCGCGACGATGGCGCGTTCCACGGAGGTGCCGGCGTGTCCGGTGGCGGCCGTCAACGCCGCACGCGCCTGGTCGAGATGCTCCTCCCGTCCGGTCAGGTCCCAGGACGTCATGAGGAGCGACGCGAGATTGACGTGGGCCGCGCACGCCCACTCCGGGCCGGCGAGGTCCGCCTGAGCCCGCCGGACGTCCAGAGCCTCGTCGAGGTCCCCTGCCGTGCGCCGCCGCAGATACCGCTGCAGCAACTCGCCGGAACAGAAGTCGGATACGAGCGCCCGGTCGTCGGGGGCCAGGTCGCGCTCCAGCAGGGCCAGCGCAACCGGTATTCCGTCGTCCCGCGGGTCGGGGCGGGCTGCGCCGAGTTCCTCGTCGTCGTCCGGGTCCCCTTCGTAGAGGTGCTCCACCCAGCGCAGTGCCTGACCCGGGCCTTCGGGGGCGGAGAGGTCGACGGCGGCCAGGTGCCGCCAGTTCTCAAGAGTCGTAGCCATGGTCGTTCCGTGGGTGAGCGGGCTCAGTTCGAGCCGGTGGCCGGGCTGGTGGCGTCGGGGATGTTCACCGTTTCGTAGAGCTGGCGGGCGTACTCCCAGGCGGCGGACTCGACCCAGTTCGGGCGCACGGTCACGTACCAGAAGGTGAACAGCGCCAGGTCCATCGCGCCGAGCGCCGCCCACAGCACGATCCGGCCCGCCCCGATCCCGGCTCCCACCGCACCGGCCCAGGCCGCCGCGCCCACGAGGCCGACGGTACCGAAGACGGCCGCCGTCAGGGCCCAGTTGCGCAGACCGAGAGCGTTGCGACGGAAGCCGTACTCGCAGTTGTGTTCGACGAGGAGGCCGGTTCCCGACAGTGCGCGGGCGCGCGCCCGCAGCACGGTGCCCACGGTCTCGTACACCTCGTCGGCCGTGGTGGGGTCGGCCTCCTCTTCCTCCTCGGACGGCAGCGGCAGCGAGTCTCCGACGATCCGCTGCACACGGGTACGCAGATAGCCGAGCTGTGTCCGGTTCATGGGCCCGCGCCAGCGCAGGAGTTGCACACTGGGCTTGCCGCCCCACGCCGTGAAGAGCTCCTGCTCGACACCCTTCCCCCGGGCGCGGCCGAGCGGTTCCGCGAGCAGAAGCAGCCCGACGAGTTGGACGAGCGCCCACAGCCGCCCGCCGTTCGCCCACTCGGGGGCGACGGCCACCACGGGCAGGGGAACGGGCAGCAGAGCGAGCATCACGGGCCGGATGCGCGCCTTCCAGGCATACCGGTCGATGGTGCCGAGTAGCGCGGCGACCCCCATACGGCTCCCCCCGGCCGTCCCGCTGTCAGGCGAATGTCTGGCCAAGAACTACCCGCGCGGCTCGCGGACCATGCGGCCGGCCGGCTCTCCTTCCCGTGACCTCCTCCGGTCACAACCTCGGTGTCTCCTCATACGCCTCCCACTCCTCGTCCGTCAGCGCAAGCAGCCGGTCGACACAGTGGTCCGGCGGAAGCGGGCCTCGGTCCGCGGCCACCTTCAGGGCCGACGCCGCCGTGATGTGCCCGAGGCGCAGGGCACGGTCCGCGGGTTCGCCGCGCAGCAGCCCGGCGAGGAAGCCCGCCGCGAAGGCGTCGCCCGCGCCCACCGGTTCGACCACGGTGACGCGCAGGGCGGGGACGGTGACGGCGTCCGAGGCGGTGAACGCCGTCGCCGTGCGGGAGCCGTCCTTGACGACGAGGATGCGCGGGCCGGGCAGTAGGCCACGCACGGCGGTGGCGGTCAGGTCAGCGCCCCACAGGTCCTGGGCCTCGTCCAGGCCGACGAGGACGATGTCGGCGCGGTCCGCGAGGGCGCGGAGTACGTCGGGGGCCGTGTCCTTCGGCCAGAGGGCGGGGCGGTGGTTGACGTCGAAGCTGATCGCGTGGGGGCGGTCGGCGGCGGGGACGGCGAGGGCGTGGGTGACCAGGGCGCGGCAGGACGGGGACAGGGCCGGGGTGATGCCGGTGAGGTGGACGAGGGCGGCTGTGCGCACCGCCGCGTGGTCGAGCAGGTCGGGGCCGAGGGCGGATGCCGCCGAGCCCTTGCGGTAGTAGTGCACGCGGGTGCCAGTGGGGGCCGGGTTCTTCAGCAGCAGGCCCGTCGGCCGGTCGGGGTCGGTGCGTACGTGAGCGACGTCCACCCCGGCGGCGCTCACCGCGGCGCGTACGCGGCTGCCCAGCGGGTCGTCGCCGAGGGCCGAGAGCCATGTCGCCGGGACACCGTGATCGGCGAGGTACATCGCCACGTTGGACTCGGCGCCCGCGACCGACAGCCGGAGGTGGTCGGTGTCGGCCAGCGGCCGGAGCGGGTCGGGGGCGAGGGCCGCCATGGTCTCTCCGACGCAGACCACGCGCCCCGCGACCGGGCGCCAGGTGTCCGTCACGCGAGGTCTCCCGCCACTGGTGACGCGGGGGCGGGGCGGAACGCGGGTGTGGGCGTGCCCGGCACGTCGACCGGCACCGTGAACACCGCGCCGTCGTACGGTCCCGGTGCTTCGAGGCCCACCCGGGCGGTGGTGACGTGCAGCAGCGGGCCTTCCAGGCAGACGCCCGCCGGCTGTCGCGCGGGGAGGCGGACGACGCGGTCGGGGGTGCCGTCCGGGAGGTGACGGCGTACCGTCCCGGTGCCCCACACCGCGCACCACAGCGCGCCCTCGGTGTCGACGGCCATGCCGTCCGGGCTCCCGTCCTCCAGGGTGAGGAAGTCCTCGGGTGCCCCGAGGGTGCCGGTGGCGGGGTCGACGGGGTGGCGGCGGACGACGCCGCGCGCGCTGTCGGCCAGGTACATGGTGCGGCCGTCGGCGGTGAAGGCGGGGCCGTTGGGGACGGTGATGCCGTCGAGGACGCGTACGACGGTGCCGTCGTGGTCGACGCGGTAGAGGGAGCCGGCGCCCTCGGTGGTGTCGTAGGCCATGCTGCCCGCCCAGAACCGGCCCGCCGGGTCCGCGACGCCGTCGTTCATGCGCATGGCGGGTCCGGGCCGGTCCTCGGGGGTGGCGAGCCAGGTGGGCGTGCCGTCCGGGGCGAGCAGGCAGATTCCGGTTCCGGCGGCGGCGATCCAGGTGCCGGGGCGGTCGGCGACGGGCGCCACCGCCCCCAGCGGGACGGGCAGCCGGAGTATCTCGCGCAGAGGGAGGGCCGGGTCGTCGGGGGTGGCGAGCAGGCGTCCTTCGAGGATGTCCACCAGGACGACACCGCCGTCGGTCCAGCGGATGCCCTCGCCCAGTTCCAGGCGGTCGGGGCGGGTGGGCCGGAACCTCCCGGTCAGGCCCTCGGTCGTGCTCCCGGTCAGGCCCTCGGTCATGTCCTCGGTCATGCCGTGGCCTCCTCGGCGACGGCACGGAAGGCACGGGCGCGCTCGCGCAGGGCGGTCAGGCTGCCGCCGTCGGCCGCGTCCGCGACGAGCGGGGAGCCGACACCGACCGCCGTGGCACCGGCGGCGAGGTAGTCGCGCGCGGCGGCCAGGTCCACTCCCCCGACGGGCACGAACGCCGCGTCGGGGAAGGGGGCGCGCAGGGCCCTGAGGTAGGCCGGTCCCCCGGCGTCGGCTGCCGGAAACAGCTTGAGCGCGGCGGCGCCCCCGGCGCGGGCCGCGATGATCTCGGTGGCGGTCATGACACCGGCGAGAACCGGCAGGCCCAGGTCACGGGCCATGTCCACGCCCGCGCCGAGACCGGGGGTGACGGCGAACGCGGCGCCCGCGTCCCGCGCGGCACGCGCGTCGCCGGCGGTCAGGACCGTGCCCGCGCCGACCGGCCGGTCGGGACCGAGTTCCGCGGTGGCCCGCGCGATGACACCGAGCGCGTCGGCGCCGCTGAGGGACACCTCGATCAGGCCGACGCCCTCCTCGGCCAGCGCGACCACCGTGCGCAGGGCGGCATCCGGGTCGGCTCCGCGCACGATGGCGACAAGACGGCGGGCGGCCAGGGCGGCTCGTAGATCCACGGACAGGGGCTCCTTCTGTGCGGGTGCGGGTTCGGTACTGCGGCGGGGCCCCGGGCGGCCGTCGCCACGCGGCCCACCCGGGCGGACTTCCCCGGTGCCACTCGGCAGCCCAGCGGCCCGGATCAGGCCAGGCCAGGTCGGACCGGTCAGGGGCAGCGGCAGCCCGCGGTCAGAACGAGCCGCCAGCGGACCTCGCCGGAGGCGGGAACGCATGCCGCGTCGCCCGCCCCGGCCCCGGCGAGGTCGAAGGTGCGGCCGAGCATGGGCTCGATTCCGGTACTGCGGTAGGGCTCCGTATCCGGGAAGCCGCCGAGGTTGCGCCACAGAGCCACCGACACCGGCTGCCCCTCCGCCTCGACAGCGAGGGCGAGCCGGTCGGCTCCGTCATGGACGCAGACCCGCCCGGTATCGAGGACGGCACCGACGGCCGTGCCGTCCTCGGGGCCCAGCCGGTCCAGACCCAGTCCACGCGGGGCGGGCCAGCCACCCTCCACCCAGGGAGCACCGTCCGGCCAGGGACCGTCCAGCAGAGGCGCCGCCTCCGGGAAGACACGGGTGGGCGTGCCCGCGCGAGCACGGAGTTCGGCCGCCTCCGAGAGGTCGAGCAGCGCGTGGGCGGCCCACACGAAGCGGTAACCGGGGTCGGCCACGAGCACGTACTCGGCCTCCACACCGTCGGTGGTCGTCCGGATGGTGCGGGAGAGGGCGAACGCGCCGCAGTCGACCCGCTCGGTGTCGCCGTCACGGGTCCAGGGCCGGGACCAGGCATCGCCGTGGTCGGGCGTGCCGCGCACGGTGGGAACGCACTCCTCCAGACCGCCCGCGTCCACGAAGGCGTCACCTGGTACGACACCGTCGCGGGCCAAATCCGGGCGCTGCCACAGCCATTCGCGGTCGCCGTCGCGCAGCGAGGTCCAACGTCCGCCGTGTCCGGGGTCGGTGGTGAACGCCAACCCGTGACCGGGGTCGGTGGTGAACGCCGGCGGCACGGCTCACCACTCCGTGAACGAGCCGTCGGCGTGCCGCCACACCGGGTTGCGCCAGGCGTGCCCGGCGCGGTCGGCGGCGCGTACGGCGTCCTCGTCCACGGTGATGCCCAGCCCTGGCGCCTCGCCCCGGTGGGCGTGTCCGGCGGTGAAGCGGAACGGCTCGGGGTCGACGACGTAGGAGAGCAGGTCGGCGTCCTTGTTGTAGTGGATGCCGCGGCTCTGCTCCTGGATGAGGAAGTTGGGTGTGGCGAAGGCGACTTGGAGGCTGGCGGCGAGTGCGATCGGGCCGAGTGGGCAGTGCGGGGCGAGCAGCGCGCCGTGGCACTCGGCGAGCGAGGCGATACGGGTCACCTCGGAGATGCCGCCCGCGTGCGAGAGGTCCGGCTGGGCGACGGCGATGCCGGCGTTCAGCGCGGGCAGGAACTCGGCGCGGGAGAAGAGGCGTTCACCCATCGCAATCGGAACAGAACTCGCCGCGACCAGGCCGGCCAGCAGATGCCCCTGCTCGGGAAGGACGGGCTCCTCCACGAACAACGGGTGCAGCGGCGCGAGTTCGGCGAGAACACGGCGAGCGGAGGCGGCCCCGAACCGTCCGTGGAAGTCGACGGCGACATCCCGGTCGGGGCCGAGCACCTCACGCGCGGCGGCCACACGCGCGACCACGGCGGCGGTCTCGGCGGCGGTGGCGACGGGCGAGGTCGGGCCCGCCGCGTTCATCTTGACGGCGGTGAAGCCCGCCTCGATCTGTTCGGTGACCTGCTCGCCGATCCGGGCGGGTTCGTCCCCGCCGACCCAGGCGTAGACCCGGACACGGTCGCGCACGGGGCCGCCGAGCAGGGCGTGCACGGGCGCGCCGTAGGTCTTGCCGGCGATGTCCCACAGGGCCTGGTCGAGACCGGCGACGGCGCTCGACAGGATCGGGCCGCCCCGGTAGAAGCCGCCCTTGGTGAGGACCTGCCAGTGGTCCTGGATGCGCAGCGGGTCCTGGCCGACGAGGTATTCGGAGAGGACCTCCACCGCGCTCCTGACGACCTCCGCGCGGCCCTCGACCACGGGTTCGCCCCAGCCGGCCACGCCGTCGTCGGTCTCGATGCGGCAGAACAGCCAGCGCGGCGGGACCAGGAAGGTTTCAATACGAGCGATCTTCACTTGGCGCCGCTGCCTTTCGTGTCGTCGGAGGTGTCGACCCGGTCCAGGTCGCGCCCGGCCTGGTCGAGCAGGGCGCGCATCGCGGCCTCGGCGGCCAGCGGGTCCCGGTCCCGTACGGCGTCCAGGACGGCGCGGTGGGCGGGTACGGGGTCCTCGCTGTGCGGGGAGCTGTGGACGATCCGGTCGCGGTGGGCGAGGCCCGACTCGATGACCATCTCCATGCGTTCGAGGAGTTCGTTGTGGGTGGCGGCGAGCAGCGCGCGGTGGAAGGCGAGGTCGGCGTCGACGGCGTGTGCCGGGTCGGGCTCGGTGCGGTCCATCGCGGCGAGCGCGTCGTCCAGGGCGGCGAGGTCGGCGTCGGTGCGCCGCTCGGCGGCGAGCCGTACGGCGGCGGGCTCGATGATGGCGCGGACCTCGGCGAGATCGCGCAGCAGCAGCCGGTCGGCCTCGGCGCCCGTGCCGCCCTCGAACTGCCAGCGCAGCACGTCGGCGTCGAGCAGGTTCCAGTCGGCGCGGGCCCGTACGAACGTGCCGCGTTTCTGGCGGGCGTCGACCATGCCCTTGGCGGCGAGCACCTTCAGGCACTCGCGCAGGGCGGTGAGGCTGACGTCGAGTTCGCTCTGCAGCGCCACGAGGTCGAGGGTGGCCCCTTCGGGGATCTCGCCGCCCAGGATGCGGCGCGCCAGTGCCTCCACGGTCTGGCCGTGGACGCCTCGGCGGGCGTAGGGCGTCATGTCGTAGAGCCTTTCTTCGGTCGTGGACGGTCCGCGGCGCTCACGCGGAGGACTTGACGACGCTCCAGCCGCCGTCCACGAGGAGGTGCGATCCGGTGATGTAGGAAGCCTCGCAGGAGCAGAGGAAGGCGATGGCGGCGGCCGCCTCCTCGGGGGTGCCGAAGCGGCCGGCGGCGGTCTCGGCGACGCTGCGCTCGCGGTCGGCCTCGGAGACCCGGTCCCAGGCCGCGGTCAGGATCGGCCCGGGCAGGACGGCGTTGACGCGGACCTCGGGCCCGTATTCGACGGCGAGTTGCCCGCACAGCGAGAGCAGCGCGCCCTTGCCGGCCGCGTAGGCGGGGTGGCCGGGGATGCCCTTGTGCGCGTGGACGGACGAGGTCAGGACGACGGCGCCCCGGCGTGCGCGCAGGTCGGGCAGGGCGGCGCGGAAGCCGAGGAATCCGCCGGTGAGGTTGACGTCGAGCTGGCGCCGCCAGGACTCGGGGGTCAGCTCGTGGGCGGGGCGGACGTCGACGGTGTAGGCGCCTGAGACCAGGACGTCGACCGGGCCGAAGGCGTGGGCGGCGTCGATGACGCGGGTCCAGTCGTCCTCGGCGGAGACGTCGGCGTGGACGTAGACAGCCTGGCCGCCGTCCTTGGTGATGCGCTCGGCCACCGCCTCGCCCCGCTCGTCCGCGATGTCGGCGAGCACGACGGCGGCTCCCTCCTGCGCGAGGCGTTCGGCGGTGGCCGCTCCGATGCCGGAGGCGGCTCCGGTCACCACGGCTGTGAGGCCGGTGAAGCGTGCACCGTGCCGGTGTGCGGGCTGGTCCATCGTGGGGTTCGGCTCCTTCATGGGTTGCGTGGCCGCTTCATGGGTTGCGTGGCCGCGCGGCTATCGGCGGGTCAGTACGACGAGCTGGGCGTCGTGGTCGGCGGTCCAGGCGAACGGCAGGCCGTAGTGCAGCAGGTGGGCGCCGCTGTACGCGGTGCCGGTGTCCTCGTCGCCGTAGACGGCGGCCGGGTCGAGTCCGCGCAGCCGGAGCCGGGCGGGGCGGCCGGGCACGAGCGGGGCGCCGTCGAGCACGCCGGTGCCGAACGCGGCGACGACGGTGCGCGGGCCGTCGGCCTCGGTGTACTGGACGCCGCAGGCCGGGTCCTCGGGGGTGCCGAGCAGGCGGGCCTCGCCGTGGTGGACGACGTCGCGGATCTCCTTGTAGCGGGCGATCCAGCGGGCGGCCTCGGCCCGCTGTTCCGGGGTCCAGGAGCGCAGGTCGGCGCCGACGCCGAGGACGCCGCACATCGCCAGCACGAACCGGAAGGCGAGCGAGCGGGGGCGCGGGTCGAACACGCCGGGCGCGTCGGTGACCCAGGAGCTCATCATGTGCGGGGCGTGGGCGTGCAGGAACCCGTACTGGACGGTGAGGCGGTCCAGGGGTGCGGTGTTGTCGCTCGGCCAGACCACGTCGGTGCGGGCGAGGGTGGCGTGCTCGACGCGTCCGCCGCCGCCCGCGCAGCCCTCGACGGTGACGTGCGGGTGGACGGCGCGCAGGTGGTCCAGGACACGGAGGTAGCCGGTGACGTGCTCGGCGTCCAGGTCGAGCCGGTCGGCGGGTCCGGCGCCGGGACGGCCGCGTTCGGTGGGCGGCCGGTTCATGTCCCACTTGAGGTACTCGATCGGGTACTCGGTGAGCAGCCGGTCGAAGGTGCCGATCACGAAGTCCTGTACGTCGGTGCGGCCGAGGTCGAGCAGGAGCTGGTTGCGCACCAGGCGCCCCGGGCGGTTCTCCACGCGGTAGACCCAGTCGGGGTGTTGGGCGTACAGGCGGCTGTCCGGGCTGACCGCCTCGGGTTCGACCCAGAGGCCGAAGCCGAGCCCGAGTGCGCGCACGTCCTTGACGAACCGGTCGAAGCCCTGCGGGAATTGCGCCGGGTCGGGGTACCAGTCGCCGAGGCCGCCGGTGTCGTCGGCGCGGCCGGTGAACCAGCCGTCGTCGACGACGAACAGTTCGGCGCCGATCTCGGCGGCCTGCTTGGCGAGTTCGAGCTGACCGGCCGCGTCGACGTCGAAGCCGGTCGCCTCCCAGGAGTTGTAGAGGACCTTGCGGGGGCGGTGCAGCCGCTCGCCGCTCAGATGCCGCTCGTAGCGGTGCCAGACGCGGGCCAGGCCGTCGAGCCCTTCGGGACTGAACGCGCAGGCCAGACGCGGGGTGGTGAGGGTCTCGCCGGGCCGCAGGACGACGGCGCCCTCGTGCGGAACACGGCCGGCGCGGACACGGACGGCGCCGCCGGGTTCGGCCTCGGCGGTGATGTGCCAGTTGCCGGGCCACTCCAGGGCGATGCCGTAGGTGGGGGCGGTGCCGTCGTCGGGCAGGGCCGCGTCCTGGACGGCGAGCCAGGGGGCGTAGGCGTGTCCGGCCACGCCCTGAGTGCTGCCCATGGTGAACGTGCCGTGTTTCAGGTGCAGTTGGGTGCGGGTGAACTCCTGCGACCACTGTCCGGTGAGGTAGGTGAGGCGGGCTCCGGCGGTGACGGGCACGTTGATCGCGCCCGAGTCGAGGCGTTCCAGGCGGAGTTCGGTGTCGCCGGTGCAGGTCAGCTCGGTCCGGCGGAGGACGATGTCGGTGCCGGGCACGGTGGCGTAGCGCAGGGTGGTGCGCAGTCCGGCGACGTCGTCGGTGAACGTCAACCACAGGCCGTCCGCGTCCTGTTCGGCACCGGAGAACTCCCACCACACGCCGCGCTCGTGCCCAGAATGACCCGAGTGACCCGAGTGACCCGTGCGCCCCGAGTGCCCGACGACGAGGTCGGCGCCGGTGAACGGCCGCTGGCCCTGCGGCAGATACTCGGCGGGGGCGGCGTCGGCGGGGGTGATGAAGTGCGTGCGCCGGGACCAGTCGAGGGCGGACGGGCCGTCCTCCACGCCCAGCGGGCCCCAGGCGTCGAGTTCGGCCCAGGGGCCGAGCGGGGAGAGCCGCACCGTGTAACTGGTGTGCTCCGTACGGAGAGTCCAGCGTTCGCAGGGGGTCATTTCACCGCTCCGAGGTTGAGGCCCGCCACGAAGTGGCGCTGGAACCTGAGGAACACGGCCACCGTGGGGGCGGCGGCGATGACGGATCCGGCCGCGATCACGTTCCACATGGAGACGTACTGTCCCTGCAGGCCGATGAGGGCGGCCGTGATGGGCATCTTGGTGTCGCTGCGCAGGACGGTGATGGCCCAGAGCAGGTCGTTGAAGACCCAGGTGAAGGCGAGCGCACCGAGGGCGGCGAGCGCGGGGCGGGTGAGCGGGAGGATGATCCGCCAGAAGATCTGCCAGGGGCCCGCGCCGTCGACGACGGCCGCCTGCTGGATCTCGTCCGGGATCGCCCGCATGAAGCCGTGCAGGACGAAGACGTAGAAGCCGACACCGAAGCCGATCTGCACGCCGATCAGGGCGGGCAGCGTGTCGTGGACGCCCATGATCTCGCTGAGCTTGGAGACCGGGATGAGCAGGATCTGCGGGGGCAGCAGATTGCCGCCGAGCATGACGAGCAACAGGGTGCGGCGCAGCGGCATGTCGTAGCGGCTGAGGGCGAACGCGGCCATGGCGGCGAGCGCGAGGGTGATCAGCACGCAGGGGACGGTGACGATCAGGCTGTTGATCAGGGCACGCTGCTGGCCGCCGTCCACCCAGGCCTGTCGGAAGTTGCCGAGGGTGAAGGAGTGCGGCGGGCTGCCGAGTCCGTGGGCGGCGATGTCGTCGAACGAGCGCAGGCTGGTGACCAGGACCAGGGCGATGGGGGCCAGCCAGAGCGCGGACAGCGCTCCGGCGCCGAGATGGAATCCGGCGGTCGCGGCCCGCCTGCGCCTGAGGGCGCTGGAGTTGGCGGACATCAGTCGGCCTCCCGGAAGGCGCGGACGAGGTAGGAGCAGATGACGCCGAAGGCCAGTACGAAGATGACGACGGCGAGGGCGGAGCCGTAGCCGAGCCGGAGGGACTGGAAGGCGGTGGAGTACATGTAGGTGCTCAGCAGTTCGGACGTGTGGTAGGGGCCGCCTCGGGTGAGCGACCAGACGACGTCGAAGGAGCGCAGCGAGTCGATGACGATGACGGACAGCACGACGGCGTTGACACCGCGCAGCTGAGGGAGCGTCACGTGCCGGAAGCGGTGCCATCGTCCGGCGCCGTCCATCCTGGCCGCCTCGTAGAGCGAGGGGTCGATGCCCTTGAGGCCGGCCAGGTAGAGCACCATCACGTAGCCGATCTGGCGCCACAGGGCGGGGACGATCACGGCGTAGAGGGCGGTGTCCTGGTCGGCGAGCCAGGCGTGGCGCAGGCTGCCGAGGCCGACGCCTTGCAGGAGCTGGTTGAGTACGCCGTCGGGCTGGTAGATCGCCTGCCAGACGAGGGCGGTCGCCACGAGGGAGAAGACGACGGGCAGGAAGAGGGCGGCGCGGTAGCAGCCGACGCCGCGGCGTTCCTGCTGGAGCAGCAGGGCGGTGCCGAGGCCGAGGAGCGCGGAGAGCCCGCCGAACAGCGCCAGCCAGAGCACGGTGTCGAGGGCGGCGGTCCGGAAGACCTCGTCGTGCGCCATCTCCTGGAAGTTGCCGAGGCCGACGAACCGGGGCGGGGAGACGCCGTCCCAGGAGGTGAGGGCGAGGTAGAAGCCCTGGAGGGCGGGCCAGAACACCCACAGGGCCTCGGCGAGCAGCGGTATCAGGACGAACGCGAGGACGAGTGGCGGGGTGCGGCGGACCGGCCCCCGGCCGCGCCTGCCGCCGTCGGACGGCGTGGTGGCCGGGGTTTTCCGCGTGGTGGTCGTGAGCACTGCCACCTCAGGCACTCCAGATCTTCGCGGCGTCGCGCTGCCAGTCGGTGAGGATGGAGCCGACGCTCTTGGGCTGGGCGATGAACTTGGTCAGTGCGGTGTCGGCCGTGGGCTGGAGGGCGTCGCTGGAGTCGCGGTTGAAGAACTGCGTGAGTTCGGCGGCGGATTCGATGTGCGCGCGGCCCTTCTTCACCAGGGGCGTGCCGGCGTCCTTGGCGTCGGGGTGGCAGGGCAGGACGGTGCCGGAGGAGCCCTTGATGTAGATCTCCTGGGCCTCGGCCGTGGCGAGGTACTTCATCAGGTCGCCGACCTGCCGGGTACGTCCGCTGCGGGCGCTGGCGAAGTAGCCGTCGGTGGGGGCCTCTTCGGCGAGCGGGACCTTGGGGTCGATCACGGGGAAGCGGAAGAAGTCAATGTCGTCGAGGGCGTCCTTGGGGGCGGCGTCGGCGAAGAAGGTGCCGATGAGCATCATGCCGCTGCGGCCGTTGAGCAGGGCGGTGGTGGCGTCCTGGAAGGCGACGGCGGTGCCGTTGGGGTCGAAGTACGGCAGCACTTCCTGCCAGCGGTCGAAGACCCGGCGCACCTCGGGGTCGTCGAAGCGGTGCTTTCCGGCGAGGAGTTCGCGGTGGTAACCGGCGCCGTTGATACGGATGTCGAGGTAGTCGAACCACGCGGAGGCGACCCAGGCGGTGTTGCCTCCGGCGCCGAGGCCGATCGGGGCGACGCCCTTGGACTTGAGGGTGTCGCACAGGTCCAGGAACTCGTCCCAGGTCTGGGGCTCCCGCACGCCCCACTTGGCGAAGTTCGACTTCCGGTAGAACATGCCCCACCAGTAGTAGGTGGAGGGCACGAACACCTTCTTGCCGGAGCCTGCGGTGCACAGCGAGTTCAGCGCCTTGGAGTAGCGCTTGAGGTCGGGCGAGGAGGCCCAGACGTCGTCGAGGCCGAGCAGCAGGTCCTTCTTCGCGTAGGCGTCCGCGACCGATCCGGGGTACCAGGTGTAGACGTCCGGCGGGTTGGCGGAGGTGAGGTAGGTGGGGAGCTGGGTGCGGAAGGTCTCGGCGGCGACGGTGTTGAGGCTGACGCGCCCGGATCCCTTCTTGGCGTAGGCGGCGGCCAGGTCCTCCATCGCGGCCTTGGCCTGCGGCGCCGAGAGGTTCGACTGGAGGGTCACCGCGCCCGAGGAGGGGGACTTGGCGGAGGAGGACGAGGTGACACAGCCGCTGAGCAGAGCCGCCGCGCCGGTGGCGCCGAGTCCGGCGAGGAGTCCGCGGCGACTGGGCTGAAGGTTCGTCATGAAGCGCTCCCTGTGGATTCACGCGACGGGGCCGGTCGGCCGGGGGCCGGGGGCGGCCCCGTCGCGGCGGATCAAGGTTCGCGTGGTGCCCGCACCACGTCAAGATTAATTACTAATTTATTTGAACTGGGTGTGGTGGACGGTGCCGTCGACCCCTCGGTACACCGCGTCGACCGTGCCGTCCGGGCCCGCGACGGCGCCGAGCGAGCCGTCGAACGCGGCGCTCGGGAACTCCTCGCGCTTGCTCCAGCCCTGCCAGGCACCGGTGTCGTACCGCTGCTGCCAGAGCGTGTAGTCGCCGGCGCGGACGTAGAGCAGCACACGGTCGCCGGAGGCGACGAGCGTCGGGCTGCCGCCGACCGTGCCGCCGATGGAGGTCCAGTCGGACCACTCGCCGTCCGCCGTGCGGCTGCGGGTCCGGATGTCGTCGGCGGCGGAGCGCACGGCGACGTGGACACGGCCCTCGGAGTCGACGGCCGCCGACGGTCTGCCGTACGCCGGGCGGTCGCCGGGCGTGCCGAGCGAGGTCCAGCCGGTGTTCGCGCCGCGCTGGACGATGCGGCCGCCGGTGTCCGTGGCGAACAGCGTCCAGTGCCCGGGGTCGGTGAAGGCGACGCCCGGGGCGTCGGCGACCCGGCCGCCCAGGCTCTGCCAGCCGCTCCAGCGGCCCCCGGTGTAATAGCGCCGGTAGACATGGGAGTCGGCGCCGCGTACGAAGACGTCGATCCGGCCGTCGGCCGAGGCGTGGGCGGAGGGCTGGCCGAGGATGCCGCCGCGGACCGGGCCGCCGAGGTCGAGGACGCGGTTGCCCCTGCCGTCGGAGATCTGCTGGAGCAGGGTGCCGCGCGGGCCGCGCGCGAACGTGTCGAGCATGGAGCCGGTGCGGACGGCGGCCGGGCTCGCGGTGGCGGGCAGGCCGAGCTCCGTGCCGGGCAGCGCGTCGTCGCCGGTGAGACGGAGGAAGGCCGTGCCGTGCGCGGGGACCGTGACGGTGTACGACCCGGTGTGCGTGCCCCGGTCGGCGCGGGCGCGCAGGTCGCGGACCTCGACCCGGCCGCCGAGTGCGGCGTCGGAGAACTTGACGGTGCGTTCGGCCGCCTGGCCGGAGCGGTTGAGCAGGACGACCGCGCGGCGGCCGTGCCCGGAGAGGACCTTGCTGTAGACGTCGCCGGTCGCGTCGGTGGCCACGCGGACGCCCTGGACGCCGAGGCGGTCCTGGTCGACGCCGATGATCTCGGGGTTGCGCAGGACGGCGAGCATCGACGGCGACAGCGTGCGCGGGTCGGAGCCGAGGACCAGCGGGGAGCCCATCTCCGCCCACATGACGAACTGGGTGGTCGACTCCTCCTCGGTCAGCTCGAGGTTCCCGTCCGCCATGCGTCGCGTCGGGATCAGGTAGTCGGGGTCGTTGTAGTGGCCGGGGCCCTGGGCTTCGGGGTGCCAGGCGTTGGCGTCCATGTTGCGCAGGACGTTGGGCCACTGACCGGGGCTCGGGGTGCCCCAGGCGATGTCGGTGCCGGTGCGCCAGGAGTCCGCGACGGTCGGCGCGTAGGCGTAGGTGTTGTGGGCGTCCTGCTCGGGCGTGTGCGGCAGGCCCCAGTCGTCGGTGAGCGGGTTGCACAGGTTCAGCAGCATCCTGCGGCCCGACTTGGCGACCGCGTCGCCGAACTCCTTGAACGCGGTGCCCGGATCGAGCTTCTCGGAGATGCCGCACAGGAAGTCGACCTTGATGGCGTCGACCTTCCATCCGGCGAACTGCCTGGCGTCCTGCTCGTAGTGGCCCCGGCTGCCCAGACCGCAGCTCCTGCCGCCGTCGTAGGTGCCCGCATCGGTGTAGATGCCGGCCCGCAGTCCGCGCCGGTGCAGATAGGAGACGAGGGCCGGGATGCCGGACGGGAAACGCTCGGGGTTCGCGGTCAGCCGCCCCTGAGCGTCGCGGGGGACGTCGGCCTGCCAGCCGCCGTCGAGCCACACGATGTCGTAACCGCTGTCGCGCAGACCGCTGCTGACCAGCTTGTCCGCGACGGAGCGCACCTCCTTCTCGGTGGGCGCGCCGAGGCCGTAATAGGTGTTCCAGCCCATGTAGGGCGTGGGGGCGAGACCGCTGTCGTAGTAGTCCGGCGCGCCCTGGTCCACGCCCGGAGCCGCGTGGGCGGAGGGCGTCATCGTGGCGGCCAGGGCCACCGCGCTCGCCGCGGCGAGCGTGGTCCGGGCGAGCCGGACGCGGCGGGGATCGGGTACGGGCGGGCGTGAAGTCACGTGCCTCTCCCAGAGGTTGGGAAGCGGGATGTGTGCCACGGGCCGCGGGCGGGCACCGGCGCGGCGGCGCACCGGAGCAGGGGCCTGCGGTGTCACGGCGACGACTGTGGCGCCCGGCCGAAACACTGTCAATATTTATTCCTAATTTAAGAGAAACAAAGTCGCGACGCGTCGGACGTCTTGACAGCCCGATCGCGTGGCGGCAGTGTTCGGCAACGTTGTCAAGCGCATGGCAACGTTGTCATCCGCTCTGTTCCCCCAGCCTCGCCGTTCCTCGGTCTGCCCTGATCGGAGCCTTGTTGATGTCGGATCAGTCCTCCGTGCCCTCCCGGCGTGCCGTACTGTCGGCGGGATCCACCCTCCTGGCCGGGTTCGGCCTCGGCATGGGCCCGCTCGCCTCCGCCGCCGCGGCGGGAACCGGACACCCCGGCCGGGACACTCCCCCGGCCGAACTCGCCGCGTACCGGCCGGTTTCGGTGTCCTCGACCGACTACGCGCCGACCCCCGGCGAGTTCGCCGTGGACGGCCTCGCGGTGCGCGGGGTCCGGGGCAGTGGCTGGCGGGCGGCGGACGGCGACCCCCAGTGGATCAAGGTGGACCTTCAGGCGCTGTGCGAAGTCTCCTCGCTGCGGCTGGTGTTCGAGGCCACCGCGGACGACCCGCCGTTCAAGGAGTCCCCGACCGGAAGCCCGCGCGACAACACCACCGGCCGGGAGATCCTCTCCAGCTGCGCCACGGACTTCGTCGTCGAGACCTCGCGCGACGGTGCGTCCTGGACGGCGGTGTACCGCACCGATTCCGGCAGGGGCGGCGAGATGGACATCGCCCTGCCGGAGCCGGTCACCGCGCGCTGGGTGCGCATGACGGTGTTCAAGCGCTCCAACAGCAACCCGCTCGGCCTCAACGGCCTCCAGGTCTACGGCACTTGCCGCACCCGGCGCCCGGAGGCCACCGGCTGGACCGACTGGGGCGTGCGCGAACGGCACCCCGAGCCGCTGAAGGCGGCCGACGACGGAACCGTCCCGCTGGAGTCCGGCTGGGACCTGACGATGGACGACTGGGCCGGCGCCGACGGTGCCGTCCTGTCCCGCACGGGGCACGACACGAGCCGCTGGCTCCCGGCGACCGTTCCGGGCACCGTACTGACCTCACTGGTGGACCAGGGCCGACTTCCCGACCCGGTGGCCGGGTTCGGCAACCTCCACGTGCCCGAGGCCCTGTCCCGGCACTCCTGGTGGTACCGGCGCGAGTTCACCCTGCCCAGGGGCCTGCGGACCGGCTCGGGACGGCATGTCTGGCTGGAGTTCGACGGCGTGAACCACGAGGCCGAGGTCTGGTTCAACGGCGTCAGGGCCGGATCCTTCACCAACCCGTTCGCGCGTGCCTCCTACGACATCACCGAACTGCTGGCGGCCGGCGGCCAGGCGCTCGCGGTGAAGATCACCCCCGTGCCGTTCCCCGGCAGTCCGGCCGACAAGGGCCCGGCCGGTCTCGCCTTCGTCGACGCGGGCGCCACCATGATGAACCGCAACTCCCCCACCTACCTGGCCTCTTCGGGCTGGGACTGGATGCCCGCCGTGCGCGACCGCGCGGCCGGCATCTGGAACCACGTCCGGCTGCGCTCCACCGGCGCCGCCGTCATCGGCGACCCGCGCGTGGACACCCTGCTGCCCGACCTGCCCGCCACCACCACCGCCGAGCTGACCGTGGTGGTCCCGGTGCGCAACGCCGACAGCGCCGACCAACGCGTCACCGTCACCGCGGCGTTCGGCCGGGTACGGGTCACCCGGACCGTGACGGTCCCCGGCGGCAGGAGCACCGATGTCACCTTCACCCCGGCCGACTTCCCGCAACTGCGCCTGCGCGACCCCGCATTGTGGTGGCCCAACGGCTACGGCGAGCCAACCCTGCACGACCTCACCCTGACCGCGTCCGTGGACGGCCGGGAGAGCGACCGCCGCACCGCCCGCTTCGGCATACGCCAGTTCGGCTACGAGTACGGCGCGCTGCCGATGACGTTCCGGCGGAGCAGCGACGTCTTCACCCAGACCGTGAACTTCGCCCGGCAGAAGGCGCGTTACGTCCGCCTCCTGTGCCACACCCGCGCCACGCAGTGGGGCTCCTCGATATGGAACCTGTCGGTCCTGGACAGCTCCGCCCCCGGCAACGACCTGGCCCTCGGCAGGAAGGCGACCGCGTCCTCCGTCGACGACCCCTCGCACGGAGCGGCCAACGTCACCGACGGCGACGGCGACACCCGCTGGTCCTCCTCCTTCGACGACGGACAGTGGGTCCAGGTGGACCTGGGCTCGCCGGTCTCCTTCGACCGGATCGCGGTCGACTGGGAACAGGCGTACGCACGCACGTACACCGTCCAGGTCTCCGGCGACGGCTCCGCCTGGACGGACGTGCGCGACGTCGACAACGCCGCCGCCCCGCTGCCGTTCCACACCCCCGGCCCGGCGAGCATGCAGAACGTCGAGTTCGACGCGGTCACCGCGCGCCACCTGCGGGTGCTGTGCCGGACGCGCGCCACAAGCTGGGGCTTCTCGATGTGGGAGCTGGCCGTCGTGGACAGCGCCAGACCGGGCACCAACCTGGCGCTGCGCAAGCCCGCCACCGCCTCGACCGAGGGCGAGGGCACGGTCGCCGGCAACGCGGTGGACGGCGACGCCGGCACCCGCTGGACCTCGGCCTACGAGGACGACGGCTGGATCCGGTTCGACCTCGGCACCCCGGAGCGGTTCGACCGGGTGGCGATCACCTGGGAGCAGGCGTACGCGCGGACGTACACCATCCAGGTCTCCGACAACGGCACGGACTGGACGGACGTCACGTCCGTCGACAACTCGATCGCGCCGCTGAGGATCAGCGTCAACGGCGTGCGGGTGTTCTGCCGGGGCGGCAACTGGGGCTGGGACGAGCTGCTGCGCCGGATGCCGGCCGAACGCATGGACACCGCCGTGCGGATGCACCGCGACATGAACTTCACGATGATCCGCAACTGGGTGGGAAGCAGCAACCGCGAGGAGTTCTACGCCAGTTGTGACCAGCACGGCCTGCTGGTCTGGAACGACTTCCCCAACGCCTGGGCGATGGACCCGCCCGACCACGACGCCTTCAACAGCACGGCGCGGGACGTCGTGCTCCGCTACCGCATCCACCCGAGCGTCGTCGTGTGGTGCGGGGCCAACGAGGGCAACCCGCCCGCCGCCGTCGACGACGGCATGCGCGACGCGGTCCGCTCCGGGGCACCCGGAATCCTGTACCAGAACAACTCCGCGGACGGCATCGTCACCGGCGGCGGCCCCTACGGCTGGGTCGAACCGGAGAAGTACTTCTCCCCGACGACCTACGGCAGCAAGAACTACGGCTTCCACACCGAGATCGGCATGCCGGTGGTCCCCACGGCCGAGACCATGCGCCACCTGACCGGCGACGAGCCCGAGTGGCCCGTCGGCGGCGCCTGGTACCACCACGACTGGAGCACCCGGGGGAACCAGGCCCCACAGAACTACCGCGCCGCCATCGAGTCGCGGCTCGGCACGGCGACGGACCTGGACGACTTCTGCCGCAAGGCGCAGTTCCTCAACTACGAGAACCACCGCGCCATGTTCGAGGCGTGGAACGCCCGCCTCTGGGACGACGCGAGCGCACTGCTGCTGTGGATGTCCCACCCTGCCTGGTACAGCACGGTCTGGCAGACCTACGACTACGACTTCGACGTCAACGGCGCCTACTACGGCTCCCGCAAGGCATCCGAACCCGTGCACGTGCAGTCGAACCCGGTCGACGGCCAGGTCATCGCCGTCAACCACACCCCGCACACCATCCGCCGGGCCACCGTGACTGCCCACTGGTACGACCTCGACGGCCGCCAGGTGGCCGGTGAGCAGCGGGCGACCCTGGACATCGCTCCATCCACCACCGCTCATGCCTTCACCACCGACCCGAACGACTCCCTGCCCGACCTGTACCTGCTGCGCCTGCGACTCACCGACGAGCACGGAAATACCCTCGCGGAGAACACCTACTGGCGGTACCGGACACCGCAGGCCATGCGGGCACTGAACAAGACCCGGCGGACCAGGGTCTCGGTGGACGTCACCGGCCCGCACACCAACTCCGACGGGCGGCGCGAGCTGACCGCCAGGGTGACCAACCGGGGCTCGTCGGTGGCCGCGATGCTGCGCCTCTCCCTGGTGGACACCCGCTCCGGCGACCGGATACTGCCCGCCGAGTACAACGACAACTACCTCTGGCTGCTGCCCGGCGAATCCCGGACGGTCACCGTGTCGTGGCCCGGCCGCGCGGATGGGGCGCGACCGGGGCTGAGGGTTGAGGGGTACAACGTGCCGGAGGTGACGGGACGGCCGTAGCGGGGGGCCCGCCGGCGGCTGACGCGCTCCGGGGGCGCCGCCGGCGCGAGCGCGACCGCCGCAGCGGCTTGAGGGTGCGACTCCCCGGTGAGGGCCGTCGGCCGAGCGGGCGCGTTCGGGCCCTTGGCCCGGGGACCGTCACCCGTTAGGGTCCGGACCGACAACGTTGCCAAGCCGGGTACGGTCCCGCGCTCGTGCCGTGCCCCATTCCTGTGGAGAACCCGATGCCGGTTCCACACTCGAAGAGCCGCGTCCCCGGCCGGAGACCGGCGCGCGTGCTGTGCGCCGTGGCCGCCGCGTTGACCCTCGCCGTCGCCACGCCCGCGACGACCGCCTGGGCGCGGGCACAGTCCGGGCCCGGCGCCTCGGCCGACGCCGTCTCGGGGCTCGGCTACGTCGCGATGGGCAGCTCCTTCGCGGCCGGGCCGGGCATCCCGCCGGCGCAGGCGGGCAGCGGGGCCACGGCATGCGCCCGGTCGGCCGGCAATTACGCCACCATCGTCGCCCGCGATACCGGGGCAGACCTGACGGATGTCTCGTGCAGTGGCGCGACCACCGCGAACGTGCTGACGGTCGGTCAGTCCGGCCGGCCGCCGCAGGCCCAGGCCGTGACCACGGCGACCCGGGTGGTCACCGTCACCATCGGCGGAAACGACGTCAACTATCTGGGCAGCATCAACGCCTATTCCTGTCAGACCGGCGGCGGCACCAACTGCGGCACTGTGGACCGGAACGCGATCGACCAGACCTTCCCCGCCCTGGCCGGGCGGATCGAGGCCATCGTGAACGCCGTCCACGGCGCGGCACCGCAGGCGCACGTCTACCTGGTCAACTACTTCACCCTCCTGCCGGACGCCGGGGTCTGCGCCGACGTCCCGCTGACGGACGACCAGGCGGCGTTCGAGCGCGGTATCGCCTCGCGCCTGACGGACGCCACCGCCACCGCGGCAGCCGCCACCGGTGCGACCCTGGTCGATCTGGCGGCCGCCGCCCACGGACACGACGCGTGCGCCGGGAGCCCGTGGGTGGAGACGTACCGTCCGGCGGCGGGCCGCTCCGCGTACCACCCCAACGAAGCGGGGATGGCGGCGGCCGCGTCGCTCGTGGAGTCCGCGCTGAAGTCCCAGGGCCAGGTACGCACCGCGGTGTTCCACTCGGGTATCACCGGCAAGTGCGCCGATGTGCGGAACTCCGGCACCGCCGGCGGCACGCCTGTGCAGCTGTACGGCTGCAACGGCACCGACGCGCAGCGGTGGGCCCACGTTCCCGACGCGGGCGGCACCCTGCGGGCGCTGGGCGGCTGCCTCGACGTGAGCAACGGCGGGACCGCGAACGGGACCGGAGTGCAGCTCTGGCAGTGCAACGGCTCCGGCGCCCAGCGCTGGGTGCCCGGCCCCGGCTCCTCGCTGGTCAACCCGCAGTCGGGTCGGTGCCTGGACGACCCGGCGAGCTCCACCGCCGACGGGACCCAGCTGCAGATCTACGACTGCAACGGCACGGCCGCGCAGCAGTGGACCCCGGCTGCCTGACCCGGGCACGCGGTCGCCCGTGTCAGTTCTCCCTGGCGGCACGCCCCAGGCGCAGGGCTGAGACCAGGAAGAAGATGCCGCCCGGGACGGCGTAGCCGACCGCGCTGGTGAGCATGGGGTTGTCCGCACCGGCCGACGCGACGAACGACGCCCCGGCCAGGACCGAGATCCCGCCGCTGAGGATCATCGGCCACTGGCCTCCCAGCTTGCGACGGGGGACGGCCACGATCAGCTGGACCAGCCCGGACACGATCGCCCAGGCGCCCCACACGCGCAGCACCGCCGGGATGCCGGACGCGCCGGCGATACCCACGCCGACGGCCGCGACCAGGCTGACCGCCATGTTCACGTACAGGAGCGCCGACGATCCCGTGGTGCGCGAGGACCGCGCGTCGACGACGGCCGCACCCACGTCGAACAGGGGATACAGCACGAGCAGGACGATCCCGAGCGGACTGAGCTTCGCGGTCATCGTGAACATCACGAGGGCCCAGACGATGGCGAACGCGAACCGGACGAAGTACAGCCGCCGCAGGGCGGACGCCGTACCGCTGATGCCGGACGGAGCGGTAATGGTGCTCACGGTGATCCTTTCGGTGGACACGCGAAGACCTCCAGCGAGAACGAACGTTCTGTTCAACAACACTCGCAACCGTGTCGCGGCTTGTCAAGACCGAACGTTCTACCCATTACGATGGGCCGCATGGTGCACAGCGAATCCGAGAGCCGGCCGTCGGAAGCACGATCCCGGCTGCTCAAGACGGCCGGCCGGCTGTTCTACGCGGAGGGGATCCACAGCGTCGGTGTCGACCGCATCGTCGCGGAGGCGCAGGTGACACGGGCCACCTTTTATCGCCACTTCCCCAGCAAGGAGAGCCTCGTCGTCGCCTACCTGGAGGACGCCGACCGCGCCCTGCGCGGCCAGGCGGACGCGGCCATCGCCGCCGGGCTGCCGGCGGCCGACACCGTCCGGGCCCTCGGCTCGTCCATCGCCCAGGGCATCCGGTCCCCCGGCTTCCGAGGGTGCGCCTTCCTCAACGCCGTCGCCGAGTACCCGGACCCCGAACACCCGGTCCACCTGGCCGTCCTGGCGCACCGCCAGTGGTTCCTCGACACCGTCACCGGGCTGCTGGCCCAGATTCGGGAGCAGCCCGCCGAACCCGCCGCCCGCCACTTCGTGATGATGCGCGACGGCGCGATGGCCGCGGGCTGCCTCTTCGACCCGGCGCTGGTGTGCGAGACCTTCCTGCTCGGCGTCGAAGGACTCCTCAGGGCCCACGCCGCGACGCCCTCCCCCACCGAGCCGGCCGACACCTGACACGCTCTCCGCGAGACCACCTCGGACGACTCGTACGGCGCCCTCAACCACAAGCGCACACAAGGGATTTCCGGCGAATGAATACAGACGTTGGCATGGTCCGGCCGATTCCCGAGTTACTGCGGGAGCATGCCGGGCGTCTCGGCGACAAGGTTGCCTTCCAGGACCGCAGGACGCGGTTGACGTACCGGGATCTGGAGCGGCGGACCGGGCGGCTCGCGGGCCATCTGGCCGGGCTCGGGCTGGCGCGGGGCGAGCGGGTGGCCATCCTGCTCGGCAACCGTGTCGAGGCCGTCGAGAGCCTGCTCGCGGTCACCCGGGCGAGCGGTGTGGGCGTACCGCTGGACGCGGGGAGCCCCGGTGCGGAGCTGAACCGGCTGCTGGACGACTGCGGCGCGCGTGTACTCCTCGTCGATGAGGCCGAACTCGCCCGTCTACCAGAACTGTTGACCCGCCCTGGGGTGACCGTAGTGGTGGTCGACGGGGACGGGAGCACTCCGTCGTCATCCTGGGCAGGGCGCGGCATCCGGCGGTACGAGGATCTGGCAGGCACGGAGGCCGACAGACCCCCTCGGGACGATCTCGGGCTGGACGAAGTCGCGTGGCTGCTCTACACCTCCGGGTCCTCCGGCATCGCGAAGGGCGTCCTGTCCACGCAGCGCAACCGCCTGGCGCCGATCGCGGCGGGACTCGTGGGCGTCCTCGGCCTCTCGGAACGGGACCGGCTGCTGTGGCCCTTACCCCTCCACCACGCGATGAGCCAGATCGTCTGCGTTCTCGGGGTGGCCGCGACCGGCGCGAGTGCCGTGCTCCTGCCCCGGTTCTCGGTGACGGAGGTACTCGGCGAACTGCGCCGTACCGACGAGCCTCCCACCCTGCTCGGCGGCGTACCGACCACGTACTCGGCCCTGCTGGAGGCGATCCGCGACAAGCGGGGCGGCACAGGCACAGGCACAGGCACAGGCACAGGCGCCGACGGACTCGGCACGCCCGCGTTGCGGGGCTGCATCAGCGGAGGCGCTTCGGCGGGGCCGGAGTTCCGGCGAGCCTTCGAAGCCGTGTGCGGCACTTCCTACCTGGAGCACTACGGCAGTACCGAGGCGGGTCCGGTGACCATGGCGGCCCCGGGTGACGCGACGGCGGCCGGGTCGTGCGGCCGGGCGCTGCCCGGCACCCGGGTCCGGGTCGGCGGCGGCGCCGACGGACAGGACACGGGCGAGGGCGAGTTGTGGGTGAGCGGGCCGGGTGTGATGGCCGGTTACCACCGGGCGCCGGAGGCCACCGCCGAGGTGCTCCGCGACGGCTGGTTCCGCACCGGCGACCTGGCCAGGATCGAGCCCTCGGGGGACGTCGTGATCACCGGCCGGGCCAGTGATCTGATCATCCGGGGTGGCGCGAACGTCCACCCCTCGGAGGTGGAGGCGGTACTGCGGCGCCTGCCCGGTGTGGCGGACGCCGCCGTGGCCGGCCGCCCGCACCCCCTCTTCGGCGAGGTACCGGTCGCCTACCTGGTGGCCGCACCGGGCGGCAAGGCCCTCGACAGGGCAGCGATCCTCACCGCTTGCCGTGCGGAACTGTCCGCCTTCAAAGTGCCCACGGACCTGTACGAGGTGGAGCGCGTTCCCCGTACCGCCTCCGGGAAGGTACGGCGGCACGCCCTCGCCGGGCTGTCCCGTCGGGCGCTGGACGCCGAGGCGACCGGGGAACCGGCGGGGGAACTGCTGGCGCTGGTGCGGAGCGAGGTGGCGGCCCTGCTCGGCCGCCCGGCCGAGGCGGTGGAGCCGACGACGGCGCTCCGGGACCTGGGCATGGACTCCCTGACGGCCACCGTGCTGCGTGAGCGGTTGTCCGACGCGACCGGGCTCCCGCTCTCCGAGGCCGTCGCCTTCGACTTCCCCACGGCCGCCGCGCTCGCCGCGCACCTCCGGTCGCTGCGCGCCGCCGCGTCGTCCGGCCCCGCCTCCGTGGACCGTGGCGTGGCACGGCGGGACGACGACCCCGTGGTGATCGTGGGGATGGCATGCCGCTATCCCGGGGGTGTGACCTCCCCCGAGGAGTTGTGGCAGCTGGTGGCCGACGAGAGGGACGCGATCGGTCCGTTCCCCACCGACCGGGGCTGGGACACGGACGCGCTGTACGACCCGGACCCGGGTCGCCCCGGCCGGACATATGTGCGTGAGGGCGGTTTCCTCTCGGGTGTGGACCGATTCGATCCGGGCTTCTTCGGCATCTCGCCCCGCGAGGCCCCGGCCATGGATCCACAGCACCGGTTGCTGCTCGAAGTGGCGTGGGAGGCCTTCGAGAACGCCGGTGTCGTTCCCCGTACTCTGCGCGGCTCGGCGACCGGGGTGTACATAGGGTTGATGTACGGCGACTACGCCGGCCGGCTGACGGAGGTGCCGGAGCATGTCGAGGGGTACCTCGGCATCGGCAACTCCGGAAGCGTCGCCTCCGGCCGTATCGCCTACACCTTCGGGCTGGAGGGCCCGGCCATCACGGTGGACACGGCATGCTCGTCGTCCCTGGTCGCTCTGCATCTGGCGGCCCAGTCGCTGCGCCGCGGGGAGTGCTCCTTCGCGCTCGTCGGCGGGGCCACCGTGATGTCCGCTCCCTTGTCGTTCGTGGAGTTCAGCCGGCAGCGGGCGCTGGCCCCGGACGGCCGCTGCAAGGCGTTCGGCGCGTCCGCCGACGGCACGGGGTGGGCCGAGGGCGCGGGGATGCTGTTGCTCAGCCGGCTGTCGGAGGCGCGCGACGCCGGGCTCCCCGTACTGGCCGTGGTGCGCGGCTCGGCGGTCAACCAGGACGGGGCGAGCAACGGACTGACGGCACCGCACGGACCGGCACAGCAGCGGGTGATCCAACAGGCCCTCGCGGACGCGGGGTTGGGCCCCGGCGACATCGACGCGGTGGAGGCGCACGGCACCGGCACCCGGCTCGGCGATGTCATCGAGGCCGAGGCGTTCATGGCGACGTACGGACGTCAGGAGCGGGAGCGTCCGCTCTGGCTGGGCTCGGTCAAGTCGAACATCGGTCACACCCAGGCCGCCGCCGGGGTGGCCGGTGTGATCAAGACGGTGCAGGCGATGGCACACGGTGTACTGCCGCGCACCCTGCACGCCGATGAGCCGACCGACCGCGTCGACTGGTCGCCGGGGCGGGTGGCGCTGCTGAACCGGGCCGCGGAATGGCCGAGTTCGGAGCGGCCGCGCCGTGCGGGAGTGTCCTCGTTCGGCATCGGCGGCACCAATGCCCATGTGGTGCTCGAAGAGGCACCGACGGATCCCGCCACACCAACACCGGTTCCCGAGACGGGTGACGGGGCGGTCCAGGCGGTCGCCGTTCCGGTCTCGGCGAGGAGCGCGCCGGGGCTCAAAGAGCAGGCAAGGCGGTTGTACGACCGGGTGGCCGCCGATCCGGACGCGGCCCCGGCGGACATCGGGTACTCGCTCGCCACCACCCGTACGGCCTTCGAGCACCGGGCCGTGGTGGTGGCCCGGGACCGTGCGGAACTGCTCGCTTCCCTGCGGGTCGTGGCGGAGGGCGGAAACGGGCCCCTGGTGCACAACGGCACCTCGCGCCGCCAAGACGGCCCGCTGGCCTTCCTCTTCACCGGTCAGGGTAGTCAACGCAGCGCCATGGGACGCGAGTTGTACGCGTCGCGGAAGCTGTATTCGGCCTTCGCCCGGTCGTTCGACGAGATCTGCTCCCTGCTCGATCCGCTGTTGCCGGTGCCCCTGCGGGACGTCGTCCTCGCGGACCCCGGCACAAAGACGGGCGCGCTCCTGCACACGACCCGGTTCGCCCAGCCGGCCCTCTTCGCCCTGGAGACGGCTCTGTTCCGGCTGCTGGAGTCCTGGGGGGTACGCCCGGATCTGGTGGCCGGGCACTCACTGGGCGAGATCACGGCGGCGCACGTCGCCGGGGTGCTCTCCCTCGCGGACGCCTGCACCCTGGTGGCGGCGCGGGGCCGGCTGATGGACGCGCTGCCCCCGGGCGGGGCGATGGCCGCCGTGGCCGCCGGTGAGGAAGAGGTGACCGCCCAACTCGCGCATACGGGTGGTGCGGTGGAGATCGCCGCCGTCAACGGACCCGGCGCGGTGGTCGTCTCCGGGGACGAGACGGCGGTACGGGAGACCGTCGCGCACTTCCGCGACCGGGGCCGGTTCACGGCACCGCTTCAGGTGAGCCATGCTTTCCACTCCGTACGCGTGGAACCCATGCTGGGCGACTTCGCGGAGGTGCTGCGGGGCCTGTCCTTCGACGCACCGCGCATTCCCCTGGTCTCCGCCGTGGCGGGGGGACGGGCCGCCACCGAAGAAGAGCTGCGTTCCCCGGAGTTCTGGGTGGACCATGTGCGCCGCCCGGTCCGTTTCGCCGACTCGCTGGCACACCTTCGGGGCCGGGGCGCGGCACACTACGTCGAGCTCGGACCGGACGCGGTGCTCACCGGCCTGGTCAAGGGCTGCCTCGCCGCGCCGGGGCCCGCTCCGGACACGGGCGGCGAGGTGCCGCCGCCGCTGGTCCTGCCGACACTGCGCGCGGCACGGCCGGAGGGCGATGCCCTGACCGACACCCTGGCCGCTCTGCACGCCCATGGCGCTCCGGTCGACTGGCGGGCCGTTCTCTCAGCGCGCGGTGGCCGACGGGTCGCCTTGCCCACCTACCCCTTCCAGCGCCGTAGTTACTGGCTCGACGCCTCTCCGCGCAACCGGCCCACTCCCCCGTCGCACACGCCGGCCCATCCGTTCCTGTCGTACCGCACCACGACGGCCGACGACGACGGAGTGTTGCTGACGGGGATGCTCTCCGTGCGGGAGCGGCCCTGGCTGGCCGACCACAGGATCGCGGGGGAGGTGGTGCTGCCGGGGAGCGCTTTCGTCGAGATGGCCCTGCATGCCGGCGAGTCGGTGGGCACACCGGTACTGGACGAACTCGTCCTGGAGGCGCCACTGTCGCTGCCCCCGGAGGGCCCGGTCGAACTCCAGGTGAAGGTGTCGGGGCCGGACGACGCGGGGCGACGGACCGTGCGCTTCCACGCCCGGCCGCACGCGTCTGCCGGTCATGGTCCCTGGCACCGGCACGCCTCGGGGACCTTGGTCCCACAGCGGCCGACGGATCGCGGAACACCGGCCACCGGGACCGGCGCCGCGCCCTGGCCCCCGCCGGGCGCGGTCCCGCTGCACGTAGCCGGTCCGGGGGCCGACCCGTACGGGCCGCTGGCCGGGAGCGGTCTGGACTACGGGCCCGCGTTCCGGGGTCTGCGCGCCGCCTGGCGGGTCGGGGAGGAGCTGTACGCCGAGGTCGCGCTGCCCGACGCGGCCGGTGCCACGGAGACGGGCGGCCCGGGGTTCGTCCTGCATCCCGCGCTGCTGGACGCCGCGCTGCACGCGCTGGCACTCGCCGGCCCCATGGTGGTGGGCCGCTTCGAGGCGGACGGCGGCGGGGGCACGGCCCTGCCGTTCACCTTCGGCGGGGTGCACGTGTACACCTCTGGCGCGCGGCGGCTGCGGGTGCGGCTCGCTCCGGGACCGGACGGGCGGACGGAAGTGAAGCTGGCCGACGAGAAGGGGGCTCCGGTGGCGCGGGTGCGTTCGCTGGCGCTCCGGCCGCTTCCGCCCGGCGGACCGGGACGGGCGGTTCCGGACACCGCGGTGCTGCACCGGAGG
This sequence comes from Streptomyces sp. NPDC026659, assembly GCF_040638245.1. NCBI lineage: Bacteria > Bacillati > Actinomycetota > Actinomycetes > Kitasatosporales > Streptomycetaceae > Streptomyces > Streptomyces sp. NPDC026659. The sequence continues at coordinate 120,897 of NZ_JBEZXY010000013.1, read as the reverse complement.
GACTGGGTTCCGTTGTCCGAGCCGCCGGTGCCTCCCACGGCGCCGGTGTGGGGCGTTCTGGGCAGGGCGGGCAACAGGCTGACGGAGGTGCTCGCACCCCGGGGCTCCGGCGTTCCCGTGTATGCCGATCCGGCTTCGGCGGGCCAGGGTTCACCGGCCGTGGTCGTCGCACCGTGCCCGTGGTCGCCGGGCAGGACCGGTGGTACGGAGGGCACGACCGACGGTACGGAGGGCCCGTCGGCGCAGATTCTGCGGACGGCGAGCCTGACCCTGCGACTGGTACAGGAATGGCTCGCCGATCCGAACCTGGCGGGCTCCCGGCTCGTCCTCGTCACCTCCGGCGCCGTCGGCCCGGACGACGGTGGCCCGGAAGACGGTGGTCCGGACGACGGTGATCCGGCCGATGACGGCGACGATCCCGGGGACCGCGTACCGGCCCATGCGGCGGCGTGGGGGCTCGTCCGCTCGGCGATGCGCGAGAACCCGGGCCGTTTCGCCCTGATCGACATGGACGATCACCCGGACTCCTGGCGGGTCCTTCCCGCGCTGCTGGCCACTCCGGCACCGGAGACAGCCGTACGGAAGGGGACGGCGTACGTACCGAAACTCGCCCGGTCGGCCGGGCCCGGTGAGCGACAGCGGTCGCGGCCCGCGCTCGATCCGGAGGGCACCGTGCTGGTGACCGGCGGCACCGGGTCGCTGGGCATGCTGGTCGCACGGCACCTGGTCACCACTCACGGCGTCCGGCATCTGCTGCTCGCCAGTCGGCGCGGGCCGGACGCGCCGGGAGTGGGCGAACTCGTCGCCGAGCTGGGCGAATCCGGTGCCCGGGTGACCGTACGGGCATGTGACCTCACGGACCGGACGGCGCTCGCCGCGCTGCTCGACTCCGTACCGGCGGCTCATCCCCTGACCGGTGTCGTCCACACCGCGGCCGTGCTGGACGACGGAATCGTCCCGGCCCTCACCCCCGCCCGTCTGGAGAAGGTGCTGCGTCCCAAGGCGGAGACAGCCCTCGCCCTGCACGAACTGACGCGGGGGCACAAGCTCGCGATGTTCGCGCTGTACTCGTCGGTGGCGGGGGTCTTCGGCGCCGCCGGTCAGGCCAACTACGCGGCGGCCAACTGTGTGTTGGACGCGCTGGCGCGGCACCGGAAACGACTCGGGCTGCCCGGTACGTCGATCGTCTGGGGGCCGTGGCGGCAGAGCGACGGCATGACGGCACACCTGGCCGGCACGGACCTGCGAAGGGTGGCCGACTCCGGGTTCGCCCCGCTCGGCGCGGAGGAGGGGCTGAGTCTCTTCGACGCCGCCGTGGCCGGTGACGACCCCGTGGTGATCGCGGCCCGCCTCGACCCCGCGGTCCTCGACGGGGGCGTCCCGGAGGCGGCCCGCCTGCCGGGGGCCGCCGCAGGCGCGGACGGCCGAGCCGCTGCTTCGTTCAACCGGCGGCTGGCGACCGCCGCCCCGGAGGAGCGGACGGGGTTGCTGCTCGCGGAAGTACGGTCCAGGGCGGCCTCGGTACTGGGCCACCAGGAGGGCACGGGCTCGATCGACGAGGGCGGCCTGTTGGCGGACCTGGGGCTCGATTCCCTGGCCGCGGTCGATCTGCGCAACCTGCTGTCCGCGTCGACGGGGCTGACATTGCCGCCCACGCTGCTGTTCGACTTCCCGACGCCGCGTGCGGTCGCCGCCGAGCTGGCGGAACGGTACGCACGGGAGCTGGTTCCTTCCGGTTCCCCGGGTGCTCCGGAACGACCGGCCGCCACCGACCGCCTCGCGCATGACGGCGCTTCCGGCGGTCCGAGCGCGGCCGGTCCCGCGGATGCCCCGGTGCGGGTGGCAGGCGTACCGGAGCCCAGGGACGCTCCGGACTCCTTGGGCGCCCTGTTCCGCAGTGCCTGTGGCCGGGGCCGGACCTGGGACGGCATGGTGCTGCTCACGGTCGCCGCACGCCTGCGCGCGGTCTTCGACGACGCCGGGGCGACCGATGCGGTGCTCGCCCCCGTGACGCTCGAAGCGGGTGGCACGGGGGCCCGGCTGATCTGCTTCCCCGCGCTCAGCGCGCTCTCCGGGCCTCAGGAATACGCGCGCTTCGGCGCCGGACTGCGGGGTCTGCGGCCGGTTTCGGCAGTACGGTACCCGGGGTTCAGGCCCGAAGAGGCGCTGCCGGCCACGCTGAGCGCCTTCGTCACCGCGCAGACCGCCGCTGTCCGCGCGCTCGCGGGTCAGGAGCCCGTGGTCCTCCTGGGCCGCTCGGCCGGTGGCTGGGTGGCTCAGGCCGTGGCAGAGCGGCTGGAAGCGGAGGGCTCCGCCCCGGCCGCCGTCGTCCTGGTGGACACCTACCCTCACGACGCGGACAACCGCGGTCAGTCGCTCTCCGCGATGACGTCGGACATGCTGCACCGGGCGGCGCGGTTCTCCGGTGCCGAGCCGGATCGGCTCACCGCCATGGCCGGATACTTCGAGCTCTTCACCGGCCGGCAGCCCTCGGGCCTCACCGCCCCGACCCTCTTCGTACGGGCCGGGGACCCGCTGCCCGGCACGGAGCCCGCCCCGCCCTGGAGCGTGCCGCACACCGAAGTCACCGTTCCCGGGGACCACTACACCGTGCTGGAGGAACACGCTCGGACCACCGCGCTCGCCGTACACCACTGGCTGGCCGGGAGGGAGGGCGCCTTCGAGGCGCCGTAGCACCGCGGGTGAAGGGGTGAGCAGGGGCGGGGCCGGCGTCGGTGATGACGCCGGCCCCGCCCCTGCCTCTACGCACTCACAAGGTCTTGGCCATCTCGGATTCCCGGTCGCCCCGGGCCCCGGCCGACCCCAGCGCCACACGCAGCTCCGTCAGTCCCCGGAACGCCGGGAACGGCACCTTCAGCCACTGCGCCTCGTCGTCCGGGGTTTCCAGGGAGAGTTCCGGGAAGCGGTGGAGGAGGGAGGTCAGGGCGATCTGCATTTCCATTCTGGCGAGCGGAGCGCCCAGGCAGTAGTGCGGGCCCGTGCCGAATCCCAGGTGGTTGCTCTGTACGCCCGGGCGGGTGATGTCGAAGACGTCGGGGTTCTCGAACGCGGCGTCGTCCCGGTTCGCCGAGGTCACCGCGATCTGTACGAGCGCGCCCTTGGGAATGACCGTTCCCGCGATGGTGATGTCCTCGAGGGCGTGGCGGAAGGTCGCGTTCTCGACCGAGCCCTCGTAGCGGATGACCTCCTCGATGGCGTTGGGGAGGAGGTCGGGCGAGTCGATGACCTGCTTGAGCTGGTCGGGGTGGGTGAGGAGGGTGTAGACGGCGTTGCCGATGAGGTAGGCCGTTGTCTTGTGACCCGCGAAGAGCAGGACCCACAGCGTGGACAGCAACTCGCCGTCGGTCAGCGACTCCTGCTCGTCGCTCGTCTGGATGAGGACGCTCAGCAGGTCGTCCTCGGGGGTCTGCCGCTTGCGGGCGATCAGGACCTCGAAGTACTCCTTGAGCGTGGTCTCCGCCTCGGCCAGCTTGTCCTTGTCCTTCTTGCTGAACCCGGTGCGCGCGACGACGCTGCACCACTGCTGGACCTCGTCCCGCTCCTCCTCGGGGACGCCGATCAGCTCGCAGATCACCTGGAGGGGCAGCGGGAAGGCGAAGGCCGACAGGAGGTCGACGGAGTCCTGGGCGGCGCACCGGTCGAGCAGCGCGTCGGTGATCTCCTGGACGCGGGGGCGCAGGGCCTCGATGCGGCGGGGGACGAATGCCTTGCTGACGATCCGGCGCAGCCGCGTGTGCTTCGGCGGGTCGGCGAACAGCATGTTGTCGTCCAGGGCGATGGAGGAGTCGCCGAAGATGGACCGGTAGGCGTCGATGGCCGCGTACATGTCCTTGCTGATCCGCGGGTCGGCCAGGGCCGCCTTCGCGTCCTCGAACCGGGTGACGAGGTACGAGTCCACACCGTGCGGCGGGGTGAGCCGGGACACGGGCGCGTTCTCGCGCAGATGCCGGTAGAGGGGGTGCGGGTTGGCGCGGTACACGGGGCAGCCGCGGGATGCCGCGTCCACTGCCCGGGCTGTCTCGTCCGTGTTCTCCTGCTCTTGCAACTGAGTCATCGACGGTCCTTCTTCTCTTCCCGCAGTGGTCTTCCCGCAGTGGCACGAGGCGGCTGAACGCCGGAACGCTGGAATGCATTGACGCCACCCGGAACGGGAAAACCCGATTCACCCTGACGCCGACCGGTCTTTACGGGCACCGTACGGACGCGGAAAACGGCGAATGCGCCGTCCGAGGGAAGGATCGATTGCCGACCCGGTGGCCGTATGACAGGTTCGGAATCAGGGCCGCCACGAGTTCGAAATCGCTGCCCGAACCACCGCTGGGTCACTGGAGGAGGACGGGCCGTGGACAAGCGTGCCTCAGAAGTCGAAGAAAACGAAGAAATGCTGCCGGTACTGATCGTGGGCGGTTCGCTCGTCGGACTGTCCGCGTCGGTGTTTCTGGGCAGACTGGGCGTCGGCCACATGGTCGCCGAACGCCGGGCCGCCACGTCCGACCACCCCCGGGGCCGGGGGAACAACATGCGGACGATGGAGCTGTTCCGCACCGCCGGTCTGGAGCCGGACATCAGGGAGGCGGCGTCCGCCCTGTCCAAAAATCACGGCATCCTGCAGACGGACCGGCTCTCGGGCGGTGAGACCAGCCGGTGGCTCTCGGCCCGGCTCACCGGCGGGGCGCCCGAGAAGGGCCTGTGCTCCACCGTGCGGTGCGCGTGCAGCCAGAACGACCTGGAGCCCGTCCTGCTGAACCACGCCCGCCGACTGGGCGGGGACGTGCGCTTCGGTACGGAGCTGGTCTCCTTCACCGAGGACGCCGACGGCGTGACGTGCGAACTGCGCGACCGGGAGAGCGGTCTGACGTACACGCGGCGTGCGGCCTATCTGCTGGCGGCCGACGGGCCGCGCAGCCCCGTGCGCGAGCGCCTGGGCATCGGGCAGAGCGGCGCGGGCGACCTGTTCCACAACGTCAGCGTCACCTTCCGCAGCAAGCTCCTGCGCGAGGTGGTGAACGACCAGCGCTTCCTCGTCTGCTACCTGAACGGGACCGAGGGCGACGGGGTCCTGCTGCCCGTCGACAACGAGGAGAAGTGGGTCTTCCACATCCCGTGGTTCCCCGAGCGCGGCCAGACGCTCGAGTCCTTCACCGACACGCGCATCACGGACCACATCAGGGCCGCCGCCGGCGTACGGGACCTGGACGTCGAAGTCACCGGGCGCGCCCCGTGGCACGCGGCGGACCGGGTCGCCGACAGCTACCGGGAGGGGCGCGTCTTCCTCATCGGGGACTCGGCCCACGAGATGCCCCCGACCGGCGCGTTCGGCTCCAACACGGGTATCCAGGACGCGCACAACCTGGCCTGGAAGATCACGGCGGTACTGCGCGGCTGGGCGGGTGAGGGCCTCCTCGACACGTACGAGAACGAGCGGCGCCCGGTCGCCCTGGCGACGATCGCGCGGGCCATCGAGCAGGCGGCCCGCGAGGAGCACCCCGGCTACGCGGCCGCGCAGAGCACGGCGCAGAGCACGGATCTGATGACCGTGTCGCTCGGCTACCGCTACGTCTCCACGGCGGTGTCCGGCGCGGACACCGAGGCGCCGACCATCCCGGAGGACCTCCGGCTGGAGGGGGACCCCGGTACCCGGGCCCCGCACATGACCGTGGTGCGCGACGGGGAGACCGGGTCGACCGTCGATCTGTACGAGCGGTCCTTCGTCCTGCTCTCCGGCACCGCGGCCGGTCCGTGGCCGTATGCCGCCAAGGCCGCGGCGACCCGGCTCGGCGTCCCGCTGAAGTCCTACCGCGTCGGCGCGGGCCCGGAGTTCGACCTCGACACCACGGCCGCCGACGGCGGCGGTGGCGCGGACTGGGCCGCCGTCCACGGCGTCACCGCCCGGGGTGCGGTACTCGTCCGCCCCGACGGAATGGTCGCCTGGCGCGCCACGGACCTCCCCACGGACCCCGAGCTCGAGCTGACGCACGTCCTCGAAGGTCTCCTCAGCCGCTGACCCGCTTTCAGACGCACCCGGACCCTTCCACCCCAGGGAGCCCTTCCATGCCGACCGACCTGCAAGCCCCGGGCGACATAGGTCGCCGCACCGCACCGGGCGGCGACGACGCCCGCCGCGAACGAATAGACGTCCACCATCACTACACCGCCCCCGAATGGGTGCGGTGGGCCGAGGAGAACGGCATGGTGGACCGGGACAAACTGCCGCCGTGGACCCAATGGGACGAGACCGCCGCGCTGGACCTGATGGACCGGACCGGCACCCGCACCAGCATCCTCACCGTGGCCATGCTGGGACGCTCCAAGGAGGCGGCGGCGCGCAAGGAGAGCGCGCGGGTCTCCCTCGACGCCGCCGGTGCCCTGGCGGCCAGGCACTCCGGCCGCTTCGCCTTCTTCACGCCCGTCTTCCTCGACGACCCCGAGCTCTCCCGCTGGTCCGTCTCCCACGGGATGGACGAGCTCGGGGCCGTCGGCGTCAGCGCGCGCACCAGTACGGGCGAGACGTACCTGGGCGATCCCGCGCTCGACCCGCTCATGGCGGAACTCGACGAACGCGGCGCGGTGATCAGCACGCACCCCATGCAGGTGGCCACCTCCGGCGGCCCCCAGGGCGTACCGCCGTTCGTGTGCGACTTCCTCATGGACACCACGCGCGCCGCCCTGAGCCTGATCATGAACGGCACGCTGGACCGCTTCCCGCGGCTCACCTTCATCCTCCCGCACGGCGGCGGGTACCTCCCGTACATCGCGGGCCGGATCGAGATCTTCGGCCGCCGACTCGTCCCCGCCGTCGACCCGGGCCGCGTCCGCGACTACCTGCACCGCTTCTACTACGACACGGCAGCGCCGATGTCCCCTTCGGCCACGCCCACGCTGCTGGCCGCGGCGGGCTCCTCCCGGATTCTGTACGGGAGCGACTGGCCGCCCACCCCCACGCGTGTGGTCACGGAGGTGACCGCCCCCGCGCTGGACGCGGACCCCGCCCTCGGCGACCTGGAGCGCGGCCACATCAACCGCGCGAACGCCCTGCGTCTGCTGCCCACGCTCGCTCGCGCCTGAGCGCGCCCGGGGCACACACGCGGGTCACCTCACCCGGCAGTGTCCCTTCGTACCGCTCACGGGGGAGCGGCGCGAAGGGACACTGCGCTGTTCACGGAAAACGAATCCGGGAAGGAAAGAAAATGCCGCAAGCCGAAGAAGAAGTGAGGCCCGTCGACGCGGTCGATACGGGGGCTCGGCGTCGAACTCCCGTTGGTGTACTGCGTTCCACGGTCGGACAGACCAATCTGGTTCCGGTCCTTCTGGTCCTCACCGTCATGATGGTGGCCCTGTGGCTCATGGGAATGCCCTTCCTCCAGGCCCTGACCATTTCGACCGCGCTGAAGATTTCGATGGTCCTTTTCGCGGCACGCCGACTGCCTACCGCGTCGAAGGGCTGACGCGTCCGGAATCCGGGCGGCTCAGGGCCGCCCGGATTTCGCGTTCCCCGCCCGGAACTCAGACCCCGTGGCCCGCCTTCTCGCCCGCCCCGCTCTCCCCCACGCCGCGCCACGGCGTCGCCGCGGGGCCGTCGTCGTCCGGATGCTCCCGGCGCTCGCGCAGATCCGCCACGGCCAGGGCGAGGGCGACGAGGATGATGGCCACGGCCGTGAGCAGCCCGAGCTGGAGAGCCGTCGTGGCACGGCCGTGGTTGGCGAGGTGCGCGAAGTACACGGCGCCGACCACGGCGATGCCCACGGACGAGCCGATGCGCTGGCCGGTCTGCATCACTCCGCCGGCCGCACCGGCACGTCGTACCGGCACGAGCGTGAGGGTCAGGGTCGTGTTGGGCGAGACCGTGAGCCCGGAGCCGATCCCGCCGATGAGCAGCGGCAGCGCCATGGCCCAGCCCACGCCCTCGCCGGGCACCAGCTGAACGGCCAGCACCACGCCCAGCAGCCCGAGGGCCACCCCGCTCAGGCCGATGACGACCAGGCCGCGGCCGTAGCGCATCACCAGCCGCCCCCCGAAGGCCGCGCCGACCGCCGAGGCGGCCGCGAACGGCAGGATCGTCACACCGGCGGCCAGGGGGCTGTACCCGACGGAGTTCTGCAGGAACAGCGACAGGACGAAGAAGATCGTGGTCAGCCCGCCGAAGAACGTGAGACTGATCAGGGTGCCGAGCGTGAAGGAGCGCAGGGAGAAGAGCCCGAGGTCGACCAGCGGAGCGTCGCCCCGGCGGTCCCGGTTCCTCTCCCACATCCAGAAGGCGCCCAGCAGCAGTGCGCCCACCGGGAGCAGCAGCCACTTCGTCCGTCCCTGCCATTGCTGTTCCTGGACCAGGGGAAGCAGCAGGGCGAGCACGCCCGCGCCGAGGAGCAGTACGCCGACCGGATCGAACTTCTCCCGTCGCCCGCTCGGCACCGGGAGGCGGGGCAGCAGCCGGTGCCCGGCGACGAGGGCGGCCACGCCGATGGGCACGTTGACGAAGAACACCCAGCGCCAGCCGTCGTCCGTGCCGGACGCGTGGAGCAGCAGTCCGCCCACGAGCGGGCCCACGGCGGTGGACACGGCGATGACGCTGCCGTGGAAACCGAAGGCCCGGGCCCGTTCGGCGCCTTGGAACATCTGCTGGATCAGCCCCGAGGTCTGCGGTGCGACCACACCGGCGGCCGCGCCCTGGATCATGCGGAACACCACCAGCCAGGCGGGACCGGGGGCGAGACCGCACGCCATGGACGCGGCCGTGAACACGCCGAGGCCGATCAGCAGCGCCTGGCGGCGCCCCCGCAGGTCACCCAGGCGTCCCGCCGGTGCGAGCGCGAGCCCGAAGGCGAGGGCGTACCCGGACACCACCCAGGACTGGGTGGCTTCGGAGGCACCCAGACCGCGCTCCATGGAAGGCAGCGCCACGTTCACGATCGAGACGTCGAGCAGGGAGATGAAGCCCGCGGTCAGACAGACCCCGAGTGCTTTCCACCGCCGGTCGTCGAGAGCGGGCCGGTCCGTTTCTGTGGTCATGCGATCACGCTATGCAGGCGGGACCGGTCGCACCAGCGGGGAAGGGGAGCCGGGGTGCCGGTCGGCAGCGCCGAGCCGGGTGCCGATGCCGCCGCTCAGACGCCGGGGTTCGTCCGGGCCGAGGTGGTGCACGCGGATCTGCTGGGCGTGGGGCAGGAGCGGGCTGTGGAGTTCCTCGGCGTACCGGATCTCGACGTCGCCGTCGACATCGTCGAGGCCAAAGGTCCGGTGGCCGTCTTCGCCTGGAGCCACGAAGACGACAGCAGCACGTGGGTCGCTCCGAGCATGGCCACGTATCTCGAATGGCGGCTGACTGGGCGGATCGAGTTGTGGCAACTCGCACGCTCTCCTTCAGCCGGAACCCGGCGCCGTCGCCGTGACCGGCAGGCCCGCCAGGTTCAGCTCGCCCGGTGGAGGCAGGGGGCCGTGCTGCGGGGCCGGGCGGAAGGAGTCGAGGAGGTAGGCGACCAGGCGCGCCGATGCCGCCGGGTCGTCGGGGACGGCGGCGACCAGGCCGCCATGGGACAGCAGGACGACGGCCAGGTCGGAGACGTGGAAGTCGGGGCGGAGGGCGCCCGCGGCCTGCGCTCTGCGGATCAGGATGGACAGGGCCTGCTCGGCCTCGGAACGCGCCTCGGCGTGTTCCCGGGCGCGGTCCGGGAAGGCCGCGAGAAACGCCGCCGGGAAGCCGCGCTCCTCGCGCTGGAGACGGCACAGTTCCACCACCAGACGACGGAAGCCGCGCCCCGCGTCCGGGTCGGCCACCGCCTCCGCGAACACCCCCGCACACGCTGCCATTTGGTGCGCGAAGGCGCCCTTGACCAGGTCGTCCCGGGTCGGAAAGTGGCGGTACAGCGTCGCCACGCCCACCCCGGCCCGGCGGGCCACCGTCGCCATCGGGGCGTCGATGCCGTGCTCGGCGAAGACCTCGCGGGCGGCGGCCAGGATGCGGCGGCGGTTGCGGCGGGCGTCCAGCCGCAGCCCCTCCCCCTCGGCGGGGTCGGCCACCGCGTACCGGCCCACGCCCGGGGCCGTCATCCGAGAGGAATCCCCGGTCACTGTCTCTCACCTCCGCGTAAACGGACGATGCCGTCCGTTTGCCAGCCTAACCTCGGGAAAAGGCCACCGGGATGCCCCCCGACGGACCCGCACCCACAACCCGGTACCAGCAGAGGAGAAGACCATGAGGGCCGTATTCGTCGACCGCTACGGCGGCCCCGAGGTGCTGCGCGTCGGCGAGGCCGAGCGGCCCGCGCCGGGCCCGGGTCAAGTGCTCGTACGGGTACGGGCGTTCAGCGTCAACGGCGGTGAACTCGCCGCCCGCGCCGGAAAGGTGCGCCTCCTGACCGGCCGCCGGTTCCCGCAGCGCACGGGCCTCGACTTCACCGGCGAGGTCGCCGCGCTCGGCAACGGTACGACCGGAATCGCGGTGGGCGACCGGGTGTGGGGCGTGATGGGCCGTACCTCGGGGTTCGGCAGCGCCGCCGAGTACGTCGCGGTGCCCGCGGACCGCATCGGACTGGTGCCGGACGGCCTGGACCTGGTGGAGGCCGCCGCGCTCCCGGTGGGCACCACCGCCGTCACCGCCCTGCGCGACAAGGCACGGCTCCGCCCCGGCGAACGGCTCCTCGTACGCGGAGCTGCGGGCGGCGTCGGCAACATCGCCGTCCAACTGGCCAAGGCACACGGCGCCCACGTCACCGGTCTGGCCCGCGCCGCGAACCTCGACTTCGTCCGCGAGCTGGGTGCCGACGAGGCGGTGGACCATCGCACCGTCCGGCCGCACGAGTTGGGCCGATTCGACGTCGTACTGGACACGGTGGGTACCCAACTTCCCGCTTACCGGCGCCTGTTGCGCCCCGGCGGCCGCATGGTCACCATCGCCTTCGACCTGTCCCGCCCTGTCGCCTCGCTCGCCTCCATCGCCGCGAGCGCCGTGCACGGCCGCAGCCGGGTCCGCTTCTTCAGCGGCAATCCGCAGCGAGGTCTGCTGGACGACATCGCCCAGCATGTGCTCCGGGGCGACCTGCGTCCCGTGGTGGACACCGCGTATCCCCTGACGGCCATCGCCGATGCCCACCGGGCGCTGGAGGCGGGTGGGGTGCGGGGGAAGTTCGTGGTGCGGGTGGACTGAGCGGACGGGTTGACACGTTCCAGAGGTGCCGGCCGACCATCAGGGGTCCGGCGCCGCAGGTGACCCGCCGGTCGGCCCCATCAGCGGATCTCAACAGCTTCCTTCTCGATGACCACATCCTCGCCGGGACGGCCGGGCGCGGGGACTCCGCCGTGGCGATCGTGTCGACGACTCGTCGGCTCACGTCGCCGGCATCCTCGTCGGCAAAGGTGTGCTTCCCGATGGGCTAGTGCCGCGGCAGGCAACGTTTGCCCGTCAAGGAGCGGCGTCCGGTGCGTGCTCTCGGCGTGCCGGCCGGAAGCCCTCGTACTGGGCGTACTCGGGCTTTCGGCCGGTGCGGGGAGAGTGCGTGCCGGGCGTCGCGACGGGGCGAACGTTGCCTGTTGCGGCACTAGGTGGACTCGCCGACGGTGAGGAGGACCTGGGAACCGTTGGTGCCCGGCCCACTGAAAGCCATGGCCAGCAGGTACGGCTCGATGAACGGCCACCGGCTCCCCGAGCCGCCACCCAGCTCGCCCCGGCGGAACGGCACACCACTTCTGCCGGGGCTCCGCGCTACTACCCCTTCCTGCAACAGCCCGTCCTAGGAGCCTGCACCAGACCCCCACGACGTGCTGGAGCCGACGCAAGGACCACTCGCTCAGCGCAGCCCCCAAGACACCCCCCGGCGTCCGCATATCCAAGACCTCCCCCACGTCCCTGATCTGGAAGGTTCTCAGAAGCATCGCGCCACAACTCGTCCGGGAGTGCGGCGGCCCCCACAACCTGGAGGAAATGACACAGACGGTCCATCAATTCACCTTCGACTGGTTGCAGTTCGCGTCCTGGGCGCATCACTTCTTCCACTGACGCGTGCGGGTCAGTCCGCGCGCCGGAGGTCGGCCGCACATCCGGCGCGGTAGGCCGTCTGCTCGTCAGCTACTGGATGGGTGGGCGCCGATGCGCTGCACACCGACTTCTTGCGAAGAGGTCCGCGTCAGCGCGGTGCGCGTTGGCACTCATCGGGATGAACCGGTGTCGTCCGCGTGTCATTGACCGCGCCCACGATCGTTGAGCAAGCCATGCGAAACATGATCAAGGCCGTGACACTCGGTGCTGCGCTCACCAGCATCCTCGTCCTGCCCGGAGCCTCGTCGTCGGCGTACGCTACGACGGCCCCCGCCAAACAGCTCGTCGTCGGCACCGGCAATCCCACTTCCCACACACCCGCCAGCAACGGCCGACTGACCAACCGACAGGCTCTCGCCCAGCTCGCCGCCGCCGGCATCAAGCGCCCCGTCGGCAACACCTCCCTCGAAGGCGTACGCACCCGCACCATCCAGGGAGTCATCGCCCTCAAGAAGAACAGCCGCTGCACGATCACCATCACCGGCGGCACCGAACGCGGCCACGCTCCGGGGCCCCGCTCCCATGCCCTGGGATACAAGCTCGACCTGCGCACCCGCAATGAGGGCGCCTGCGTCACCAAGTGGATCAAGAACACCCAGAAGAAGGGCAAGCCGCGCGGCACCGACCCCCGCTGGTACGGCAAGCTCGCCGGTATCTCCCTCGAGTACGTCTACGAAACCCCCAGGCGCGGTGGCGTCCACTGGGACGTCACCTTCGTCTGATCCACCGCGCAAGGTGCAGGTGCCTTCGTACCGCTTCGCGCTCCGCGCAAAACCGCGCGAAGACGCCCTCACCCTCGAGTCCTGAGTAGGACGGTCTCGTGACCTCGGCGCGGAGCCGACGCGGCGATGTCGCCGTGGTACTCACCACGGCGACGTCGCCGAAGGAGCGGCCCAGGGCTGCCTCCTGGTCCCACGAACCGGGGCCTCCCGCTCCCCCGGCTACTTCTTGCCCTTCTCGTCGTTCTCCTTGAAACAGACGACGAACCACTCTTTGGCGGCCACCTGCGTCAGCGAGCCGGTCGTGTCCGGGACGTCCGAGCACGCGAAAGTGTCGACGACCGCTTCCTTGTCCATCTTGAGGACCTTGTAGTCGGCATGCGGGTCGGTGCAGTCGAGCTTCTCGGCCTTCGCGTTCTTGTCCGTGCCGGTGTTCTGGAAACAGTCACCGGGCTTGAGCTTCGCGGACTGGTCCTTGGTGTCGTACGGACCCAGGGCGGAGAACGTCACGAGGCCCGCGAGGACAAGGAGCACCGCGAGGAAGATCAGGCGGTTGCGTCGTATCTGCTGCGGGGTGTGCGAGGCGTTGAGGCCGCCGGTGGACGGTAGTTGGGACACGATCGGTTCCTCGGGCTGGGGGCGGGTTTGCGAAGGCGATCATGAATCTAGCCCACCGGCCCGCATGCGCCGCCCGCCGCCCCCTCTGGGCGCCCGCCCCCCCTCATGTTGATCACGGACGACGTGATTCAACGATTGCGGCCGGGACTCCATGCGTAGGCCATGGGAGCCGTCTCCACGACTTCGCTCGCCCATGCTTCCCGAACGCGCTCAAGCCGCTGGTGATGCTCCTGTATCCAGGTTTCCCCCGGCTGGATACAGAGCATTGTGGAGAGGCGGTCGGGGTCGTCGACGGTCACGGACAGGGAGCGGTCCTCGTGCATGTGGATGGCCAGGCTCAGTCCGCGGTCGCCACCGATGCTCACGCCCGTGCCCGGCGCGAGGCGGGTCAGGTCGTGCTGCCAGACGGTCAAATCCTCTTGGGAGAGGAAGAGTTCAAGCCGGGCGTCAACGAATTCGGTGGAGGTCAGGACGTCGGCCCGCAGGATGTCGTGGCCGGTCAGCACCCCCGGCTGGAAGCGGCCGGTCACTCGGACGACACAGCGACTGCCGTCTGCGTCTTCCAGGTTGATCAGGTCAACTGCGCCCAATTCGGTCACCGTCGGTCTCTCTCCTGTGAGGGTCGGATGCGCATCCTCTCGCACTCAGCGGCTGGGGCATCCGGCACCCAGCGGTGGACAACAGGGCGGTGTCAGTGGGTGCCGCTACCTTCGGCGTCATGTCGATGGATGCGAACCCCCTGTCCCTGTTGTCGGCCGAACTCACGGACGGTGGTGGGACGTTGGGTCTCAGCCTGCCGCCGGGATCGCTCGTCACCGAGACGGAGTCGGGACCGTGGCACGAGCCGCTGCTCTGGGTTGCCGACGGGATCGCCGGTCCGGCCGCCTGGGGCCAGTACGCGGCGGCTTGCGCCGGAAAGGGACTTCAGCCCGTTCTCCTCGACGGCGATGCGGACATCGCGGGCTGGTGGAACACGGAGCTGGACCCCGGCATGATGTCGGCCCCGGGCGACCATGACGCCGAGGGCGTCCTCAAGGAGTTCTGGCACGCCGCGGTGGCGGACACCGAGGAGGACGACGAAGACGACGAAGACGACGAGGGCGAAACCATCGCCCCGTACACCGGCGACTGGCCCGGCCCGGCCCCAAGACGGCACGTGGCGGCGGATCCGGACGCGATCGCCGCGGAGGTGGCCGCCGCGCTCGTGGAGCACCGGCTCTCGAGCCCTCGCCTCGCCCTGGCCCCCGCGGTCCGCTCCGCGGATCTTCCGGCAGCGATCGGCTGGACGGGACCGGTCAACCACGAGAGCGACGTGGCCCGCCTGTGCGCCGTTCTCCGATCATGGGAGGACCGTTTCGGCGTCCGGGTGACAGCCCTCTCCCACAACCGTCTGGACCTGTCCGTGGCGGCACCCCCGCAGACGGTGGACGAAGCCCTCGCGGTCGCGGTGGAACACTTCGCCTTCTGCCCCGACAACGTCTGGCAGGGGTACGAGACCTTGCGCCTCTACGCGGAGGAGGCTCTGGTGGGCAGCCGTCACTGGACGTTCTGGTGGGACTGAGGGCTGGGCGGACCCCGCGCGGCCGTTCGGTTCAGACGCGGGTGAGGCGGTGCAGCGCCCAGTGGACCATGGGGGCGTAGAGCAGCGGCACCGGGCAGGCGGCCGTCAGTTCCACGACGACTCGCGTGCCCGTCCCGTGAGCTGACAGCGTGTGCCCCACCTGTACGGGGATGCCCAGGAAGATCAGTTGCCAGGTCCAGGTGCCGTGCGACCGGTCGACCTCCGTGACCGTGAAGCGGCCGCGCAGCAGGCCCGCTACCTGGACCACGCCCCGCGCGCCCGGCCGGATGACGTCGCCGTCCGTCTCGACGGCACGCAGATGCGGTGCCCAGTGGGCCCATCGGTCGTACCGCGCGTACCGCTCCCAGACCACATCGGGCGCCGCGGGGCCCGCGACCGTGACGGTGTGCCGCATGTCTGTCCTCCCAGCGGTGTCGGCCTCAATCTACGGCGCGCGGAGCAGGGCCGCCCGGCGGGCGGGGCGCCCTCGCCCACCGCACCCCGCCTCGTCGTAGCGTCGCAGCACCAGCTCCGTCACCCACCGCTGCGCGCCCAAGGGCGCCGCCGTCCAGCGGGCTCCGGTGGCGGTGAGGCGGTGGGCGAAGTGGCCCGGGGCCAGGAGGTGGGTCGCCAGGGCGACGTCCGGGTGGCCCGCCGCATGCCAGGCGGCGACGGCTTCGGCAGGTGAGGGACCTTCCCCGGCGGCGAAGGCGACCGTCACCGGTGCGCCCAGGCAGGTGGCCAGCAGGCGGGCCGATTCCGCCGTGTCGGCGCGGGCCCGTGGGTCGGAGGAACCGGCGGCGGCCAGCACCACCGGTGCGCGGCCCGCCGGGCGTCCCGCCTCGGACAGGCGGGCCGCGAGGGCGCGGGCCAGCAAGGGGGAGGGTCCGAGGGCCGGGGCCACGCGGACGTGACCGGGGGCAGCGTCCGCCAGCAGGGCCGGGAGGTCGCTCCGTACGTGGTAGCCCCTGGCCAGGAGCAGGGGTACGGCGACGGCGGGGCCGGGCAGTGCCGCCAGTGCGCGCGGGACCGAGGGTTCGACCAGGCCCAGCCATGCCACCTCCACGCGCAGTCCGGGCCGCGCCCGGCGCACCTCGTCCAGCAGGGCGCGTACCGTACGCACCCCTGCCGCGTCGCGGGTGCCGTGGGCCACCGCCAGCAGGGCGGGCGCCGCGCTCACCGCGTACCCCCGGTCGGGCGGGCGGCGGGCTCCGTCGCCAGGCGGTACCCGCGTTTGGGAACCGTGCGGACCAGCCCGGCATAGGGCCCCAGAGCGGCCCGCAGTCGTGTCACCGCCGCCTCCACCGCGTGCTCGTCCGCCCCTTGGCCCGGCCACACCCGGCGCAGGAGTTCGCGGCGGCCGACCACCCAGCCGGGCCGCTCGGCCAGCGCCCGCAGGACCCGTGCCGAACCGGGCGTCAGCCACACCGCCTCCGTCGCACCCTCGTCGTCGCCGTCCAGGAGCAGGGCGTTGCCCTGGAGGACGAGCGTCCGGTCGCCGGCCGGGATCAGGTGCCGGTCGCGGGTGGGCAGTGCGGCGGTGAGCAGGTGGACCATGGCGCCCAGCCGGCCGCGCTCGGGCCACACCGGTTCCGCGCCCACTTCCAGGAGCGGCCGGGCGCACACCGGGCCGACGCACAGGGCGAGTACGTCGCCTCGCAGCCGCTCCACCACCGCGTCGTAGCGGCCCGCCGTCTCCGCGTACTCCAGGAAGGAGGTGATGGCCGGTGCGGAGGTGAACAGGAGCGCGTGCACGTCGCCGCGCGCGGTGGCCTCCGCGAGCCGTCGTACCGGCTCGGGGTCGTGGGGTGGCGCCCACCGGTACACGGGTACCTCCACCACCTCCGCGCCCCGTTCCCGCAGTGCCGCCGTGAGGCCCGGGAGGGGGGCGCCGTGTTCCTGCACCGCGATCCGGCGGCCCGTCAGGTCCCTGGCCAGCAGCCAGGTACGCAGTTCGTCCACCGCCTCCGAGGCGGGGGAATAGGCCTCCGTCGTGCCGCAGGCCCGGACCGCGCCGGTCGCCTTCGGGCCGCGTGAGAGCACGGCGGCGTTCCGGCAGGCGGCGGTGAGCGCGGCGCCGTACCCCCAGCCCTCGGCGGCGCTCATCCAGCCGCGCCAGCCGACGCCCGTGGTCGCGACCACGTAGTCCAGCGGGGCCGCCAGACACCGCTCGGTGGCCGCGCGGAGCGCCGCGTCGTCCTCCAGCGGCACGATGCGCAGCGCGGGCGCCTCGGTCACCCGCGCCCCGCGCCGCCGCAGCAGCGCCGTCAGCTCTTCACGCCTGCGTGCCGCCGTGACGCCCACCGTGAACCCGGTGAGCGCGGCGGCCGTCTCCCTGGTACCGGCCTTCATGCACCGAGGCTCCGGGGGCGCGATTTCAGAGCCGTTGCCCGGCGGTCACGTCACGGTTACCGCAACGGGATCGCGCGTTACGGAAGATGTCCTCCCCCGCACACCGCCCCGGCAGGGGTGTGCGCGTCCCGTACCGCGCGGGCAACGCGGCCGAGCGCCGCGTGAAACGGCGGCGGGCCAGCCTCGTTGCCATGACCGACACTCACTGCCCGTACTGCTCCCTCCAGTGCGGCATGCGCCTGCGCACCACCGAAGGGGTGCCCGAGGTCACCGGGCGCGACGAATTCCCGGTGAACCGGGGCGCGTTGTGCGGGAAGGGGCAGACCTCGGCCGCGCTGCTGGCGCCCGGCGTACGGCTGACCGCTCCCCTGGTGCGCGACGCGGACGGGCTGCGCGAGGCGTCCTGGGAGGAGGCGCTGGACCGGGTCGCGTCGGCGATGGCCGTCACCGCCGACGTCCATGGTCGGGACGCGGCAGGGGTGTTCGGCGGTGGCGGTCTCACCAACGAAAAGGCTTATCTGCTGGGCAAGTTCGCCCGGGTCGCGCTGCGCACCCGCTCGATCGACTACAACGGCCGCTTCTGCATGTCCTCCGCTGCCGCCGCCTCGCGCGCCGCCTTCGGTCTGGACCGGGGGCTGCCCTTCCCGCTCGCGGACGTGGCCCGTACCGGCTGTGTGATCCTGGTCGGCGCCAACCCGGCCGAGACGATGCCGCCCGCCGTGCGCTACCTGCGCGAACTGCGGGAGAACGGCGGCACTTTGGTGGTCGTCGACCCGCGCCTCACGCGTACCGCCGAACTGGCCGACCTCCATCTCCAGCCCCTCCCCGGCACCGACCTGGCCCTGGCCCTCGGCCTGCTCCATCTCGCCATCGCCGAGGGCCACTTGGACGAGGAGTTCATCGCCGCCCGCACCAGCGGCTGGGCCGACGCCCGCGCCGCCGCGATGGCCCACTGGCCCGAGCGCGTGGAGGCGCTGACCGGCGTCCCGGTCCCCCAACTGCGCGAGGCCATAGCCCTGTTCACGCGCACCCCGCACTCCATGGTGCTCACCGCGCGCGGGCCGGAGCAGCAGAGCAAGGGCACCGCGACCGTCGGCGCCTGGATCGACCTGTGTCTGGCCACCGGCCGGGCCGGAAGGCCGCTGAGCGGCTACGGATGCCTCACCGGACAGGGCAACGGCCAGGGCGGCCGTGAACACGGCCAGAAGTCCGACCAGTTGCCCGGCTACCGCTCCCTGGAGGACCCCGAGGCGCGGGCGCAGGTCGCCGCCGTCTGGGGCGTGGACCCCGACGCCCTGCCGCACTCGGGTCCGTCGGCGTACGAGCTGCTGGACTCCCTCGGCCGGCCCGGCGGGGTCCGCGCACTGCTCGTGATGGGGTCCAACCCCGTCGTCTCCGCTCCGGACGCCGCCCGCATCACGCGCAGGCTGGCCGCCCTGGACCATCTCGCGGTGTGCGACGTCGTGTTGTCGGAGACGGCGTTGCTGGCCGATGTGGTCCTGCCGGTGACCCAGTGGGCCGAGGAGACCGGCACCCTCACCAACCTGGAGGGCCGCGTCCTGCTGCGCCGGGCCGCCGTCACGCCGCCGCCAGGCGTCCGCAGCGACCTGGCCGTACTGCGCGGACTGGCCCAACGCCTCGGCCACGCGACGGGGTTCCCCGACGCTCCCGAGGACGTCTTCGCCGAACTGCGCCGGGCCACCGCCGGGGCGCCCGCCGACTACTCCGGCATCTCCTACGACCGTATCGCGGCCGAGGACGGTGTCTTCTGGCCCTGCCCGGCGCCCGGCCACCCCGGCACCCCGCGCCTGTTCCTCAACCGCTTCGCCCACCCCGACGGCCGGGCCCGCTTCACCGCGCCCTCCCACCGGCCCGCCGCCGAGGAACCCGACGACGCGTATCCGCTGTACCTGACCACCGGGCGCGTCGTCAGCCACTACCAGAGCGGCGCCCAGACCCGCCGGGTGCCGGAACTCGCCGTCGCCGCGCCCGGACCGTACGTCGAGCTGCACCCCGATCTCGCGGCCGGGCTCGGTGTCCGCGACGGTGACCTGCTCACCGTCACCAGCCGACGGGGCACCGTCACCGCCCCAGCCCGTGTCGTCTCCACGATCCGGCCGGACACGGTGTTCATGCCGTTCCACTGGCCCGGCGACGGACGCGCCAACCTGCTGACCAACCCGGCGCTGGACCCGGTTTCCCGGATGCCGGAGTTCAAGGTGTGCGCGGTGCGGGTCGAGAAGGCGGTACTCCCCCGGGTCTGCGCACCCCTCGCACCCGCCGCACCGGTCGCGGTCACCGCGTGAACGCCCGCCGTATCGCCGTGGTCGGCGCCGGGATGGCCGCCGCGCGCCTCGCCCAGCAGCTCCACGTCCACGCCGGGCCCACGGAGACCGTCCTCTACGGCGCCGAGCCCGAAGTCCCTTACAACCGAGCCCTTTTGGTCGATGTCCTCGCCGGGCGTCACCACCTCGACTCTCTCGCGCTGCCCATCGGGGACGCACGGGTGCGTACCGGGACCGAGGTGGTCGCCGTGGACGTCCGGGGCCGTACCCTCACTCTCGCCGACGGCAAGCGTGAGACCTACGACGACCTGGTCCTCGCCACCGGCGCCGAGCCTGTACTGCCGCCGCTGGACGACCTCGCCGACGCAGAGGACAGCGTGCACGTCCTGCGCTCCCTCGCCGACTGCGCCCGCCTCACCCGTGATGCCGCCACCGCCAGGCGGGCCGTGGTGATCGGCGGCGGGGTACTCGGCGTCGGTGTCGCCCACGCTCTCGCGGCTCGCGGTCTGCTGGTGGAGATCGTCCACCAGGGCCCCCACCTGGTCGAACGCCACCTCGACAGTCGCGCGGGCGCCGCCCTGCGCATCACACTGGGCCGCCTCGGCGTCACGGTCCACCCCTCCGAGCGCGCCCTGTCCCTGGACGGCGGCACCGGCGTCACCCTGGCGAGCGGCCGCCGTCTCGACGCCGACCTCGTGGTCCTGGCCTGCGGGGTACGTCCCCGTATCGGCCTCGCGCGCGCCGCCGGACTGCCCGTACGGCGCGGCGTCCTCGTCGACGACACCCTCGCCTGCGCCCCACACACCTACGCGGTCGGGGACTGCGCCGAACACCGCGCCACGACCCACGGCCTCGCCACAACGGCCTGGGAGCAGGCCGACGTGCTCGCCGCGCGTCTCTCCGGTGCCGATCCCGGGGCCCGCTACACCGGCTCCCGGCCGATGAGCCGTCTCACCGCGGGCCCCGTGGAGTACGCCGCGTTCGGCGCGTGCGGCGACGCCGACGAGGAGGGCGCCGACGTGCTGCGCATCGGGGATGCCACCCGGGGCGCCTACAAGAAGCTCGTGCTGCGCGGCGACCGGATCACCGGCGCGATCCTCGTCGGCGACCTCGCCACCGCGGGCACCCTCACCCGCGCCTGTCTCTCCGGCCGGCCTGTAGGGCCGGACCCGTTGTCCCTGCTCACCGTCCCGCCACGCGTCCCGTCCGCCCGAACCGTCGAGGAGTCCCGCACATGACCGCCCCCACCGCCCGGCCCCCGAAGGAGCTGGTGCTCGTCGGCCATGGCATGGTCGGCCAGCGCTTCCTGGAGGCGCTGTACGAGCAGCCCGGCGGCGACGCCTGGCATGTCACCGTCCTCGCCGAGGAGCCCCGGCCCGCCTACGACCGCGTCCACCTGACGAGCTGGTTCTCCGGCACCAGCGCCGAGGAACTGGGCCTGGTGCCCGACGGGTTCATGGTGCGGCACGGCATCACCCTGCACCTCGGCGACCCCGCGACCGCCGTCGACCGCGCCGCCCGCACCGTCACCAGCGCCTCCGGCCGCGTCCTGCGCTACGACGCGCTGGTGCTGGCCACCGGCTCGTACCCCTTCGTGCCACCGGTGCCCGGCCACGATCTCCCCGGCTGCCATGTGTACCGCACGCTCGAAGACGTGCGCGCCATCCGGGAGGACTCGGCGCGCGCCCGTACCGGGATCGTGGTCGGCGGCGGACTGCTCGGTCTGGAGGCGGCCGGTGCCCTGCGCGCCCTCGGACTGGACACGCACGTGGTGGAGTTCGCCCCTCGGCTGATGGCCCTCCAGGTCGACGAGGGCGGCGGCGCGGTGCTGCGGCGCAAGATCGAGGAGCTGGGCGTACGCGTGCACACCGGCGCGGGCACGTCCGCCGTCGACGCGGGCGCCGATGGACGTGTCCGGGCGGCTCGACTGTCGGACGGTACGGAACTCCCCGCCGATCTCGTGGTGTTCTCGGCCGGTGTCCGCGCGCGTGATCAACTGGCCCGTGACTGCGGCCTGTCGGTGGGCGAGCGCGGCGGCATCACCGTCGACGCCTCCTGCCGTACCGCCGACCCGCATGTGTGGGCCATCGGCGAGTGCGCCCAGGCGGTCGACGGCCGGGTGTACGGCCTGGTGGCTCCCGGCTATGCGATGGCGGAGACCGCCGCGCGTCAATTGTGCTTCGAGGAGGGGGCCTTCACCGGCGCCGACCTGTCCACCAAGCTCAAGCTGCTCGGCGTGGACGTGGCCAGTTTCGGCGACCCGCACGGCACCGCCGACGGCGCGCTGGACGTCACCTTCACCGACAGCCGCTCCGGTGTCTACAAGAAGCTCGTCATCGGCGCCGACGGCGCTCTCCTCGGTGGGGTCCTGGTGGGCGACACCGAGGCGTACGGCCTGCTGCGGCCCCTCGCGCTCGCCGGGAAGCCGCTGACCGTGCCGCCGGAGCAGTTGGTGCTGCCGCCTGTGGAAGGTGGCGGGGCCACACCGGAGTTGCCCGACGACGCGGTGCTCTGCTCCTGCCACCACGTCACCGGGGGCGCCGTCCGTGCCGCCGTACGGGAGCAGGGGCTCACCGATGTCGCCGGGGTCAAGAAGTGCACCAAGGCCGGTACCGGATGCGGCAGTTGTCTGAAGGCTCTCACCACCGTGGTCCGGGACGAGCTGGCCGCGTCCGGCGCCGAGGTGTCCCGCGATCTGTGCGAGCACTTCGCCCACACCCGCGCCGAGCTGTACGAGATCGTCCGCGTTCGGGGGATCACCGACTTCACCACGCTTCTCGACGGTCACGGCACCGGCGAGGGCTGCGAGGTCTGCAAGCCCGTCGTCGCCTCGATCCTGGCCAGCCTGGGCAACGGCCATGTCCTGGACGGCGAACAGGCCGCGCTCCAGGACACCAACGACCACCACCTCGCCAACATCCAGCGCAACGGCTCCTATTCGGTCGTGCCGCGCGTGCCGGGCGGCGAAATCACCCCGGAGCAGCTCATCGTCATCGGGGAGGTGGCCCGCGACTTCGGCCTCTACACCAAGATCACCGGCGGGCAGCGCATCGACCTCTTCGGGGCCCGAGTCGACCAACTCCCCGCCGTGTGGCGCCGCTTGGTCGACGCCGGTTTCGAGTCCGGGCACGCCTACGGCAAGGCGCTGCGCACCGTGAAGTCCTGTGTGGGGCAGACCTGGTGCCGGTACGGCGTACAGGACTCCACCGCGCTCGCCATCGAACTGGAGCTGCGCTACCGGGGGCTGCGCGCCCCGCACAAGCTGAAGTCCGCCGTCTCCGGCTGCGCCCGCGAGTGCGCGGAGGCGCAGTCCAAGGACTTCGGGATCATCGCCACCTCCACCGGCTGGAACCTCTACGTCGGCGGCAACGGCGGCACCACCCCGCGCCACGCGGACCTGCTCGCCACCGACTTGGACAAGGCGACGCTGATCCGCACCATCGACCGGTTCCTGATGTTCTACATCCGCACCGCCGACCGCTTGGAGCGCACGGCGCCTTGGCTGGAGCGGCTGGAGGGCGGCCTGGATCATCTGCGCGCCGTCGTACTGGACGACTCGCTGGGCATCGCGGCCGACCTGGACACCCTGATGGCCCGTCATGTCGCGGACTACACCGACGAGTGGGCCGCCGTCCTGGAGGACCCCGACCGGCTGCGCCGCTTCACCTCCTTCGCCAACGCCCCGGACGTACCCGACCCCACCGTCACCTTCGTGACCGAGCGCGGGCAGATCCGTCCCGCTCGGCCGGGCGAGCGCGGGCGTCTGCTGCGGAGCCCGGCGGGCTCGCGGGACCTCGTCCTCACCGCCGCCCCGAACACCCGATCCGTTCAGGAGGCAGGCCGATGACCGTCGCCACCGCTCCCCCGGCCGTCACGGCCGCCCAACTCGCCCCGGCCGCCGGGCACGACGGCACCGTCGTCGAGGTCCACGACGGCACCCGATGGGTCCCCGTGCTGCCGTACGCCGACCTCGTCCCCGGCCGTGGCGTGGCCGTGCTCCTCGGCGGCGAGCAGGTCGCCCTCTTCCGCGACCGCGCCGGGCACCTCCACGCGGTCGGCAACCGCGACCCGTTCAGCGGCGCGCAGGTCATGTCCCGTGGCCTGCTGGGCAGTCGGGGCACCACGCCCGTCGTCGCGTCGCCCATGTACAAGCAGGTCTTCGACCTGACCACCGGCAGCTGTCTCGACGAGGCGACCGCACCCGACGGGACGCCCGCCCGGCTGCCCGTCTGGCGGGTGCGCACCACCACGGCCGGAACCTGAACCGCCACATCCCCTTCCACAGAAGGCAGTTGACCATGCCCACGACCAGCACCCACCCCGCCGGCTCACCGCGGCCGCTCGCGGTCGACGCACCGGCCGCCCTTCCCCGCCTGCTCCCCGGCCCCCGCCGCGAACTCACCGACTGGCGCCCCGAGGACCCCGTCTTCTGGGAGGCGGAGGGCTCCCGCACCGCCCGCCGCAACCTGCTGTGGTCCGTCCTCGCCGAGCATGTCGGCTTCTCCGTCTGGAGCCTGTGGTCGGTCCTCGTCCTCTTCCTCGGCCCCGAGTACGGCATCGACCCGGCCGGCAAGTTCCTGCTGACCGCCCTGCCCACCGCACTCGGCGCCCTCCTGCGCGTCCCGTACGCCCACGCCGTCGCCGTCTTCGGCGGCCGCACCTGGACGGTGGTCAGCGCACTGCTCCTGCTCGTCCCCGCCGTGACGACCGCCTTCGTGTTGGAGCCCGGCACCCCGTACGGCACTCTGCTGCTCACCGCCTGCCTCGCGGGGGTCGGCGGCGGCAACTTCGCCTCCTCCATGGCGAACGTCAACGCGTTGTACCCGCAGCGCCTCAAGGGCTGGGCCCTCGGCGTCAACGCGGGCGGCGGCAACCTGGGCGTCCCGGCCGTGCAGCTCGCCGGTCTCGCCGTCCTCGCCACCGTCGGAGCCGGTCACCCCCGGGTGCTGGTGCTGCTCTACGTGCCGCTCGTCGTCGCCGCCGCGGTGTGCGCCGCCCTCCGGATGGACGACCTGCGCCTGCCCCGGCCCCCCGGCCGGCTGCGCGCGCTGCTCGCGTGGCGGCACACCTGGCTCGTGTCCCTGCTCTACATCGGCACGTTCGGCTCGTTCATCGGCTTCTCGTTCGCCTTCGGGCAGGTGCTCCAGGTGCAGTTCGCCGACACGTTCACCACCCCGCTGAGCGCCGCATACCTGACCTTCCTCGGCCCGCTGCTCGGCTCCCTCGTACGACCCATCGGCGGACGGCTCGCCGACCGCTTCGGCGGGGCCCGGGTGACCCTGGCGACCTTCGCCGCGATGGCGGGCGGTGCCCTGCTGGCACTGGGCGCCTCCCGGGCCCACTCCCTGCCGCTGTTCGTGACGGCGTTCACCGCCCTGTTCGTCCTCAGCGGCCTGGGCAACGGCTCGACGTACAAGATGATCCCGACCCTGTGCCACGCCGCCGCACGGACCGGCCAGGACTCGGAGGCCCGCGCGTCGGCCCTCATCGGCTTCGCCGGCGCGGTCGGGGCCTTCGGCGGCGTACTGGTCAACATCGCCTTCCGCCAGTCCTTCCTGTCCGTGGGCAACGGCGACGCCGCGTACGTCGCCTTCCTCGCGGCGTACGCCGTCTGCGCGGGCGTCACGTGGACGGCGTACGTGCGCCCGCACCGGTCCGCCTGATGCCCGCGCCCACCCGCTACGCGTCGGGAGCGGCGGCGTTGCGCCTGCTCTCCGCGAGGTGGGTACCGATGTACCGGGCCAGAATCACCGCGTCCTCGGGTGCGTCGGCCCGGAAGGTGACGCGGCGCAACAGGCCGACCTCGTCCAGCGCGACGCCTTCGCGGGCGAGGACGAACACGAGGGTGAGGAAGGCGGACCGGGCGTTGCCGTCGTCGAAGGGATGGAAGAAGCAGACGTCGAGGTAGGCGCGGGCGGCCCTGGCCGTGAGGGAAAGGGGCCGCGTCGCGTCCGGGGCGCTCTCGGCCAGGCAGGTATCGAGGCGGGCGCGGGTGTCCGGGCCGATTCCGTACCGTTCCCGCCCCTGCTTGGCGAAGGCCGGCAGCTCGCGAAACTGCGGCAACTTCGTTGTATCCAGGACGTGTTGCTGCCAGCTCCGGAGCAGTCCGAAGTCGAGGGAGGCACCGCGCGACGCGTCGGCCCGCAGCAGGTCCAGGGCCGCGAGCAGGCCCTGTGCGCGGGCGGGGTCCAGGACCGCGTCGAAGCGGCGGATGTCTTCCGCCGCGCCATCGCGCGACGGGGTCACCGGCCCGTCCCCGCCACCGTCGGGAGCCTCGTGCCACGGCACGGTCCAACGTACGGTGAGCCACTGTTCGAGGTGATCCGGTGCGGGCCCGTCGGCGGGCCGTACGGAGTCGTCCGGCCGCAGCGACAGCGCGAGCCGTTCCGCGACGTCCTCCACCAGCACCGGGTCGGGGCCGGTCCAGCTCTCGAACCGGCCGCCGATCGCGTCGTCGACCAGCTCCCTCGCGCGCTCGGGCGCGACTCCCCAGCGGCTGAGGAACCAGTGGAGCACCTGATGGCAGTGTCCGTACCAACCGCTCCCACAGCCGGTGCGGTCGGTCACGTGCAGGATCAGGTTGCGCGCGGACCGCTCCCACAGAATCCGCTGCTCGTCGACGTCGGCCAGGTCCAACGGGTACGCGTCGAACCATCTGGCGAGACTCTCCAGCCACTCCCGCCACTCGCACAGTGCCGCGACGACACGGTCGAGCGTCTCCTCCGGCGTGGTGATCGAATCCCGGGGACAGCACCAGTTCCCGACCGGTCCTCCGTCGAAATCCCCTTCGTCGTGCCCCCAGCGCCAGCCCACGGTCCAGCGGCCGTACTGCTCGACGAGCGCGTGCGACACGGCGTCGGCCCACGGCCGGCCCTCGTCCCAGGCCCAGGCGCCCATCGCGGCTGCCCCGGAGGAGACATCGGGGCAGCCGGGCACCCGCCCCGCGGGCCCGAGCAACCGCACCACCCGCGCCGCCGACGCGCTGTCGAACGGATGCCGGGCGGGATCCGCATCGGCCCATGCCAGAGAACGGGGTGACAGATCGATAATCACCGCGCAAGCCTGTCATGACCACACAACGGTCGTTCAACCGAGTTTCGTCAGCACTACAACAGCCCGGCATCCACGGCTCGGTCGCGCACGGTTCGCAGGCTGATGCGCGCGCCTGTCTAGTCCTCGACGTGCCATTCGTTCATGCCTTGGCAGGTCTTGGTGCCCCGGGCCATGATGCCCGGCAGGGTGTTGTCGCGCGGGCGTAGAAGACGGTCTTGTCGGTGAGGGCCAGGTCGTTGAGACTGGAGTTTCTCGCGTGCCAACAGCATTCCGAGTCTGGCGAGTTGACTGGCGCTCCCTGCCGCTGCCATCCGGATCCAGTACGGGAGGCTGAGTGCCCGAGTTGCGCTGTGAGGCGGTTCGTTGGGTCGATGACGAGCCGTTTCCCGGCATCGTCGAGGTGCGGTTCGCCGACGCTGCGGGACAGCTCTGGTCCTTGACCGACAAGAGCCCGGTCTTCGCGCGGTTCGCCGAGCTGACCCCCGACTCGGTCTACCCGGTGGAGGTCGCGGTGGCGTGCGTGATCCGGGACGACGTCGAGGCGACGGCCGACGGCGACACCGTGACGGTCTCCACCTCACCGGACGGGGTGACGACGCCGGACGGCCGGGACACCTTCACCGTTCGACGCAACCAGCTCATCTCCTGAGCGCGAGGTCGTACGACAGGGCGATGCCGAGCGTGGCCTGTTGAACGCCGTTTCCCCCGGGTCGGCAGTCGGGCGGGGCGGTTTCGGTGGCGTCCGTGAATCGCCCTGGTTCGGCGTAGGGCTGGGGACTGCTCCCGTCAGAGCAGCGCTCATGTCAGTGCCTGCTGTCAAGATGCCCACGACCGCCACGATGCAGGAGAACGACATGGGCACTTGGGACGTCGGGCCTTTCGACAACGACACCGCCGCGGACTTCGCAGGCACCCTCGACGAGGCCGCCGCGGATACTCGCGCGGGCATCATCCGCGACACCCTCATACGGGTGATCGACACCGTGGGATACCTCGAAGCGCCCGAATCCGAAGAAGCCATCGCCGCAGCGGCCCTCGTAGCCGCACAACGCCCCGGAGGCGAGCCCACCGATCCCGTCTACGGGCCGGAAGAGCCGCTCCCCGACCTCACCGGCCTGCACGACCTCGCCCTTCAGGCACTCGACCGGGTCATGACCGCACCGTCCGAGCTGATGGATCTCTGGGACGAATCCGATGGTGGTCCCTGGCGAGCGAATGTCCGCGGCCTGCGGAACGTGCTCATGCCGAGACCGCCCGGAGAACAGCTCAGTCTGATCTGACACGTCGCAACCGTTGCTTGAGTCCTGTCCTGAAGACCAGCTCGAACCGTGCTTCTCTGCAGTGGAAACCTCGTTGCTCCCCTACCGCCCCACCTCGATCATGTGCCCATGGCGAGACGAGCAAGCACCGGGACCACCGGAGCTCCTGTGGCCGCAGGCGAGCGCGTGGACTGGTGGGCTGTTCCCTCCAGGGTGAGGGGCCGGGTCGAGACAGCCCTGGGCTCCCCTGTGGAGGACGCCGTGACCCAGGCCGGCGGCTTCTCGCCCGGTGTTGCCGCTCGCGTGCGCCTCGCCGATGGTCGGCGGGTCTTCGTGAAGGCGGTGGGTCCTGAGCCCAACCCCGAGACTCCTGACCTGCACCGGGCGGAGGCCAGGATCACTGCGGCATTCCCGGACACGGCTCCAGTGCCGTCACTGCTGATGGCCTTCGACATCGAGGGGTGGGTCGCCCTGGTCCTCGAAGACGTGGAGGGTGAAGCACCGGCTCAGCCGTGGCAGATGGACGAGCTCCACCGTGTCCTCGCGGCCGCTGCCGAGTTGTCCGTGCTGCTCGATCCATCGCCGATCGAGGCGCCGACGGTTGCCGCCCGTTTCGGTGAGAAGTTCCAGGGCTGGCGTCGGCTTTCCGCGGCTGCCACGCAGGGGGCGGACGACCTGGCGTGGCTCGACCCCTGGGCGCGGCGCAATCTGGGACGCCTGGTCGCTCGGGAAACCGTCTGGAGCGCCGCCGCGGCCGGGAGTGCCTTGATCCATGGTGATCTGCGTGCGGACAACATCCTGCTGACCGATGACCGCGTCATGGTGGTCGACTGGCCGTGGGCCGCGGTCGGCGCCTCGTGGTTCGACGTCGTGGCGATGGGCCCGAGCGTGATCATGCATGGCACCCCGGAGGCGATGAGTGTTCTCGATCAGCATCTCCGCGCTCGCGGCGCCGACCGCGAGGACGTGACCACCGTACTCATCGCCATGGCCGGCTATTTCCTTCACCAGTCCGCCCAGCCCCCGCCGCCGGGGCTGCCGACGGTGCGGGGCTTCCAGCGTGCTCAGGGTGAAGCTGCCCTGGACTGGGCACGTGAGCGGACACGTTGGGGATAGGTCAGGACGACTCCTCCGCCTCCACCATCCGCGTCCAGGACGCATCGACCTTGATTCTCGCGTCGGCAGGCGGGCGACACCGGACGCTCCGGTAGCCGTCCTGCCTGCCGACAAGTGGTCCTCCGGTGAGGTGCGTCGGTCAGCACTTCTCGCGCAGCGAGTGCAGGTATTCACTGGAGCGGCGCGCGAAGCGGAAGGAGTCGGTCGGGTTGTCGTGTTCGGCCTGCCAGTGGTGGGACTGGCGTCCGCCGCGCAGACGGGTGACGGCGGAGATGAAGCGCTGGTAGTCGATGTCGCCGTCGCCGACGTCCGTCATGCGGTAGCCGAACTCGTTCGAGGGGTCGCTCACGCCGTCCTTGACGTGGAAGAGGGGGTAGCGGTGGGGGTGGGCGAGGACGTAGTCGAGGGGTTCGAAGGGGGCCGGGGTGCCGTCGGGGCGCTTGGAGAAGCGGAACTGCCCTGCGTAGGCCCAGTAGATGTCCATCTCCAGGTACACGAGGTCGGGGTCGGTCTCGGCGAGCAGGACGTCGTAGAGGCGGACCTTGGGGTTGTCGGCGGCGAAGGCGAACTCGTCGGAGTGGTTGTGCTGGTAGAACTTCATGCCGCGCGCCCTGGCCGCGGCGCCGTAGGCGTTGAACTCCTGGGCGGCGCGCTTCCAGGCGTCGACGGTCGAGCCGTAGCGGAAGGGGCCGGACGCGGTGCCGATGTGCTTGAGGCCGAGGGCCTGGGCGTCGTCGAGGACCTGGTTGAGGTTCTGGGCGAAGGTGTAGGCGTTCGGGTCGTCGGAGTAGTAGCCGACGTGGCTGCCGATCGGGGTCAGGCCGTGGTCCCTGGCGAGGCGCTTGAGGCGGGCGAGGGTGATGGGGCCGGCCGAGCCCTGGGTGTAGCCGGCGAACTCGATCTCGTCGTAGCCGTACTGCTCCAGCTCGGCGAAAACGGGCGCGAAGCCGAGGGTGCCGACCTTGTCGCGCAGGCTGTAGAGCTGGATGCCGAGGCGGCCGGGAGGCAGGACGGGACGGCCCCGGCCGACGGCGGACGCCGCCGGTGCGGTGGTGGACGCCGAGGCCGGTCCGGCGGCGGCTCCCAGCAGCGCGGCGGCCGTGGCGCCCGCGGCAACGCCCAGCATGCCCCTTCTGGAGAGACGGTGGGCGAGTTCGGGGTCATTGTGCGAAATGCGGCTCATGCGGGAACTCCTGGGTGTGGGCGGGCGTTGTCGGTGGTGAGTGCTTCACTGGGGACCAGGTGCACAGGACAGATCCGATGACGGGTCGTCAGGTGAGGCCTGCGAGTCTGAGCAGGAGTGGTTTCACATCGGTGGCCGCGAGGCGGTCGCCCACGGCACGGGGGGTGGAGCAGATGAGGAGCGGACCGTCGTCGTCGCTCGCGGGAAGGCGTCCGTGGCTGCCCCGAATAGGTGACGGGTCGAGGGGTACGACCGCCATCCGGTAGCGCATGCCGAGCTTTTTGCGGGCCAGTGCGGCCGCAGCCTTGACCTTGACGTAGGGGTCGAGGGGGTCCATGAAGAGTTCGACCGGGTCGTAGCCGGGTTTGCGGTGGATCTCCACCAGCCGCGCGAAGTCGGGCGCCCTGGCGTCGTCGAGCCAGTAGTAGTACGTGAACCAGGCGTCCGGCTCCGCCACGGCAACGAGCTCGCCGGAGCGCGGGTGGTCGAGGTGGTGGGCCTTCTTGCCTTCGTCGTCCAGGAGTTGAGCGATGCCGGGCAGGTCGGCGAGGGCGGCCCAGGTGGCGTCGAGGTCCTCGGGGCCGCGCACGTAGACGTGGGCGATCTGGTGGTCGGCGACCGCGAAGGCACGGGACGCCATCGGGTCCAGGTATTCCATCCCGTCCTGTGTGTGCACCTCCAGCAGCCCGGCGCGGCGCAGGGCGCGGTTGATGTCGACGGGGCGGTCGGCCCGGGTGATGCCGTACTCCGAGAGGACGACGACGGTACGGCCTTCGGCGCGGGCGTCGTCCAGGAGCGGTACGACCGCGGTGTCCAGGTCGGCGGCCGCGGTCAGGGCGCGCGGGTCGTCGGGACCGTAGCGCTGGAGGTCGTAGTCGAGGTGCGGGAGGTAGCAGAGGGTCAGGTCGGGGTGGCGGGTGCGCTGGATGTGGCGGGTCGCGTCGATGATCCAGCGACTGGAGGCGAGGCCGGCGCCGGGCCCCCAGAACTGGAAGAGAGGGAACGTGCCGAACTTCGCGGTGAGTTCGTCGTGCAGATCGGGAGGCCGGGTGTAACAGTCGGGTTCCTTGCGGCCGTCGGCGTAGTAGACGGGACGGGGGGTGACGGTGATGTCGGTGTCGGCGCCCATGGCGTACCACCAGCAGATGTTGGCCACGGTGTAGCCGGGGTGGGCACGACGGGCGGCGTCCCAGAGCTTGTCCCCGGCCACCAGGCCGTTGTGCTGGCGCCACAGCAATACGTCGCCCAGCTCGCGGAAGTACCAGCCGTTGCCGACGATGCCGTGTTCGGAGGGCATGACGCCGGTCAGGAAGGTGGACTGGGCGGCGCAGGTGACGGCGGGCAGGACGGTGCCGAGGTGGGCGCGGGAGCCCTGGGCGGCGAGTTCGCGGAGGCGGGGCATGCGCTGAAGGAGACGAGGGGTGAGGCCGACGACGTCCAGGACGAGCAGGGGGGTCAGCCGACCCGACGCGGGCTGTGGCGGCGCCGTCGGTCGGTGGGGCGCGGGCTCAGGCGGGGTCGCGGGTCGGTGGGTTTCGGGCACCGGCCGGGGCGCCGGTCGGTGAGTCTCAGGCCTCGGCGGGGGCGCCGGTCGGTCGGTCACGGCAGCTCCTTCAGACCGAGGTCGGTGAGCAGGTCGCGGGCGAGGGCGAGTTCGGAGGCGATGCCGTCGGCGAGCTGGGCGCGGGTGCGGGGCCTGAGCGTGGCGGGGAGGGCCTGCCAGGTGTAGGTCTCGACCTCCAGGTGGCGGGTGAGCGGGTGCGGGCCGCCGACAAGGCGGGTCAGGGCGGCGCTGAGGACGGGAAGGGTGGAGGTGAGGGGCGCGGCGGGGGCCGCGTGCAGGGGGACGTGGACGTGGGTGCGCCACGGCGCGGTGTCGGGCAGGGAGCCGTCCTGCAGCGCCTCGCCGAGGTCGTCGGTGCCGCGTCGTCCGGTCGCGGTGAGCGTGCGGGTCTGGTGCAGGAAACGGGGCTCGACGAAGGCGGCGAGGGCCTCGCGGACCTCCGGGCGGTGCGGGTGCTCGGCGTGGAGTGCGGCGGAGAGCTGGGATTTGACGACCGGGACGCCGGCGTGGGCAAGGGCGTCCAGGGCGGTGTGCGGATCTTCGAAGGAGGTGGCGAGGTGGCAGGTGTCGACGCAGATGCCGATGCGGGGGTGCGCGATGTCGGTGAGGGGGGTGAGGGCGTCGGCCGTGGTCTCGATGACACAGCCGGGTTCGGGTTCGACGCCGACCCGGATGGAACGGCCGGTCATGTCGGCCAAGGCGTCGAGGCGTTCGCCGAGGGTGCGCAGCGCGGCGCGGGCGGTTTCCATGCGGGCCGGATCGGCGACGGTGCGCCAGGCGAGGGGCAGGGTGGAGATGCTGCCCTCGGGGATGTCGTCGGGGAGGAGTCCGGCGAGGATGCGGGCCAGGGCGGTGGTGTGGCGGAGCCGTTCGGGGTCGGCCCAGTCGGGCTTGTAGACGCGGTACTTGACCTGCTGGGAGCCGAAACCCTCGTAGGGGAAGCCGTTGAGGGTGACGACCTCCAGGCCGCGCCGGTCGACCTCGGCGCGGAGGGCGCCGACGGCGCAGGGGTCGTTCTCCAGGGCGAGGGCGGCGTCCTTGGCGAGCCAGAGGCCGATGCCGAGACGGTCACGGCCGAGACGGCGGCGGACGGGTTCGCAGTGGTCGCGCAGCTGGGCGACCACGGAGTCGAGGGTCTCGGCGGGGTGGACGTTGGTGCAGTAGGCGAGGTGGACGAGGGAGCCGTCGGGGTGACGGAAGCGCACGGGTCACTCCTCCCCGGCGGGTACGACGGTGGGGGCGGCGTCGATGGTGGGGGCGGCGTGGGCAGCGTCGGCGGCGTGGGGCGTCGTGTCCCGGGGGACGCCGCGCAGGATGGAGTTGCCCTCGTGGGTGGGCCCGGTCGCGGTGACGTCCAGGTCCAACCGCCCGCTGAGGCCGTAGAAGGCGACGGGGTTGCGCCACAGGACGAGGTCGACGTCGTCCTCGGTGAAGCCCTCCTTCAGCATCAGGTCGGCCACCCTGCGGGTCTTCAGGGGGTCGCTTCTGCCCCAGTCGGCGGCGGAGTTGACCAGGACCTGTTCGGGGCCGTAGGTGCGGAGGATCGCGACCATCCGTTCCTCGTCCATCTTCGTGTCGGGATAGACGGAGAAGCCGAGCCAGCAGCCGCTGTCCTTGGCCTCCTTGACGGTGGTCTCGTTGAGGTGGTCGACCAGGACGCGTTCGGGGTCGAGCGCGGACTCCCGGACGGCGTCGAGGGTGCGGCGCAGGCCGGTGAGCTTGTCCCGGTGGGGGGTGTGGACGAGGGCGGGCAGGCCGTGCTCGGCGGCGAGCTGGAGCTGGGTGGCGAGCGCGGTGTCCTCGGCGGAGGTCATCGAGTCGTAGCCGATCTCGCCGACGGCGACGACCCGGTCCTTGACGAGATAGCGGGGCAGTTCGTCGAGGACGGGGGTGCAGCGGGGGTCGTTGGCCTCCTTGGGGTTGAGAGCGAGGGTGCAGTGGTGGGCGATGCCGTACTGGGCGGCGCGGAAGGGCTCCCAGCCCAGGAGGGAGTCGAAGTAGTCGAGGAAGGAGGCGGCCGAGGTGCGGGGCTGGCCGAGCCAGAAGGAGGGCTCGACCACGGCGCGGACGCCTGCGGCGTGCATGGCCTCGTAGTCGTCGGTGGTGCGGGAGGTCATGTGGATGTGGGGGTCGAAGAGGCGCATCAGGACTCCTTGCGGTGGGGGTCGCGGTCGTCCGTGGAGTGCGGCGGCGGGCCGGGCTCGGTCAGGGCCAGGACGTGGTGCAGGTCCTCGGGGACGGGGCGGCCCGCTGCGGTGCGCTCGGCGGCGAAGTCGGCGAGCATACGGGCGAGTTCACCGTCACCTCGGGCACGCGCGGCGAGCTGGGCGACGCGGGCGACGGGTACGCCGGTGAACAGACACTTCAGGACGGCGTGCCGCCACAGGTGCGGCTCCAGATGGCGGGCGGCGTAGGGACCGACGGCGGCGGCCAGGAGCCGGGTGTCGTTGGTGCGCAGCGCGTCCTCGACGAGCGGAAGGGCGTCGGGGCCCGGTACGAGGTCGGCCAGCGCGAGCAGGACGGCACGGCGTTCGTCGGCGGTGCCCCGGTGGTAGAGGCGGGCAAGGTCGGCCGGGGCGGGACGGGCCACGTGCAGGAGGAGTGTCCGGGCGGTGTCGGCGTACGCGGGACCACATCGCCGACCGGCCTCGGCGAGGCGCAACTCCCAGGCGGACAGGGAGGCTTGGGGCGCGGCGGGATCGGCGGCTTCCTCCAGGGCGCGGTCCAGCCAGTCACGGGCGGGAGGTGCGAGGTGGGTCCGTAGGTCTTGGAACGGAGACGGCGGGCTTGCCTCGACGGGCGCGCTGTCGGGCGTCGGGGTGGTGTGGGAGGAGGTGGTCATGCGTTGCTCCCTTCGCCGGCGGGTGCGGCCGCCTGGAGGAAGGGCAGGGAGATCTCGGCGAAGTGGGGGCCGGCGTGGGAGTGGCGGGGCAGTTCGACCACGGTGAGGCCCCGGTAGGAGGTGGCGGCGAGGGCCGCGAGGACGGCGGGGAAGTCGATCTCACCATCCCCGAAAGGCAGGTGTTCGTGTCGGCCGCGCCGCATGTCCTCGATCTGGACGTGGCGTAGCCAGGGAGCGGCGGCGCGAACGCAGTCGGCGGGAGAGAGGGGTTCGAGGCACTGGCAGTGGCCGATGTCGAGCGTGAGGCCGAGGTGAGCGGGGTCGCCGAGGAGGTCGCGGAGGTGGTGGAAGTCGGCAAGGGTGGCGAGCAGGTGGCCGGGCTCGGGTTCGACGGCGAGGGGAACGTCGGCGGCGGTGGCGGCTTCCAGGACCGGGGTCAGCGCCCCGGCCAGCCGGTCCCAGGCCGTGTCCTCGTCCGTACCGGGCGGGAGCGTGCCGCTGAAGCAGTGCACGGCGTGGGCGCCGAGGTCGGCGGCCACCTGAACGGCGCGGATCAGCAGGTCGGCACGGCGTGCCCGGTCGGCGGGGTCGGGGGCGAGGAGGGAGGGGCCGTGTTTGCGGCGCGGGTCGAGGACATAGCGGGCCCCGGTCTCCACGGTGACCTCCAGGTCGAGCGCGGCCAGGCGGTGGGCGAGCCGCCGGGTGCGGGCGGCCAGGTCCGGGGCGAGCGGGTCCAGATGCATGTGGTCGAGAGTCAGGCCGACGCCGTCGTAGCCGAGGTCGGCGAGGAGGGCGAGGGCATCGTCGAGGCGGAGGTCGGCCAGGCCGTTGGTGCCGTAGCCGAAGCGGAGGGCGGCGGGGGCGGCGGGGGCAGTGGGCCGCTGGTCGCCGGTACGGGGCCGGGTCGCGGAGGTCATGCGGTGCTCACCTTCTTCGCGATGCGGACGGTGGGCGGGGACGGCGATACGGTGACCGGAACGAGATCGGCAAAGCCGCTGCTGCCGCGGAGAAGGCAGAGGACGGCACGGTCGGCGGGAGTGGCGACCCGCTCGCCCCCGGTGCGCGGCCGGATCACGGGCCTCATGTCACGCTCACCTTCTTCGCGAACCGTGCGGCAAGGGGGGCCAGGGCCGCAGTGATCACTGCGCTGAACGGCGCGGAGGAGCGGGCGCAGAGTGCGGCTTGGAGGGGGATGGTGGCGCGGATGCCTCCGCCGACGGCGCGTTGGGTGAGCGGAGGTGAGGGGTTGAGGGTGGCGTGGAGGTAGGGGCGGGCGGCGGTGGCGGCGTAGGCGAGGGCGCAGGCGGCGGGCAGGGTAGCGGGGGCAGATGACCGGAATGAGTGCAACTTGCCTACATTCAAAGGCTGTTGATCCCATGTGGACTTTCGGCTCAGCAGACGCGTCAGGACGCCGGTGGTGGCGAGTGCGGTCAAGGGCGCCAGTGGGGCTCCGCCCTCCGTCTCGTGGCGGGAGACCGCGGTGAGCGCGAGCGTGTGCGTGCCGAGGAGGGCGGCGGAGGGAAGTGCGGACCGGACGCGGCCCGAGGTGGCGGCGGCGCCGAGCAGGAGGTCGAGGGCGCGGGCCGTCGCCATCGCGGCGGGGCCCGCTGGGGTGCGCTTGAGGCCGAGGTCGTATGCCCAGACGGTCGCCGCCAGGGGCGCGGCGACGGCGAGCGCGGGGCGGCCGGACCGTGCGGCGAGGGCGAGGCCCGTGGCGGTCAGGGCGCAGGCCGCGGTGAGGGCGGCAGCGGGGCGGATGCGGCCCGAGGGCAGGGGGCGGTGCGGGCGTTCGACGGCGTCCTCGGCGCGGTCGGCCCAGTCGTTGAGGGCCATGCCCGCCTCGTACAGGCAAAGGGAGGAACCGATGGCCCACAGGACGCGGGGGCCGGGGCGGCCGGGGGCGGTGGCGCTTCCGGCCAGGAGGTCGCCGGGGACGGTGAACAGGGCGGGCAGACGGAGGAGTTCGGCCCAGACGGCGAAGCGGCTCCCCGTGCCCTGGCGGGGATGTGGGGACTCCGGAACGACAGGACGGTCCTCATCGGCAGGGGCGGCGCCGGGCAATCCCGTCCCGCGCAGAGCCTCGGGCCCGGACGCCGGGACTCCCTCGGGCATTCCCGCGCCGCCCCCGATTCCGGCCCTCGTCCCCACGAGCCCCCCGTGCGCCCCTTCTACCTCAGCCTTCCCGGACGTACTCCCGCCGCCTCCGCCCGCCGCAGCTCCGCCAAGCGCCCCCGATCCGCCCGCAAGCCGCGCAGGCGACCCGGGCCTCACCGGTCCGCCCACACCCCCGTCGCCGATCACCGCCCCTCCCCCGCGTGCCCGGCGTCGGCGCGCAGCCGGTCGGCGAAGCGTGCGAGCGCCGCGTACTGCTCGCCCAGAGCCGAAGGCCCTTCCCCCACCGGGTCCTTGAAATAGAAGCCCAGTTCCCCGAGCGGGCCCGACAGCCCCGCCTCCCGGGCCCGCAGCGCCAGCCGGGCCAGGTCGAGCACCAGCGGAGCGGCCAGCGCCGAGTCGCAGCCCTGCCAGATGGTCTGGAGGACCATGCGGGTGCCGAGGAAGCCGTCGAAGGCGATGTGGTCCCAGGCGGTCTTCCAGTCGCCGAGGGCGGGCACGTCGTCGATGTGCACCTGGCCCTGCACCGGTGTGCCGAGGGTGTCGGTGAGGACGCGTTCCTTGCCCGCGTTCTTGGCGGCAGCAGCGGCGGGGTCGGCCAGGGCGGCGCCGTCGCCGCCGCCGAGCAGGTTGGTGCCGGACCAGGCCCGTACCGCGAGGGCGCGCTGCGCGAACATCGGCCCGAGTACTGAGCGCAGGAGGGTCTGGCCGGTCTTGCCGTCCCGGCCCGCGTACGGCAGGCCGCTCTCCGCCGCAACCGACGCCAGTGCCGGGTGGTGGAGGCCGGTGGAGGGGGTGAAGTTGACGTAGGGGCAGCCCGCGCGCAGGGCGGCGGCCGCGTAGAGCGAGCTCGGCGGGAGGGTGTCGCCGTCGGCGGCGGGCTCGGTGGAGGCCACGTTGACGACGACGGTCCCGGCGGGCGCGCGGCGGGCGGTGAAGTCGCGGATGTCGGCGGCGAAGGCGTCGATCAGCCGCTGCTCGTCGCGGTCGTCGTCCGGGAGCGGGCCGCCCGGGACGATCTCGCGGTCGGCGGCGGCGAGTTCGGCGGCGACGGCCGCGGGGAGGCCGGGTGGCAGCACGCCGCCGGCCGCGAGTTCCTCGGCCCGTTTGGGCAGCGGGCAATTGAGGGTGTCGTGGCCGCCGAAAACGAGGGAGGGCAGTTCGGGCAGGTCGCAGCCGGTGAACAGGGCGGTCTCGGTGACCATGCCGGTGGGCGGGTGCAGCCCTGCGGTGATCGCGGCGCAGCCCGCGACGACGGTGGTCGCGACGGAGCCTCGGGCGCCGATGAACCACACTCCGGCGGGGCCTCGGGAACGGGACGCGGACATGGTCGGCCTCCTTGTCGGGCGCGGACGCGCTCGGGCAGCGATGAGGTGGGGGGGACGGCGGGCGGGAGTACGGCGCCTCCCGCCCGCCGCCGGTCAGCGGCCCTGAGCGGGCAGTTCCTTGATCCGGACGTCACGGAACGACACCTGGTCACCGGCCCCGTGGTTCTGGAGGCCGATGTGTCCGTCCCGCAGGCTGCGGGCCGGGTCGGTGTTGGTGAAGTCGTTGATCCGCACGCCGTTGAGCCAGACGCGGAGGCGTTCGCCCTCCACCCGGATCTCGTACGTGTTCCACTCCCCCGGCGGGTTCAGCGCGCGGTCCCGTGCCGCCAGGTCGGCGGACTGGAAGCCGTACACGGCCCCGGTGGTCTTCTCCGGGACGTCGGTGGCGTCGATCTGGACCTCGTAGCCGTTGTCGACGGCGGACCAGGGGTCGTCCGAGGGCGGGAAGCCCACGAACACGCCGGAGTTGCCGTCACCGGTGACCTTCCAGTCGAGTTTCAGGGAGTACGACGAGAGGCCCGAGGCGGCGTACCAGAGCAGGCCCATGCCGCCGGTCGAGGTCAGCGTGCCGTCGTCGGCCAGGGTGAAGGAGCCGGGCCCGGCCTGCTGCCAGTTCTCCAAGGAGGCCGCAGTGCCGTCGAAGAGGGGGCGGTAGCCGTTCTCCGGGCGGCAGTCGGCCTGTGCGGCGCCGGTCGCCCAGCGCAGGCCGCCCAGCAGGTGGGCGCGGAAGGCGGGGTCGGCGTAGGACTCCTTGGTGTGGCCGCCGCCGGTGTAGAAGGCGCGGCCGCCCTGGTACTCCTGGCACCAGGCGATGGGGTGGTCGCCGTTCATGGTGCCGCCGGAGTACGTGGACTCGTCCAGCGAGGCCAGGACATGGGCCCGGTCGCGCGGGTCGGAGCGGTAGTTGTACCACTCGTCGGTGCGCTCCCACCGGGCGGGCAGGTGGGCGGTCGAGGGGTGGGCGTGGTCCTCGACCACGACCGTGGCGGGCTGGATCGCCGGGTGCGACTGGAAGTACGCCCCGGCGAGACCGCCGTAGAACGGCCAGTCGTACTCGGTGTCGGCGGCCGCGTGGACGCCCAGGTAGCCGCCGCCCTGGCGGATGTAGCCCTCGAAGGCCCGCTGCTGGGCGGGGTTCAGGACGTCGCCGGTGGTGGAGAGGAACACGACGGCGTCGTAGCGGCGCAGGTTGCGGGCGGTGAAGGCGCCCGCGTCCTCGGTGGCGTCGACCGTGAGGCCGTCCGTCGCGCCGAGCTGCCGCACGGCCTCGATGCCGTCGGGGATGGAGTCGTGGCGGAATCCGGCGGTCTTGGAGAAGACCAGGACCCGTCCGCTGTCCGTGGGGCGCGCGGTGGCCGGGCCGGTGACGCTGCCGAGCAGCAGCGCGGCTCCCACGGCCGCCGTGGTGAGCAGACGTGTGGTGAGCAGACGTGTGGTGCGCGTACGTGTGGTGCGCATGGGGGTGACCTCCGCTCAGCCGGTGGTGAAGGTGAAGTCGTCCACGTCGAAGAGGGCGCCGGTGCCGCCCTTGAAGACCAGGTAGAGCGTGGTCGTGCTCCTCGGCGCGCGGGACAGGTCGGCGCTCACGTCCTGGAAGGTCTCCCAGCTGCCCGTCACCGGCACGGTGGCCTTGCCGAGCAGGGTGCCCGTGGCCGATCCGGCGCGGACCTCGAGCGTGCCGCCCGTACCGCCGGAGGAGATCCGTGCGGTGATCTTCTTGGCGTTGCCCAGCGCGTAGGGCGTGAAGGAGATCCAGTCGCCGTTGTGGATGTCGCCGACCGTCTTGCCACCGTGCGCGGTGTCCTTGGACTGGAGGGTGATGCCCGAGGAGTCGGTGAAGTGCTCGGCCTGGCGGTGGCGGGGCTGGGCGACGTTCTGGTCGTGGGTGGTGAGCGGGGCCTGGCCGCCGCCTCCGTTGTCGGTGTACTCCGCGTCGAACACGCCGAAGATGTTCTCGTCCTCGTCGTGGCCGCCGTCCGCGCTGGTCTGGATGGTGCCCGAGCAGCCCTGGGCGGAGGTCAGCGGGTGGCCGTGGGTGTCGTGGCCGAGGACGAAGTGGACGGTGACCTTGGCGCAGTCGATGTTCCTGCCGTCCTCGGGGTCGGTGACCCTCACGGTGAACGGCACGGCGTCACCGAAGCTGAACAGCTGTCCGTCCTGCGGGAGTTGCAGCGTCACGGTGGGCGCGGTGTTGCCGACGACGATGCGTACGGCGGCGCTGCCGGTGCGGCCGGAGGAGTCCTCGGCGGTCAGGGTCGCGGTGTAGGTGCCGTTCTTGCGGTACGTGTGCGTGGGGTTCGCGGCGCTGGAACTGCTGCCGTCGCCGAAGTCCCAGTGGTGGGTGAGGGTGTCGCCGTCCTGGTCGGTGGTGCCGGCCGAGGAGAAGCGGACCTTCAGCGCGGCCTGTCCGGAGGTCCTGTCGGCGGCGGCCTTGGCGACGGGAGAGTGGCCGTCGGTGGCGTTCTCGATGCGGTACAGGGCCGAGTTCTCGTCGCCGCCGAACCAGGCGGTGCCGTAGTCCAGGACGTACAGGGCGCCGTCGGGGCCGAAGGCCATGTCCATCACCTGGGTGCCGGTCCAGGGGAAGGCGTTGATCGACCGCACGGTTCCGTCGGCGCCGGTGTCGATGCGCTTGATCCAGCGGCGGCCGAACTCACCGGCGAAGAAGTTCCCGTCGTACGCCTCGGGGAACTTCACCGGGGAGTCGAGCGCGGGGTCGTAGTGGTAGACGGGGCCGCCCATCGGGGACTCGGAGCCGTCGCCGAACTCCGGTACGGACGCGCCGTCGTAGGGAATCCAGGCGGGCTGTGCCGGAGGCAGGTCGGTCA
This sequence comes from Streptomyces sp. NPDC026659, assembly GCF_040638245.1. Lineage (NCBI taxonomy): Bacteria > Bacillati > Actinomycetota > Actinomycetes > Kitasatosporales > Streptomycetaceae > Streptomyces > Streptomyces sp. NPDC026659. The sequence continues at coordinate 80,028 of NZ_JBEZXY010000013.1, read as the reverse complement.
GGCCCGTGTTGTGGGGGGAGGTGTTCTTCGGGGCGGCGCAGTCGAAGGCCGCGCCGGAGGTCTTCGTGCCGAAGTCGTAGTCCACGTAGGCGTCGTTCTTGCCGGTGCAGTACGGCCAGCCGAAGTTGCCGGGGCCGGTCACGCGGGCGAACTCGACCTGGCCGCCGGGGCCTCGGGCGGGGTCGGCGGCACCGGCGTCGGGGCCGTAGTCACCGACGTAGAGGATGCCGGTCGGCTTGTCGACGCTGAAGCGGAACGGGTTGCGGAAGCCCATGGCGTAGATCTCGGGGCGTGTCTTCGCGGTGCCGGGGGCGAAGAGGTTGCCGTCCGGGATCGCGTAGGAGCCGTCCTCGTTGACCTTGATCCGCAGGATCTTGCCGCGCAGGTCGTTGGTGTTGCCGGAGGTGCGCTGGGCGTCGAAGGCGGGGTTGCGGTCGGCGCGTTCGTCGATGGGGGTGAAGCCGTCGGACTGGAAGGGGTTGGAGTCGTCGCCGGTCGACAGGTAGAGGTTGCCGTCCTTGTCGAAGTCGATGTCCCCGCCGACGTGGCAGCAGATGCCGCGCGAGGTCGGCACGTCCAGGATCTTCTTCTCGCTGGCGGTGTCGAGGGTGCCGTCGGTCTTCAGGACGAAGCGGGAGAGGCGGTTGACGCCGTCGAAGGGGGCGAAGTCGGCGGCGGTTCCGGTCTCGGGGGCGTCGCCGGGCGGGGTGTTCAGCGGGGGCGCGTAGTAGAGGTAGACGAACCGGTTGTCGGTGAAGTGCGGGTCCACACCGACGCCCTGGAGTCCTTCCTCGTCGTGGGAGTAGACGGCGAGTCTGCCCGCGGTCCGGGTGGTGCCGGTGGCGTCGGTGAGGCGGAGTTCGCCGTCGCGGGAGGTGTGCAGGACCGAGCGGTCGGGCAGGACGGCGAGGCTCATGGGCTCGCCGACCTCCGCCGCGCCCTGGGCGAGCGCGACCTGCTGGAAGTCCTCGGCGGCCACCGTGCCACCCCGGTCGGCGGGGGCGGCGACGGCGGCGCCGGGTGCGGTGAGGGCGGGGGCGGCGCCGATGAGCAGCGCCGCGACGGACAGGGCCAGGGCGGTACGCAGCCGTGGCGGCCGGGTGGGGGTACCTGTGGGGCGGTCGTTCCCGTGCACGTGTGCCTCCAGATGGGGCGGGTCGTACGGGCGGGTGCGGGTGCGCCGGGATGCGCCGTCATCCCGGTCGGAACGGGGAGTTGCTGGGGCGGGGAGCCCGTGGGGGTCAGTTGCCGAAGGCCGCGTCGAAGGAGGCCGACGGCGGGTCGAAGTCGTACGCCTTGAGGCGGGTCAGGGCCTCGGGGGCGCCCTGGAGCCGGTCCATGCCGGCGTCCTCCCACTCCACGGAGATCGGACCCCGGTAGTCGATGGACCGCAGCATCCGGAAGACGTCCTCCCAGGGCACGTCGCCGTGTCCGGCGGAGACGAAGTCCCAGCCTCGGCGCGGGTCGCCCCAGGGCAGATGGGAGCCGAGGCGCCCGTTGCGGCCGTCGAGGCGCTTGCGGGCCTCCTTGCAGTCGACGTGGTAGATCCGGTCGCGGAAGTCCCAGAGGAAGCCGACCGGGTCGAGGTCCTGCCACACGAAGTGGGAGGGGTCGAAGTTGAGGCCGAAGGCGGCACGGTGGTCGACTGCGGCCAGTGCGCGCTGCGTTGTCCAGTAGTCGTAGGCGATCTCGCTGGGGTGGACCTCGTGGGCGAAGCGCACGCCCTCCGTGTCGAACACGTCGAGGATCGGGTTCCAGCGCTCGGCGAAGTCGTCGTAGCCGCGCTCGATCATCGCCTCGGACGCGGGCGGGAACATGGCGACGAGGTGCCAGATGGCCGAGCCGGTGAAGCCGATCACGGTGTCGACGCCGAAGGCCGCGGCGGCGCGGGCGGTGTCCGCGATCTCGGCGGCGGCCCGCCTCCGTACGCCCTCGGCGTCGCCGTCGCCCCAGATCCGGGCGGGCAGGATGGCCTGGTGGCGTTCGTCGATGATGGCGTCGCAGACGGCCTGTCCGACAAGGTGGTTGGAGATCGCCCAGCACTTCAGGCCGTACTTGTCGAGGAGTTGATGGCGCGACTCCACGTACGACGGGTCGGCGAGCGCCTTGTCGACCTCGAAGTGGTCCCCCCAGCAGGCGAGTTCGAGGCCGTCGTAGCCGAAGTCGCGGGCGAGTCGGCAGACCTCCTCCAGCGGGAGGTCGGCCCACTGGCCGGTGAACAGGGTGAAGGTGCGGGGCATGGCGGGGCCCTCCTCAGACCGCGATCGGGGTGTAGACGGAGTTCTTCGCCGCGCTCTCCTCGACGGCGGCGAGCACGCGCTGCACCTGGAGTCCTTCGGCGAAGGACGGCTCGGGCCTGCGGCCCTCGGCGATGGCGTGCACGAGGTCGCGGACCTGGTGGACGAAGGTGTGCTCGTAGCCGAGTCCGTGCCCCGGCGGCCACCAGGCGTCCAGGTAGGGGTGGTCGGGCTCGGTGACGAGGATGCGGCGGAAGCCCGCGTGCGTGCCGCCCTCGGTCGCGTCGTGGTACTGCAGCTCGTTGAGCCGTTCCAGGTCGAAGGCCAACGAGCCGCGCTCGCCGTTGAGTTCGAGGCGCAGGGCGTTTTTGCGGCCGGTGGCGTAGCGGGTGGCCTCGAAGGAGGCGAGGGCGCCGGAGGGGAAGCGGGCGGTGAACACGGCGGCGTCGTCCACGGTGACCTGACCGGTCCCGGCTGCGTTGACGGCGGCCAGGCCGCTGGTGGGCGCGCTCGGCAACGGCCGCTGTCGTACGAAGGTCTCGGTGAGGGCCGAGACCCCGGAGAGCGTCTCACCCGCGAGGTACTGGGCGACGTCGACGATGTGCGCGCCCAGATCGCCGAGCGCGCCCGATCCGGCCGCCTCCTTGCGCAGCCGCCAGGTCAGCGGGAACTCCGGGTCCACCAGCCAGTCCTGGAGGTACGCCACCCGGACGTGCCGCAGGGGGCCGAGCCGTCCCTCGGTGATCATCCGCCGGGCGAGGGCGACGGCGGGAACGCGGCGGTAGTTGAAGCCGACCATCGCCAACTGGCCGCGTTCGTACGCCTCTTCGGCCGCACGGGCCATCGCCTCCGCCTCCTCGACCGTGTTGGCGAGGGGCTTCTCGCACAGCACGTGCTTGCCCGCGGCGAGGGCGGCGACCGCGATCTCGGCGTGACTGTCGCCGGGGGTGCAGATGTCGACGAGGTCGACGTCGTCGCGGGCGATCAGGGCGCGCCAGTCGGTCTCGGTCGCCGCCCAGCCGTGCCGGTCGGCGGCGGCGCGGGCGGCCGCGCCGTCGCGGCCGCAGAGCACGGACAGGACCGGGCGGCGGGGCAGGTCGAAGACGCGGCCCGCGGTGCGCCAGCCCTGGGAGTGGGCGGCGCCCATGAAGGCGTAGCCGACCATGCCGACGCGCAGCGGCGGTTTGCCGGCGGCGGGGCGGTCCTCGTCCGTCTCCGGGCGGCCCTCGTCCCCGGACGGACGGTCCTCGTCCGTCTCCGCGCGGCCCTCGTCCCCCTCCGGCCGGTCCGGGCCGGTGGCCTGCGCCCCTGCTGACTGCTGCGGCTGTGCCATGCGGTGGGTCCTCTCCTCGTCCTCGTACGGGGTGGTGCCGTGCGGGTGCGGCAAGGGCCCCGTCACCGGAAGCCGGTGGGCATGTACTGGTCGACGTTGTCCTTGTCGACGACGGCCGAGTAGAGGGTGAGGGAGGCGGGGATCTCGAACTCGGCGAGGCCGCCGATGCCCTTGTTCTGGCCGAGGGCGCGGGCGAGGTCGATCGCGGAGGCGGCCATCGTCGGCGGGTAGAGGACGGTCGCCTTGAGCACGCTGTCGCCCCGCTTGATCGCCTGGAACGCGGCGAGCGCACCGGCGCCGCCGACCATCAGGAAGTCGTCGCGTCCGGCCTGCTCGATGGCGCGCAGCGCGCCCACGCCCTGGTCGTCGTCGTGGTTCCAGAGGGCGTCGAACTTGGGCTGCGCCTGGAGGAGTTGGGCCATCTTGGCCTGTCCGGACTCGACGGTGAACTCGGCTGCCTGGCGCGCGACCTTCTTGATGTTCGGGTAGTTCTTGAGCGCGTCGTCGAAGCCCTTGGTCCGCTGCTGGGTCAGCTCCAGGTTGTCGAGCCCGGCCAGCTCGACCACGCGGGCGTTCGTCTTCCCCTTGAGCTTCTCGCCGATGTAGTGACCGGCGTTGAGGCCCATGCCGTAGTTGTCGCCGCCGATCCAGCAGCGGTACGCCTGGGGGCTGTTGAAGACCCGGTCGAGGTTGACGACCGGGATGCCCGCGCGCATCGCCTTCAGCCCGACCTGGGTAAGGGCCTTGCCGTCGGCGGGCAGCACCACCAGCACGTCGACCTTCTTGTTGATGAGGGTCTCGATCTGGCCGATCTGCGCGGCGGTGTCGTTGGAGCCCTCGGTGATCTCCAGCGTGACGTCGGAGTACTTCCCGGCGCGGCTCTTGGCGTTGTCGTTGATGGCGTTGAGCCAGCCGTGGTCGGCCTGCGGACCGGCGAAGCCGATGGTGACGCGCTTGCCGGGCTTGTCGTCGGCGACCGGCTGGTCGTTCGCGCCGGTCTTCTCGTCCTTGGACTCGTTGCTCGTACACCCGGCGAGCACGACGCCCGCGGAGACGGCGGCGCTCCCGAACAGCAGTCCTCTGCGACTGGGGAGGTGCGACATGGCGGTGAACCTTTCTCGGGGCTCGGATGTGCTCGGGCCGGGCTTCGGGGGTGCTCGGGCCGCGGACGTGCTCAGGTCGAGGTAGCGGTCCGGCGCTGGACCAGCACGGCGGCGACGATGATCGCGCCCTTGGCGATCTGCTGGACGTCGGTCTGGAGGTTGTTCAGGGCGAAGATGTCGGTGATCGTGGTGAAGATCAGGACGCCGAGCACGGAGCCGGTGATGGTGCCGCGTCCCCCGGTGAGCAGCGTGCCGCCGATGATCGCGGCGGCGATGGCGTCCAGCTCGTAGAGGTTGCCGTTGGTGTTCTGGCCGGAGCCGGACAGGATGATCAGCAGGAAGGCGGCGATCCCGCAGCACAGCCCGGACAGCAGATAGAGGTAGAGGCGCTGGCGGCGTACGTCGATGCCGGCGAGCCGGGCGGCCTCGGCGTTGCCGCCGACGGCGACGGTGCGGCGGCCGAAGGTGGTGCGGTTGAGCACCAGCCAGCCGATGACGGTGACGACGGCGAAGACCAGGACCAGCGGAGGGATGCCGAGGACGTAGGCGTCGCGCTCGCCGAGGCTCAGGACCGGGTCGACGGTGACGATCTGCGTGCGCCCGTCGGTGATCTGGAGGGCCAGTCCGCGCGCCGAGGCCAGCATGGCGAGCGTGGCGATGAACGGGACCAGGCCGCCGTAGGCGACGAGCAGTCCGTTGACCAGGCCGCAGCCCACGCCGACGATCACCGCCGTGAAGAGGATACCCGCGAACCCGAAGTCCTGGGTCGCCACCGTCGTCGCCCACACCGAGGCGAGGGCGACGATCGCGCCGACGGACAGGTCGATGCCGCCGGAGGTGATGACGAAGGTCATGCCGACGGTGACGACACCGATCACCGATGCCTGGGTGAGGACGAGTTGGAGGTTGCGCGTGTCGAGGAACTCGTCCGGCTTGGTGACCCCGCCGATCACGATCAGGACGGCGAGGACCCCGAGCAGGGAGAGGGTGCGGACGTCGGCGCGGGCCGCGAGCGCGCGCCAGGCGGGGGGCGGGGCGGCCGCGGGCACCTTGCCGGTGCCGGTCCGGGGCGGGGAGGCGGGCTGCGTCATGACGCCGGGCTTCCTTCCATGACGAGGTCGAGGACACGGTGCTCGTCGAGTTCGCGGGCGGGCGCCGTGTGGACGACGCGGCCCTCGCGCAGCACCAGGACGCGGTCGGCGAGGCCGAGCACCTCGGGGACCTCGCTGGAGACCAGCAGGACGGCGAGGCCCTCGTCGGCGAGGCGGCACACCACGGCGTACAGCTCGGCGCGGGCGCCGACGTCGACGCCCCGGGTGGGCTCGTCGAGCAGCAGCACGCGGCAGCCGCGCAGCAGCCAGCGGGCGAGGACGGCCTTCTGCTGGTTGCCGCCGGAGAGGGTGCGCACGGGGACGGCGGGGTTGTCGGGGCGCAGGGAGAGTTCGCGGGTAGCGGCGCGCGCGGCACTCCGCTCGGCGTTCCGGTCGATCCAGCCTCCGCGCGCGAACCGGGAGAGGGTGGACACCGAGACGTTGCGGGTGACGGACTCCAGCATAAGCAGGGCCTGGGCCTTGCGTTCCTCGGGGGCGAGGCCGATGCCCGCCCGCACGGCCGCGCGCACGCTGCCGGGGCGGACCGGGCGGCCGCCGACCAGGACCTGGCCGGTGTCGGGCCTGCGGGCGCCGTAGACCGTCTCCAGGATCTCGGACCGGCCGGAACCGACGAGCCCGGCTATTCCGACGATCTCGCCCGGCCGCACCTCCAGGTCGAACGGGGCGAACTCACCGCTGCGGGCGAGCCCGCGGACCTGCAACACCGGCTCTCCGGAAGGGGGTTCGGCAGGCCGGTCGGGGAAGACGTACTCGACGTCCCGACCCGTCATGAGGGTGACGACCTCGCGGGTCGGGGTCGTCTTCGCGGGCAGCCCGCGGGCCACGGCCCGGCCGTCCTTCAGCACGGTCACGCGGTCGCCGATGCGGCGGATCTCGTCCAGGCGGTGCGAGATGTAAACGACGGCGACGCCCTCGGCGGTGAGTCCGGCGACCACGCGGAAGAGGTTGTCCACCTCGTCGGGGTCGAGCGCGGCGGACGGTTCGTCCATCACGATGAGCCGTACGTCGTGGGACAACGCCCGTGCCATGGAGACGATCTGCTGCTGGGCGGCGGACAACTCCCCCACCAGGCGCGCGGGTTCGATCTCGGGGTGCCCCAAGCGGCGCAGGAGAGCGGCTGTGTTCGCGCGTGCGGTGCGACCCCGTACGACGAATCCGGCGGTGGTGGGCTCGTGGCCGAGGTGGACGTTCTCGGCGACCGACAGGTGTTCCACCAGGTCGAGTTCCTGGTAGATGGTGGCGATGCCGAGGCGCATGGCGGCCATCGGCGAGCGGAGGACGACGGGGTCGCCGCGCCAGCGGATGACGCCGGTGTCGGGCTGGTGGGCTCCGGCCAGGACCTTGATGAGCGTGGACTTGCCCGCGCCGTTCTGGCCGAGCAGGCAGTGGACCTCGCCCTCCTGCACGTCGAGGTCGACGCCGTCGAGCGCCCGGACTCCGGGGAACGCCTTGGTGATGCCGGTCATGCTGAGCAGGGGTGGTTCCGATGCCATGTGGGTTCCCCTCGGCGGGCGTGCGGGCCTGTTTCAGGGCGGTGCGCCGACGGGTCGGGCGGACCGGGGCAGAGCGGGTGGTACGCGGTACGGACGTGCGCTGTGCGAAGTGCGGGGCGCTGTGCGGCAGACGATGCTTGCGCGGGGTGTGCGGGGCCGTGCTTGCGCGGCACTTTCCGTGGCGCTGTTCCTGCGGGCCGTCCGGCGGTCAGGTGCCGGACGGCGGCGGTCACGCTGGGGAGAACAGGTGGTCGCTGATGAGGCGGGCCGCGCCGATGACTCCGGCGTTCTGGCCCAACTCGCCCAGGACGATGGGCAGGTTGCCGGTCGCGAGCGGCAGCGACTGGCGGTAGACCTGGGTGCGGATCGCGGCGAGCAGGGTGTGGCCGAGGCCGGTCACCCCGCCGCCGATCACCACGAGACCGGGGTTGAAGAAGCTGACCAGGCCCGCGATGACCTGGCCGGTGCGGGTGCCGCCCTCCCGGATGAGGTCGAGCGAGACGGTGTCACCCGCGGCGGCCGCGGCGGCGATGTCGACGGCGCTCAGGGTGCCTTGCGCCTCCAGCCGTGCGGCCAGCTCGGCCGACAGGCCCTGCCCGGCCGCCTCCATCGCGTCGCGGGCGAGCGCCGCTCCGCTGAAGTGGGCTTCCAGGCAGCCGCGGTTGCCGCAGGCACAGGGGTGTCCGTCGGGCACGGCCTGGATGTGCCCGATGTCGCCCGCGCTGCCCGTGGCCCCCCGGTAGACCTCGCCGCCGACGACGATGCCGCAGCCGATGCCGGTGCCGATCTTGACACAGAGGAAGTCGCCGACCGAGCGGGCGACGCCTGCCTGCTGCTCGCCCATCGCCATCAGGTTGACGTCGTTGTCGACCATGACGGGGCAGCCGAGTTCCTGGCTGAGCGCCTCCCGCACGGGGAAGCCGTCCCAGCCGGGCATGATCGGCGGGGCGACGGGCACCCCTTCCGGGAAGCGGACCGGGCCCGGGACGCCGATCCCGGCGCCGTCGAACCCCTCCGCCAGTCCGGAGGATCTCAGCTTCGCCGCCATGGCGAGGACGTGCTCGAAGACCACGACCGGGCCCTCGCGTACGTCCAGGGGCTGGTTGAGGTGGCCCAGCACCTCCAGTTCGGCGTTGGTGACGGCGACGTCGACCGAGGTCGCGCCGATGTCGATGCCGAGGAAGCGCAGGCTCGGGGCGAGCCGCAGATTGTGGGAACGGCGCCCGCCGCGCGAGGCGGCGAGTCCGTCGGCCACGATCAGCCCCGTCTGCAGGAGACGGTCCACCTCCACGGCCAGCTTGGACCGCGACAGCTCAACCTGATCGCCCAGCTGCGCACGCGAGTTGGGACCATGGTCGCGCAACAGGCGCAGCAGCCTGGCCTGGTGGGCGTTGGCGGGTCGTGCCGTCATGCGTCTCACGATTCCCTCCCGCCCCGATTCGGCCGTCCGTCGCGTTCTTTCGGGGGGAACGTAGCAGCGGCTGCCGGGACTGGGAAGAAGTAGCGCAGGAATTCGTACCCACTTTCTCCACTCACAGGACAAAGCCGCGTGCGGACATCAGTGCTCGTGCCGCGCGGCGGTGTGGTGTCCCGTGTGGCCCGGCACGGTCCCGTCCGGCTTCGCCACCAGGAACAGGCCGGCCATCCCCATGTCGGAGTGGCTCTGCACATGGCAGTGGTACATCCAGGCGCCCGCGCCGACGTGTTCGCCCGCGATGACCTGGAAGCCGAAGGAGTCCGCCGGTCCGGTGATCTTGTTGTCGATCACGCGGCTGGGGTCGTCGGGGCCGGTCAGCAGGCCCGTGCGGTTGTCGGCCCAGCGGTGACCGTGCATGTGGAAGGTGTGGTAGTACTCGCCGTGCGTGATCATGACGATCTCGACGCGGTCGCCCACCGTGGCCTCGAAGTTCGGGGTCTCCCCCGCCGCCCTGTTGTTGATCGTCATGTCGTTGAAGACGATCGTGAACTGCTTGTCCGGCAGGATGTCGCCCTTCCTGCGCACGACCACCGGGCCGTACAGACCCTTGCGGATGCCGCCGGTCCCGTGGTCGGTGCCCACGACGTGGTCGTGGTAGTGCCAGTAACCGGCGCTGCCCGGCTGCCAGGTGCCGTCCTTGCGCCGTCCCGGTGCGTGGGTGCGCCAGGTGTAGGTGCGGGTGCCGCCGGGTTCGACGTGGCTGCCCGTCATCCGGGTACCGTCGTTGGCGATGTCGTAGTCCACGCCGTGGACGTGGAGACTGGCGTCGGCGTCGGTCGTGTTCTCGAACTCGATGTGCAGGGTGTCGCCCTCGACCAGCTCGATGAGCGGGCCCGGCACGGTGGCCTTGCCCTTCTCCAGGCCGTATCCGAGCTGCCCGCCCGGCAGTTTCTCGGCGTAGAGCTTGAGGTGGCGCACCTGGCCGCCGGCCGGCGCCGTGGGCGGTGACGGTTCCGCGGCGGAGGGGGCCGAGGCCATCGACAACGTTGCCGCACCGGTCGCGGCGACCACGCCACCGGCCAGCACACGTCGCCCGAACGTCCTTCTGTCCAGAGCCATTCCGGTCTCTCCAGTGTCGTGAGGAGACGGGCGGGGATCGGGGATGCCCGTGGGGACGGCGGCCACGGTAGAGCCGCGACCCCCGTTTATCCACACCCAGGACAAAGTTGGTGAGATTCCGTCCGTAGCTATTGGCGGGTCGTTGAAAGGCGTCTAGTTTCTGGCGCTGTTGCTGAGACCACGGAGGGTGGGTGACCCATGCAGAGCGCACCGCATCACCGGTCGAGATCCCGGCGCGGAGCGGCCGCGGCGCTGATGGCCGGGGCCCTGGCGGCATCGCTGCTGAGCGGTGGTACGGCCGCCATGGCCAGGCCGTTACCGGACCCGAAGGCGTCGGCGCTGCCGTCGCCGCCGGGTGGCAAGAACGTCAAAGTCCTCGTGTTCCACGCCTCGGCCACCGAGGAGTCGCCGACCGTGGACGCGGGCATCGAGGCCATCGAATCCATCGGCCTGACCGGCCCCGCCGAACAGCGCTTCAAGACCGTGGCCACGGACGACGCCTCGGTCTTCACCAACGACAAGCGGTTGGGCACCTTCAACGCCGTGGTCTTCCTGACCGGGGGCGGAGACGTCCTCGATCCCGAGCAGGAGGCCGGTCTCGAGGCTTACCTCAACGCGGGCGGCGGCTTCCTCGGCATCCACGACGCGGCCAGGACGGAGCCGTACTCCGACTGGTTCACCGGCCTGATCGGCGCCCGTCCCGCGAGCGCGAGCCCAACTGCCGTACAGCGCGCCGTCGTCGAGGTCCCCGACCGGAGTCATCCGGCCACGAAGGACCTGCCGCTGGAGTGGAAGCGGCCCGACACGTGGTTCAACTGGGCGAGCAACCCGACCGGCAAGGTGCACACCGTCGCCAAGGTGCGGGAGAGCAGCTACCAGCCGGGGTCCGGTGCCAACGGCGTGGACCACCCGGTCTCCTGGTGCCGGGACTACGCCGGCGGCCGGTCCTTCTACACCGGAATGGGCGGCACGGTCGAGTCGTTCGCGGAGACCGACTTCCGCGACCATCTGCGGGGCGCGCTGCTGTGGACCACCCGGCTCTCGCGCGCCGACTGCAAGGCGACCATCGACGCCAACTACTCGGCGGTGCGCGTCACTCAGCCGAACCAGCCCGGTCAGCAGGACCAGATCGGCGAGCCGCACGGCATGGTCGTCGCGCCCGACGGACGGGTGCTGTACATCGGCCGGGGCGGCGGTGTGAACGGCGCTCCGGTCGTCACCGACTGGAACAACCCCGACATCGGCAAGGGCATCGGCCAGATCCACGTCTACGACCCCGCGACGAAGAAGGTGACGCTCGCGGGCGCGCTGACCGTCTTCGGCAACAAGGGCGGCGGCGACGAACTGACCAAGGTCGAGGAGGGGTTGCTCGGCATCGAACTGGACCCCGGCTTCGAGTCCAACGGCTGGGTGTATCTGCACTACACCCCGCACTCCGGCCTCGACCGCGACAAGCAGATCGCCGAACGCCGCGTCTCCCGCTTCACGTTGGACCGCGCCACGAACAAGCTGGACCTGGCGTCGGAGAAGGTGCTGCTCAAGTGGCCCGTGCAGGTGCACAGTTGCTGCCACGCGGGCGGCGGGATGGCCTGGGACTCCAAGGGCAACCTCTACATCGCCACCGGTGACAACAACTCCTCCGGGTTCAGCGACGGTTACTCGGGCAACAACCCGCAGCCCAACTACAAGGGCCTGTCCTTCGCCGACGCCCGCCGCACGGCGGGCAACACGAACAACCTCAACGGCAAGATCCTGCGCATCCACCCGGAGCCGGACGGCACGTACACGCTGCCCGAGGGCAACCTCTTCACCGGCAAGGAGCAGGACGAGGGCGGCGGCAAGACCCGGGGCGAGATCTACGTGATGGGCGTCCGCAACCCGGCGCGGATCTCCGTCGACAAGAAGACCGACATCCTCTACGCGGGCTGGGTCGGCCCCGACGCGGGCGCGCCGAGCACCACATGGGGTCCGGCGAAGTACGACACGTTCGCCGCGATCACCAAGGCGGGCAACCACGGCTGGCCGTTCTGCATGGGCAACAAGCAGCCCTACCGCGACCGCAATCTGCCGGACCCGAGTAAGCCGCTGGGCTGGTACGACTGCAACGCCCCGAAGAACGAGTCCCCGAACAACGACGGCCTGGTGAACCTGCCGCCCATCACGGGCAACACCATCTGGTACTCCCCGCAGGGCGGCGCCCCCGACTTCCCGCGCAACTCCGCGGGCGTGCCCAGTTACAAGAACGAGGAGGCCACCTATCTCCTGCCGTGGCTCAAGGGCGGCGGCCAGGCCACGATGGACGGCCCGGTCTACCGCTACGACGCGGCGACGGCGGGTGCGGAGGCGTGGCCGCAGTACTGGGACGGCAAGTGGTTCGTCGGTGACTTCTACGACGCCGACAACCCGCGCCACGCGGTCCTCACCGACCCGAAGACCGTCGGCAAGGGCGGTCTGCCCGTCACGGCGGAGTCGCTGAAGAAGATCGTCCCGGTCGGTCAGGGCGGCATCCGCAACCTCATGGACTGGAAGTTCGCGCCGGACGGTTCGCTCTACGTCCTGGACTACGGCCGCGGCTTCTTCACCTCCGACTCCCAGTCCGCGCTGTGGCGCGTGACGTACACCGGCGGCGCGGCCACTCCCGCCGCGAAGGATCTGGCCAGGAAGGCGGCACAGTGAGACATCGACCTCTCCGCCTGTACACCGCGCTGGTGGGCGCGCTGTTACTGATGCTGGGGCTCACCTCGACGACCGCGTACGGACGTGACGGCGACCGCCCGGCAGCGGCGGCGGCGCAAATCCTGACGTGGACGACGAGTTCACGCACCGACCAGTACACGCGTTTCCCGACGACGGCGGTGGCCGGTCCGGCGACCCTCGTCTTCGAGAACAGCGCCGCGACCGGCAACGACATCGGTATGCCGCACACGCTGACCTTCGACGTGTCGGACCCCGAGTACAACCACGACGTCCCGGTCAACATCCTGGCCAACCCCGGTGACGACAGCGGCGGCAAGCACACCGTCGACGTGACGCTGACGCCCGGCCGCTACCGCTACTTCTGCAGCATCCCCGGCCACGGCCAGATGCAGGGCATCCTGACGGTGACCGAACCCGGCGGCGACGACACCACGGCGCCGACCGCCTCGGCGAAGGTCGAGGGGCAGAAGAACGCCGACGGCGCCTATGTCGGCTCGGCCACGGTGACGGTGTCCGCGTCCGACGACGCGTCCGGCGTGAAGTCGATCGAGTACGCGGTCGGCGAGGACGGCCCGTGGCAGGCGTACACCGCGCCGGTCGTCGTCGACCAGGTCGGCTCGCACACCCTGCGCTACCGAGCCACCGACCAGGCGGGCAACGTGGCGGCCGCGAAGTCCGTGGCCTTCAGCGTGGTCGCTCCGCCGACCGACGACACGACCGCGCCGGAGACCTCCGCGACGGTGAGCGGCGAGAGGGACGCCAACGGCGACTATCTGACGATGGCCACGGTCACCGTGACGGCTTCCGACACCGGATCGGGCGTCAACACCATCGAGTACGCGCTCGGTGCGGACGGTGCCTGGCAGCCGTACACCGCGCCGGTGATGGTGCACGAGGTGGGTACGCACACCGTGCGCTACCGGGCGACCGACAGGGCGGGCAACGCGGCGGCCGCGAAGTCCGTGGCCTTCACCGTCGTGGCGCCGCCCGCGCAGGACACGACGGCGCCGGAGACCTCCGTCGCGCTGAGCGGAACGAGGAACTCCAACGGCGCGTACGTCACGAGCGCGAAGGTGACGGTCACCGCCTCGGACTCCGCGTCCGGAGTGGCCCGTGTCGAGTACTCCCTGGACGGGGGCCCGTACCTGGAGTACTCGGCCGCCGTGATCGTGGACCGGCTCGGCTTCCACACGCTCGCCTACCGGGCGACGGACAAGGCGGGCAACACCTCGGCCGCCAAGAACGTCACCTTCACCATCGCGCAGGGCGGTGGCGTTCCGGCGCCGGCCTGTCCCGAGTACGACGAGCGGCTGACGGTCATCGTGGGCACCGTCGACTCGGGTGTGCCGAACCGGATGACCCGCAGCCGGTGCACGATCAACGAGCTGATCGAGGACGAGAAGGACTGGTCGTCGCAGGCCCTGTTCCTCAAGCACGTCGACAGCGTGCTCGACGGGCTCCTGGCCGACAGTGTCATCGACCAGCGCGAGTTCAACAGGATCACCAAGGCCGCCAAGCAGTCGAAGATCGGCAAGCCGGGTCAGACGACCGGGTACCGCGACCTGTTCGACGGCACGGAGGCGTCCCTGTCCAAGTGGGAGCAGGTCGGCGGCGGCCAGTTCTCCCTCTCCGCCGACGGCGCCATCACCAGCAGCACGACCGTGCCGGGCATGGGCATGCTGTGGTTCCCGGAGCGCAAGTACGGCGACTTCTCGCTGAAACTCCGCTTCCGCGACGACGCGCCGGGCACGGGCAACGCCAACGGCGGTGTCTTCATCCGCTTCCCCAACGTCCACAACCACCCCGAGGAGTCCCGCCCCGAGTGGGTCGCCATCAACTACGGCCACGAGATCCAGATCCTCGACAGCCCCACCGGCGACATGTACAAGACCGGCTCGGTCTACGGCTTCGACCGCGTGGGCCTCGGCGGCGCGGGCGTCACCCCGAAGGGCACCTGGAACGACTACGAGATCCGCGCGGAGGGCCAGCACTTCACGGTCCTGCGCAACGGCGTCGTCATCAACGAGTTCGACAACGTCGGCGGCCAGGTCTTCACCCCGCCGCGTGCGGGTGACCCGGGCACGGACGGGCGCCGCTACGCGACGGGCTACATCGGCCTGCAGGTGCACAGCACGTCGGACGTGATCTCCTACCGGGACATCCGGATCAAGGAGTTGTAGGCGACGGGACCGTGGGCCCCTCACCGCTTCGGCGGTGGGGGGCCTCTCGTTTCCGGGCCCGCTTCGGAGACGTGATCGTTTCCGGTTCGTTACCCATTTCCTGCAACCGATCCGCACACCAATCAAACCTCGCCGAATTCCTGCCACAAATGCGCCACAGGCGCTCCCCGATGGGCGCCTTTGACGCCCATCGGAACTTGGGCCCGATTTATCCGGGTAGACATCCACCTAGGTTGAAGCTGTAATCAGGGCCGGGGGGATTTTTGCCATGGGCGTTGTGATTACTCGTACGTCATTGCGTGGCATCGGGCCACCCGGCAATTCTCGCCGGGAAGGCATCTTCCAGCGCACCGACTCCTCCTCGCCTTCACCTTTCTGTTCATATTTCTGTTCACCTTTCTGGAGAACCGCGTATGTCTCAGTTCCGAAGAAGCACCCAGGTTTCGGCCCTCATCGGGGCCGTGGGTCTGAGCCTGTTCGGCTCCCCGGCCCAGGCCCTGGAAGGCCCGGCCGCCGACGCGAGTCAGAACTTCACCGCCCGCATCGTCGTCGGTGACTCCGAGCACTCCTGCTCCGGGGTTCTCGTCTCCCAGCGCTGGGTGCTCACCTCGGGTTCCTGTTTCGACCCCACCGGCCACCCCGCGGCCGGCGCGCCCTCCGCCGCCACCACCGTCACCGTCGGCCGCACCGACCTGAACCAGACCTCGACCGGCGCCGTACGCACCGCGATCGAACTCGTGCCCGCGCCCGACCGCGATCTCGTCCTGGTCAAGCTCAACGCCGGTGTCGCCGGTGTGAAGCCGGTCGCCCTCGCCACCACGCCGGTTTCGGCCGACGAGGCCGTCACGGCCGCCGGTTTCGGCCGGACGAAGACCACCTGGGTCCCTGACACCCTGCACACCGGCGCGTTCACCGCCACCGGGGACAGCTCCACGGACATCGCCCTGACCCCGGCGGGCGACGCGTTGATCTGCCAGGGCGACGCCGGTGGTCCGGTCCTGCGCACCAACGGCCAGACGCAGGAACTGGTCGGCGTGGCGAGCAGGTCCTGGCAGGGCGGCTGCCTGGGCACCCCCGCCACCGAAACGCGCACGGGCGCCGTCGCCACCCGCGTCGACGACGTACGCGCCTGGATCACCGGCATCGTCACGCCGGTGCCGGGTGACATGAACGGCGACAACAAGCCCGACCTCGTCGCCGTCGACAACACCGGGAAGCTCTTCCTCTACCCCGGCACCGGCACCGGCGCTCTGGGGGCAAGGGTGCAGATCGGCTCCGGTGGCTGGACCGGCGCCTCGGTGACGCACCGCGGCGACTGGAACGGTGACGGCATGGAGGACATCGTCGCCGTCGTCGGCGGCGAACTGCGCGTCTACCCCAACCGCGGCGACGGCACGCTCGCGACGGCGATCAAGATCGGCACTCTGTCCACCACCGCCCGCATCGTCGGCATCGGCGACACCACGCTCGACGGGAAGCCCGATCTCCTCGCCACCTACGACAACAAGCTGTACCGGTACCCGGGCACTTCCGGGACGACCCCGTCCGTGGGCGCGCCCGTTCTCATCGGCAGCAGCGGCTGGGATGTCATGACCCTGACCGCCCATGGCGACGCCGACAAGGACGGCCGCGTCGACCTCCTCGCCCGGGACACCCGCGACGGCATCCTGTACAACTACCTCGGCCAGCCCAACGGCACCTTCAGCGACCGCACCGAGTTCGGTACCGGCTACACCGTCACCAACCGGCCGCTGATCGCCGGTGCCGCCGACGCCGACCGCAACGGGGTCGCCGACATGTGGGCCACCGCGGGCGACGGCACCCTGAAGTTCTACAAGGGCGGCTCCGACATCCACGGCCCGATCGACGGCCCGAGCATCCAGGTCGGCAGCGGCGGCTGGGGCAGCATCAAGTCCATCAGCTAGCCACCCGAATCAGCCTGCGGCGCATTCCTCACGCCTCGCCGACCGCCCCCGTTCCCCTCACGCCGGGAACGGGGGCGGTTCCTGCGCCGGCCCTCAGCCCCGCCGCGCGCACGTCTTCTGTTCTGGCAGCCCCGCCACGATCCCGGACATCTCGCCGATGACGGCGTCCTTGTTCTTGATGCGTTCCGACAGCGTGATCTCGGCCGCGGGAGTACGTCCGTAGGTCAGCACTGTCTTCGTGCCGTCGTGGGTGTTCGCCGCGTTCACGACCCAGTCGACCCCGTTGACCGACGAACAGGGGGCTGGCTCCGGGACGTTCGAGATTCTTCCGCAGCGGAGGATCACATCTCCGTCTCCCCACACGGCCGTCCCCTTCACGTCGGATTCGGTGCGCTCGCGGCCGCCCAGTTCGTGGGGGGAGTTGTTCACCACAGTGGTGCACGCGGCGCTTTCACCTCCCGGAACCGCCGACACGCTGTAGGAGCGCGAGGTCATCCCGCACGCCGCGAGGGTGGCGGCACACACCGCGATCGCACCGGACCGTGCCGGACGCCGGCCAGAGGTCGTCTTCATGAGTAGTCCCTTGTCCAGGAAGCGTGGTTACCGCGGTGGGCGGTTCAGTCCTCGCGGATGCTGAGCAGGTCGCCGGGCTGGCAGTTCAGTTCGCGGCAGATCGCGGTGAGGGTGGAGAAGCGGATCGCCTTCGCGCGGTCGTTCTTGAGGACGGACAGGTTGACGACCGTCACGTCGACCCTGGCCGCCAGTTGGGACAGGGTCATGCCGCGCTCGGCCAGCAGCCGGTCGAGGTGGACCTTGACCCGGTGTTCGTCCTCCGGTGGCATCAGACAAGTCCCTCGGTATCGGCGCGGAGTTTCGTGCCCTGCCGGAAGACCTCGCCCAGGGCGAGGACGAGGAGGGCGAGCAGGAGGTATTTGCCGGAGAAGGTGAAGGCGAAGGGGATCTCGTCGGTCACACCGCTGGCGCGCACCAGAAGCGCCGTGGTCAGCGCCGGCAGTACGGGAGAAAGGACGGCCTGCACCAGCACCGTGAGCCCTATGGCGCTCAGCCGGCGGGCGTTCTTCGGCACGAAGACATCGCCGTCCCTCAGGGTCCTGGCGATCCGGAAGAGAAGGACCAGAACGAGGAGCAGGAGCAGACTGCCGACGATCTCCGGCAGCGCGAGCAGCAGGCGCTGACCGAAGTCCGGGTGGCTGAAGCCGAGTTCGGCCCGGTGGGTGCCGGTGAAGGTCATGCCCCAGTCCGCCGCGGCGGTTTTCAGCGTGCCGGGCACCCGGGTCGTGGCCTCGAGCTCGACGTCACGGGTCTCGACGGGGTCGATCAGGCCAACCACCCCGAGGACCGGGATCAGCACTCCGAAGACGCCGACGAGTAGAACGGCCAGGCCCAGAACGGCCTCCAGCAGCCGGTTGTCGGTCCGGTTCCACCAGGACTTCGCACCCACGGTTCCCCCCGTAGCTCAAGGTCTGCATATCGCTTATCGATACTATCGATAAGCGATATGCAGACTGTCAAGGCCGCACCCTCGGGCACTCGGAACCCGGCACCGACCGCGATCAGCAAAGGAAGGGCAGGACGGGGCGTTTCCGGTGGTCAGCCGGAATCGGGTCCCTTCACGCCTCCGTCCGCCGCGGCAGGCACGGAATCGGCCAGGTCCGGTTCCATCGCCACGTCGACCAGGTCACCGCTTCCGCGAACGGCCCCGCCCGTTCCCCGAGCATCGCCACAACCTCGCCGCGTGCCGCGTCGACGGCGCGGTGGTCGGCATCGGTGATGAGGCCGAGCCTGCGGGCGTGGGCGTACTCGTCCTCGTCCTTCCATTCCCAGTGGGCGAGGTCGGGGGTGACGAGAAGGTCCACGGCGAGATCGAAGGTGTCGAATCCGTCGGGGGTGCGGAGCATGGGGCGTTCGAAGTTCACGTACCAGTTCCGCAGCCCGGCCCCGGTGTAGAAGGCGTTGACGCTGAACCAGGAGGTGGCCGGCTTCCAGGCCCGCAGCTCGGTCTCCCGCCAGCGGCCGGGGGTCTGCTCCCAAGTCCCGGCCGCCAGAGCGTCGAACGCACTGGTGCGCTGGGAACGATCGCCCTCCACAAGGGACTTGACGTACAGCGCGGGCCACCTGGTCTCCGCTCCCGGCGCGCAGCCCGTTTCCAGGGCGTCTCCGGTGTCGGCGAGGACACGCAACGCGTGCTCGCTCCATACGTGGCGTACCCGGCCGCTGTGGTGTACGTCCCGTCGTACGACCGTCCGGCCGGGCCGGAAAGGGCTGTTCAAGGGGCTTCTCCTTCGGCACCGTAATACCCGTGGCGCAACCGGAACCGCATGGAATCGGTGCCGCTCGCCCGGATGTGTTCGATGAGCGTCGATCTCAGCGGCTCGGGCAATCCCCTGCCGTGTTCCCTGGTCCATTCGAGGGAGCCGAAGAGCTGGGCCGCGCCGTCGAGTTGGGCCCGGCTCGGGACCTGGGTCACCAGCGCGGCGACGACGTGGTCGGGGTGCTCGGCGAACAGCTGCCGCTGCACCGTCAGGTCGTACCACAGCAGTCCGCCGGTCGACTCCCTGGCGGCTGTCCCGGCCCAGGCCAGCAGGGCGCGAGCCCGCTCGATCCCCTCGGGGTAGTGGTGGCGGGTCAGAGCGGCGAGGCGGTCCTCGGCGCCGGGCGCGCTGTCCGGCGAGGCTTCGCGACCCGGCAGTCGGGCCACGTCCGCGGCCGCGTCGGAGAGACCGGCCGGCGCCGCATGTACCCAGCGCATCCGGCGTCGTTCGCTCTCTGCCCGTTGAACAGCCGACTCCGCCTGGGCATCCCGCGATCCGGTCAGACCTCGCTCGGCGAGCCATTCCGTGAGCGCCGGACCGTCCCGCAGGTCGGCGTCGAACGCGCCGACGCTCCGCAGGCCGGTTTGGTGGTGAAGCGTCCAGCAGGCGAGCCGCTCGCCGTCCGAGTCGTACACCATGATCGTCGGCCGGCCCGCACACCGGCACCGGTCGCCGTTCCCGCCGTCCACGATGGCCAGCCGCCGGGCCAAGTCGGCGATCTCCGCACCGGTCACCACGGTCCGTGCCCGGTCGGCGGCGTCCACCTCGTCGGGCGATGCCTCGACGATCACGACGTACTCCGCGCGGTTCAGCACCTCCACCAACCGCGCCGTTGTCGGTGCGTCCCGGGCCGCGGCGTCGTACCAGTCGAAGAACATGCCCGCGAGGGTATCGAGCGGCCCGCCCTGCCCATGGCCAACTGCAGTTCTGGACCGGAGGTGTTGAACCGGGTCATCGTCTCGCGCCCCAGTTCAGCCGATTCCCGCGAGGTCAACTCGGCGACGTGCAGCACATGTCGAATGGGCTTGACCAGCACTCCCTCGATTCCGAACAGCCGAACAGCCGGACCCCCGGGCAGCCGGACCCCCGGGTAGCCGGGCAGCCGGTAGCCGCACGCTCACGATGACAGGCATCCGATCACGGAAACCAGCCCAGCCCCATCGCATGATTCCGGCCACTCGAACCGCACCCCGTCTCCGGCAGAGGTTGCGAACAGCCGTTCCCTCGACGCCCCGTGACTCGTTCCCGTCTCCCCGCGCCGGGCCGAATACCGACGTCGGCCTTCCACTCGGCTGGCCCCGTCCCACCCCCGCGGCATAAAGTCGATCTTGGTCGGCCCAGGCAACCTTTTTGCAGGTCAGGGGCCATCACCACACGTGGAGCAGGGTGGCGCGATGGTAGTCGTGCGGGTCCCGCTCCCGTCCCCCCACAGAGAACAGTCACAAAGACCGGCACGTCCAGCCGACGGGTCGGTTCAGGAGGTCCAGCACATGTCCGATGTCGCCCCCCGCTTCCGCAGCCATGTGGAGGACATCCTCGAGGGCCTGCGGGCCGAACCCGGCAGGGAAGCGCTCGTGCACGGTGGTCGCCGTATCACCGCCGGGGAGTTCCACGACCTCGTGCACCGGATGGCGTGGGCGCTTCAGGCGCAGGGAATCGAGCGGGGACAGACCGTCACCCTGCTCAGTGGCAACCTGCCCGAGGCGATCGCGCTGCGGTACGCCGCGAACCTGATCGGCGCGCAGGTCAATCACCTGTACGGCAAGCTCTCGGCGGACGTACAGGCCGCCATCGTGCGTGACGTGGAGACCCGGGCGCTCGTGGTCGATCCTCGGATGAGCGGCCGAGCGGAGGAGATCGTCGAGGCCGTCGACGTGAAGTCGGTGCTCACCCTCGGACCGGCCGGCACCGATCAGGACGCACCCGACGACCAGGACCTTCTCGCCCTGGCCGCCCTCCAGTCCCCCGAGCCCTTCCCCAGCCAGGCCGCGCCCGACGCCGTCTGCGCCATCCGGCACACCGGCGGCACCACCGGTCACCCCAAGGGGATATGCACCACCTACCGGCAGGTGCAGGAGCTGCGTACCGCGCGTCCGGACGACGACGGCAGCACACCGCCCCGGCAGCTCATCGTCACCACCATCGCGCACGCGGCCGCAATGCTCGCCGACGGTGTGCTGGAGACCGGCGGCACCGTCGTCCTGCTCGACGACTTCGATCCCGGCGAGGTGCTCGACACCATCGAGCGCGAGCGCATCACCCACATGTGGCTGCTGCCGCCCCTGCTGTACCAGCTCCTGGACCACGCACACATGGAGCGCACCGACACCTCTTCGCTGCGCCAGGTGGTGTACGGCGGCTGCCAGGCGTCCCCCACCCGGATCGCCGAGGCGGTGCGGCGCCTGGGTCCGGTCCTGATGCAGGGCTACGGCCAGAACGAGGCCGGCATCATCAGCATCCTCTCCCCCGCCGACCACGACCCGGACCGCCCCGAGCGGCTGCGCACCGCCGGACGGATCGTGCCCGGCGTCGACGTGGAGATCCGCGACGAGGACGGCACCGCACTGCCCAACGGCGAGCACGGCGAGATCTGCGTGCGCTCCGCCATGGCGATGGAGGGCTACTGGAAGCAGCCCGAACTGACCGCCGAGGTCCTGAAGGACGGCTGGCTGCACACCGGTGACATCGGCTTCCGCGACGACGACGGCTACCTCACCGTCGTGGACCGCATCAAGGACATGATCGTCGTGGTCGGCGGCCATGTGTACACCACCGAGCTCGAAGACCTGCTCAACAGCCACCCGGACGTCGGGCAGAGCGCGGTGTTCGGTGTCCGCGACGAGGACCGCATGGAGCAGGTCCACGCCGCCGTGCTGCTCGCCCCCGGCGCCACCACCGGCGCGGACGAGCTGCGCGCGATGGTCCGCGCGGCACGCGGCGCGATGTACGAGCCCGCCCGCATCACCTTCCCGTCCGAGCTGCCCCTGACCGACGTGGGCAAGCCCGACAAGAGGGAACTGCGCCGCCTCGCCACCGCCCCCACGGGCTGACACCCGCGCCCCGGTCCGAGCCGCCCCGCACCACCGACACGGTGTGGGGCGGCCCCATGTCCGTTGCCCGGCAAGGAGCTTGGGGCGATCACGGACGTCAACACCCGCTTGCACGACCGTATTCGGGCGACAGCGGGCAACAACCCCCTCGTCTCGCTCATGGAACCGGTCGACGGCCGACTGCGCCCGCTCACCCGGCGGAACACGAAGTGGTCCGAACCCCTCGCCGAGCACCGGGGTTTGCACGAAGCCATCACCCCAGGCGACCGGCAGAGCGCCCGCGTGCACGCCCTCCCCCATGTCCGCGCCACCACCACCCGCCCGTGCGGCATCTCTTCGGCGAGGACCGCGTGACGCCGCCCCGACGCCCTGAGGGAGAGACGGGCGCGTGAGCCACTCATGACCACAAGCGGAATCGCTTATGTGTTTTATCGGGGGGCTGTTGCGCCGTTTGCTCTGTTTCCGGCCACCTGTTGGCTATTCTCTTGCGTTGCCGGGATCGATGGTTCGGGAATTTCCGTTCCGGCGAGAGGGGTTGCTCGTGCTGTTCGTGCACGGAGCTTCGGTGACGGCGGTGGTCCGCGGCAGTACTGGTGAGCCGGTGGTGTTGATCTCGGAACAGTCGTTTCCGGCGGCTACCGGATCACAGCGGACGGATTTGATCAATACTGATTTGATCAATGCGGCCCGCGCCGTTCTGGACGCGGCGGAATTCAGCGTGTTCGAGAAAGTGACGGCGGGGTGGGGGACGGGAGTTCCCGACAGATTCGTGACGACGGACGGAGATGTCCTGTCCGTGTTCGAGGTGCGGGTCGACTGACGATTCGGCCTGCCACGCGCTCACAAGCGCAAACGTTTCCCGCATGACGGCGCCGCCCGCCACCGGTCCTTCCGGTGGCGGGCGGCGCGGGTCTTCTCCGGACTACCGGCGCCAGCGCGGGAAGCAGTCCCGGTAGTTGTCGTAGCGGTCCCAGCCGTTGCGGTCGTCGCAGTGGCGGCGCCGGTCGTCGTACCGGCGCCAGTCGTCGTAGCGACGGCAGTCGCGGCCGTTGTAGTAGTAACGACCGTGGCGGTAGTCGTCGTTCCGCCAGTGGTCGTGGTTCTGCGCGGGCAGCGTGCGGTACGCCGACGCCACCGGGGTCGAGGCGGCGGAGATCGGAGCGGCGGCCGCCTGCGTCGAGAGCGGCACCACGACAACGCCGGCCGTCAAGACTGCTCCGGCCACCGCCTTAGCGAAGGTCTTCACCTAAATTCCTTTCGGACATCAGGGTTTCGGGTTCGGCCCTGTTGATGCGGCTGACGCTACATCACCTTTCTCGCGCCTCAGGCAAGCCTCACGAGCGCCCATTCTTCGCGAGGCGCTTTGACATGGGTACGGAATCAGCAGCTCAGCGGCGGGTTCGGGGGAATTGCCTCCACACCCCTGACGATTCGACACCCAGCGTCCGAGCAGGTGAATTTGCGGAAGCCCCGACCGTTTCATCGGAGTTGACCAACGGCGATCGTCGGGGTGAATGCGGCCACTTCACCGCCCCGCCTGTCACGGAGTACCGCATCGAGAAAACAAATGGTCGCCGATATGGGGGTGCGTTGATACCGCCCTATGTCTTTCGAGGTACGTCCACGGTCGTCCGACGACCCGTCACTTCCGTTGCCTCACGGGCGAACCGCGCGTGCTCCAGCGATCGACGCGTCGGCGTGGCGGAGGCGCCGGCGCGGCTCTCGCCACCCACCCGCACAGCCTCCCGCCACCCAAGGGAACAGAGTGTCTATTTTGAAACTATGTCCGATATAGAGGATTTGCACTGTCAGATCCCTTTCGGCTACTGTCCGACGCCTCCGGACGAAACGTCCAGAGACTCTGGACAGCGAGTTGGCTGTATTACTGCGCGTTCCCTTCTCGCAGGCTCGCCGTTCAGACCCCCGTGACCGGGCTCCTTATGGCCCGGTCACGGGGGAAGCAGGGCCGCGAACCGGTTCGTCCGCCGCTGTCCGCCGGCTCGCCCGCTACCCCCTGGGCGGGCCGGCGCGGCGGCGGACGCCGGGGAGCGGAGTGACAGGACAGGCGGGGACACCCATGCGTCCCCAACGAGCCAACTCCTTTCACATACACATCCGTTCAACGATGAAAGGTGCATCCAGATGAACATCGACCAGCTCGAGGCCGAGACCGCCGAACTGCTTCCGTCCCGCGAGGCGCTGGGCCGGTTCTCGTTCAACCTCACCAAGCTGACGAGCGTGACCAAGAAGGTCGCGACCATCGACGCCCACAACGAGTCCGCCGCGGTGAACCAGTACTCGCCGCTCGCCGTGGCCCAGTCCTCGGCCGCTCAGGGCATCAGCGTCCACCAGTAACAAGCCGGGCGGTGCGAGGAAACGGATCTGCCCGGCCCGTCCTCGCACCGCCCTCCCGAGTGCTGCTCGACAGCAGCGGGCTCTGCCCCTGCGTAAACGGTTCTCCTTCGCGCCTGCCCCCCCGGGTACGGCCGCGGAGGAGAACCGTTCGGGCATCACCCCCCGGGCGCGGAGTACCGGCTCACGCGCCCCATCGACTTCCCCCGCAGTGGAGATCACCATGACGCCGTCCGGAGACGACCCGCTCATGGGCAGGGTGCGGGTACCCGCTCCCCGTCCCGGCCCGGACCAGGTCCAGGACCGGAGCGAGGACCGGAGCGAGGACCGGAGCGAGGACCGGGACGACGAGCAGGATCAGAGCCTGAACCACGGCCAGGAGTTCGCGGCGGAGCCGGCGGAGCCGACCGTGACGACGCCGACGGCGGACCCGGTGCCCGACCCCGAAACCGCCGCCCTCCATGTCCCCCACCCCAGCCCGGGTCTCGAACTGCTCGGTGAATACCGGGGATCGGGGTTCACCGAGCGCAAGTACATGGTGCGGCGGGCGGACGGCCAGATGCTGATGCTGTCCCGGCTGCTGTACCTGGTCGTCGGGTCCGTCGACGGTGTACGCACCGCCGAGGCCGTGTCCCACCGGGTCAGCGGCCGCTACGGCGCCGAGGTCACCGCGCAGAACGTCATGTATCTGGTGGAGCGGCGGCTCACCCCGCTCGGGGTCACCCTCCCCGGCCCCGGCCAGGAGCAGGAGGCCAAGCTTCCGCGCTCCGATCTGATGCTGGCGCTGCGCGGCCACCGGGTGATCTTCCGCGAGGAGCAAGTGGCGCGGATCGCCTCCGCGTTGGCGTGGCTGCACCGGCCGCCGATGGTCGCGCTGGTGCTGGCCGGGGTGGCCGCGGTCGACGTCTGGCTGTTCGCCGTCCACGGCGCGATCACCCCGCTGCTGCGGGTCCTGGAGCAGCCGGTGTGGATGATCACGCTGTTCGTGCTCACCGTGGCATCGCTGCTCTTCCACGAGTTCGGGCACGCCTCGGCCTGCCGCTACAGCGGCGCTGCACCGGGGAAGATCGGCTGCGGCATCTTCCTGATCTGGCCGTCGATGTACACGGACGTGACCGACGTGTACCGGGCGGGCCGGGCCGGCCGGCTGCGCACCGGCCTGGGCGGGGTGTACTTCAACGCCGTCTTCATGCTGGTGCTGGCGGCCGGCTACGCCCTGACCGGGCAGCCCGTCTTCCTCGCGGCCCTGTACCTCACGCACTTCGAGGTCCTCGAGCAGCTGATGCCGATCGTCCGGCTGGACGGCTACTACATCCTGGGTGACCTCGCGGGCGTGCCGGACCTGTTCGGCAGGATCAAGCCGGTCCTGCTGGACATGGTGCCGGGCCGCCGCCGTCGTACGGGCTCCGGGGCACACGATCTCAACCGCCCCGCGCGGATCACGGTCACCGCCTGGGTCCTGGCCGTGATCCCGGTGCTGGCCGCCGAGACGGCGTACGTCCTGTGGAACCTGCCCCGGCTGCTGACCACCGCGGTACGCAGTCTCGCCCACCAGTGCGACGGCACCTACGCCGCCTTCGCCGACGGTCGTCCGGGCGCCGGGGTCGTGGGTGTCATCGGCACGCTGATGCTGCTGTGCCCGCTGGCCGGCGGCATCTATCTGGCCTGCCGGATCGGAGTCCGTCTGGCACGTGCCGCGCTCCGGTCGACCCAGGACCGGCCCGCGAAGCGCCTGGTCCTGGCGGCCTCGGTCGGCGTGGGCATCCTCGGTCTGACGTTCGCGTGGTGGCAGGGGCTCACACCCCGGCCGCTCCCGGCGGCGGCGCCGGTCACGCCGGTCCTGCAACCGGCCGCGCCCACGACCCGGCCCCCGCAGCCGACGCCCGAGCCTTCCGTCTCCCCTTCGCCCCCCGTGTCGTGGCCGTCGGCCACTCCTTCCGCCGTACGCCCGCTGCCGCGCCGTACGACCGTCGCCCCCAGCCGCCCCGCGCGGCGCGCCGTACCGCCGGTCACCGCGACCGCGACGCCGGACGAGCCGCCGCGCTCCGCCTCGGCCCGTCCCACGACCGCGCCGCCGGACCGGCCCTCGCCGTCCTCCTCGGACGAGCCGGACCCCTCCGAGTCCGCGTCGGCGCCGCCCCTTCCGACCACCGTCCCGCCCACGTCCGCCCCGGCGAGCCCGACCGAGCCCACGGACGGACACCGCCCCCACCACAGGAGCCAGTCATGAAACACCGCAAGCCATACACCGGCTTTCTCAGGAGCCGGATGGCCGGAATCGGCGTGGCGGCCACCGCCGCGCTGGCCGCCACCGCCACCGTTCCCGCCACCGCCGTCACCCTCCCGACCGCGCCCACCGCCCCGAGCGGTACGGCCGGCCGGGCGGCGGTCGCGGTGGACCTCGCCAACTCCCGTGCCGACAGGACCCACATGTACGACTTCGACGAGAGTTTCCGTATCCACGAGTACGGCCCGACGGTCGCCGTCACCGCCAACAACCGTGCCACCGCCGTCTCGGCGGGCTGCTCGGCCGACGCCCCGTGCCGTTCGGTCGCGCTGTCCTTCCAGATCGTGACGACGGCGGGCAGCAACGCCCGGCTCATCAACGCCACCAACCTCAGCCGGGCGTTGAACGAGCACTGCGCGGGCTGCGAAACCCTGTCGGCGGCCTACCAGTTCGTGGTGGCCACTCCGCGCGAGTTCCATCTCAGCAAGGCGTCGCGGTCCGAACTCGCCGGTATCGAGCGGCAGGTGGAGGCGCTGCACACCTCGCGTCTGCCCATCGCCCGGATCAGGGAGCGGGCGGACGCGCTCGCGCAGCAGGTCAAGGTCATCCTCGACCGCGAGACGGCGCGTGCCCCGCGGGGCGACGCGCGTGACCCGCGCACCAACTTCGCGCCCACCGTGACCATGCACCGCCACATGCGCTGACCCCGGCCGGCCCGAGCGGGGCCCGGCGGCCGCGCACGCGGTGCCGGGCCCCGCGCCCCCGGCGGGAACCGCCCGTACCGCCGGGCGGATGTCGGCCCCCGCACAACCCGAACCGGAAGAGAAGTCAGGCTCCGCCCGTACGAGTTACCGGGCGACCGGCATGAACCCCGACACCGGAGACGTGACCCAGTGAGCCCACACCACCCCGAGCTGCGCGACCTCGCCATGGACCTCCTCTCGCAAGGGCGTCCCGCCAGGGAGATCGCGCAACGTCTGCGGATCTCGCCGCAGACCGTCTACCGCTGGCGCAGGACCCGCATCCCGCGGCCCGAGGCGGCGCAGACCCGCAGCCGCATCGCGGAGCTGGAGCGGGAGATCCTCATGCACCGCAGAACGATCGAGGCCCTGAAAGACGCGATGCCCCCAAAAGGCGCTACGCGGTCGTCTCTCAAGTAGCCGCGCACGGACACCCGATCAGCAGACTCGTCGCTCTGCTCGGTGTCTCCGAGTCCGGCTACTACGCCTACCGGAAGCGACCGCCGTCACCCCGCGCCCTGCGCCACGCCTGGCTCACCCAGCTGATTCTGACGATCCATCACGAGTCGGGCGCGTCTTATGGCTACCGCCGCATCCACCAGGAACTCCACGACCGCTACGGCGTCACGGTCAGCCACGGCACCGTCGAACATCTCATGCGGCAGGCCCGCATCCACGGCAGGACCGGCCGCACCGCCGCCCCCAACCCCTGACGGACAGGTATGAACACAGCAGCAGCCCCGCTCGGTACAGCGCGCCCGTACCTCCCCGTTCACCCTGTGTCGGACAACGCCGGACCGCAGGCCCATCGCATCCGCCTCTACAGCGCGCTCGACACCCTGCGCGCCCCGCTCGGTGCCACCGACATCCAGGCCGTCTTCGACATCGCGGAACTGGACGCCGCCACCGTCCAGACGGTCATCGGCTGGATCACCGGCCCGCGCACCACGGGACCGTCGGCTACCCCGCTTCCTCCGCCCCTTCCGCCCCTCCCTCCTCTTCCCCTTCTTCCGCTCCCGCCGTCAGCAGGGATTCCACCAGGACCGCCACATGCCGTCGGTCCGCCGCGCTGAGCCGGCACACGCTCGCGATGAGGATCTCCACCTCGGGGTCGGCCTGTTCGGGCACCGACTCGTAGTAGAGGCTGACGCCCGCCGCCTCGGCCGCCGCGCGCCGCAGCGGCTCCACCGGAACGCCGAGGCCCCGGGCCAGACCCTCCAGCGTCGCCTCCTGCGGCATCCGCGCGAGCCGGGCTGCCGTCGCCAGGTGATGCACCGTGGAGCGTGAGATGCCTCCGCGCCGGGCCACATCGCCATAGGACCAGCCAAACCGATCCAACCTACTCCTGATCAGCTCCCGCAGCGAACTCGACACCACCGGCACATCCCATCGGAGACACAACATCCACCTGCCTAAGACCCAACGACCCGCCCCCCGAAGTCGTTCTGCCCCGCACCCCGGTCGAGTGGTGTGGGCTTGACCTTCCCGTCACCGCCAGGCCGCGACGACGCGGTCCAGCTCCGCGCGGAGCCCCCGGTCCCGCACGACGGGGCGCATCCAGTCGACGTCCGTGGGCCTCAGCTGCCACAGCCCGTCCTGGTCCAGGGTCAGGAGCAGGCGCTCGGCGTGCACGGCCAGCCAGTCGTCGGCCCCGAGATCGCGGGCGAGACGGAGCAGGCCGATCACGAGCGTGGGCGGGCGGCGGTCCTCCGGGATGTGGTCGTGGAGGGTGAGGGCGGCGGCGAGGGTCGTCTCGGTGTCGGCCCGGTGGGCGCCTCGCCAGAGGTGCGTGGTGCTCGCCTCCTCGAGCAGGCTCTCCAGTCTCAGTTCGGCCGTTCCGTCATTGTCCAGCGCGGGCGCCTCGCGACGGAACCTGCTGGTGATCCGGCGGAGTTCCGCGTGGGAGACATCCCGGCGGGCGGCCAGCCGCGCGAGGCAGTCGGCCAGCACCAGCCAGGTCCGGGCGGCGACCTCTCCGGACCCGGTGTGCTGGGGCGAGGTCAGGGCGTCCAGCAGGGCGACGGCGGTTTCGGGCGGCAAGTCCCTTGCAGCGTCGCGGAGATGACGGGCTACGAGGTCGACGGCGAGGGCCCGGTTGTCTCCGGGTAGTTCCCGTAGGCCGTCGAGGATGTCCGGGTGCAGTCCGTACGGTGTCCGTGGGTCGGGGCGGCAGAGGAGGGCGATCAGGTCGTGGGCCGCGGAGATGCTGTTGTCGCCGTCGAAGCGGTACGTGGTGAAGGCGTCCGGTACGCGGTCGAGCAGGGGTGCCACGGCTTGGAGCAGA
Organism: Streptomyces sp. NPDC026659; assembly: GCF_040638245.1. NCBI lineage: Bacteria > Bacillati > Actinomycetota > Actinomycetes > Kitasatosporales > Streptomycetaceae > Streptomyces > Streptomyces sp. NPDC026659. The sequence continues at coordinate 50,426 of NZ_JBEZXY010000013.1, read as the reverse complement.
CACTGGAGGTCGGTGTCCCAGGTGAAGGCCGCGAGGGCGTGCAGGCGTGTGGGGAGCGGCTGTTGCTCGACGATGCGTGCGGTGCCCGTAGGTTTTTCGAGGTGGATCAGGTCGAGCCCCCAGGCCGGGTCGAGCGCGGCGGGCTCGGTGCCGGGCAGGACGGCGAGGTCGCGTGCGTCACGGTCGGCGGGCTGGACGCGGAGCGAGGTGATGAAGGCGGTCCAGGATGCCTCCCCGAACTGTGAACGCCACAGGTGGGTCTGACGTTGCCAGCGGTCCATGGTGGCGTCGCCGCCGACGATCCGGGAGAGCGGCAGGGGGTTTGCCGCCCGGGCGGCCAGGAGCAGCAGGTTCGCGGTGTACACCGCGTCCTGTCGGGTGCGGTGGGGCGGGGCCGGATGGTAGAGGACGTGGGTGCGGCGGGAGTCGTCCTCGACAGTCCGCCGGAAGAGAAGGCCCAGTAACTCCACCAGTTCGGAACGGTGTTGGGAAGGCAGCGGGGCGAGCAACTCCCCGACGTCGGCCAGGGCCTCCGCGCGGTCGCTCAGCGGTACGTGGGAGAGCAACGCGTGGAGACGGCCGTCGTCGGTGTCGTCGCCGCCGATCAGAAGGCAGTGCAGCTCGTCGGTGATCAGGCGGGTGAGGAGGTACTCCCCGAAGGTGGCGTGCAGGAATTCGTAGGAACGCAGTTCCGTGTGCGTCACGACCGCCTGGGACTCGTGGATGAAGAAGAAGCGGCCGAACAGCAGCGAGGAGGATTCGGGAACCTCACCGCCAAGGAGGACGGCCAGATCGTCTTCCGCCTCGTGCGCGGTGATGCTCTGCTTGCGGCGGTTGAACATGCCGATCGCGATGACCGAGAGGCGTTGCAGCTCACGCTCGACGGCTGCTTCCGTCCAGGTCGGTCGTGCGCCTTGGTGCTTGCCGACCTGGCGGCGGACGAACTCCGCCAACAGCCTTTCGTACAGCCCCAGCCGGTCGATCCCGGCGCCCTCCTGCCGCGAGAGCACGTTGTCCGAGGCGTCGTACAGGGCCAGCATCATCAACAGCAGTGGCTGGGCGGCGAGTTCGCGGTGCGGTCGGAGCGTCTCCGGTGCCAACGGGCGCAGACCTGTGTCGAGGAAGTACCGGCGGTTCGTGGCGTTCCACGTCCGCAGCCAGTGTGCGACACGGGCATCGTCGAACGGTTCCAGGCGGATCACCGCGCCGCTGGAGGGAGTTCGAGCCTGATCGGCCACCACCGTGCGGCTGGTGACGACGACAGCGGTCGGTCGGCCATGGTCGGTCTCGTCGCGTTGAAAGCGTTCCACTCCCAGCAGGTAGTCGTGGTGGCGCTGTCGGTCGGCCTGGTCCGCGGCAGCCTGGAGCAGTTCGTCGAAGCCGTCCAGGAGCACGACCCGGACGACGCCGGAGTCGGGGCCCGTGACCTCGGCCCAGGAGGTGCGGCGGCCGGTCGAGCGCCACAGGGCTTCCTCGATCTGGTCCCGCACGTCCAAGTCCGCCGACAGATGGCGGAGTTCGACGCGAAGACAGAAGAACTCCGAGGCCGGGAGGTGGGCGGCGATCAGTTTCGTGAGGAGGGACTTGCCGCTACCGGGGTGGCCGAGGACCACCAGGGGGCCATGTGTGGCGTCATCGGTCAGCAGGTACGCCGCCAGAAACTCCGCGAGGTCGTCCCGCAGCGGCATACGGAGCCACCAGTCGTCGCGGGACAAGCCGTGGGAGCCGGTGTACGAGGCGACACGGAAGGCGGGGTCGACGTAACCGGCCCCGAGGGTGGGGATGCGCGGCCCCACCGCTTCGCCGGCCGCGAGGGGCGCGCGTAGGAGATGACGATGGTGGTCGGGTGCTTTGCCACCGTCGGCGAACTGTTCCAGCAGGTCGGCCAGGGCGGTGAGCGCTGTGGGAAGTTTCCGGTCGGCGGAGGTCGGCTGCTCCACGGCCTCGGGCGGGTCCTCGGTACGGGAGGTGAGGCGGAGCTCGGGGCAGTCCCAGAGGACGTGGTCGAGCAGGGTCTCGTAGCGGCGCCAGGCGGTCCGGGCCAGGTCTCCGGGGTCGATGTCACGGGCGCCGGTTCCATGGACGAGGTCGGCCGCGTACGAGTAGGTCGTCTCGATCTCGTGGCGGCGTTCGTCCGGGGTGCCTACCCTCACGGAGCCGAGGGTGACGTGTTCCAGCTCGGTCACGATGTCGGCGGTGGGCGCACCGTCGCGCGTCGCGTCCAGCTCGGGCTCGTACACGATGCCGTACTGCGCGACGGCCTGGCAGAACGCGGTCACGAGGACCGCCAGGTCGGCCGCGCACAGCAGGGCGGTGCGGGCGGTGCCGTGGCTCGACCGGACCCGTTCCGCGAACCCCTCCAGCACTGGGCGCAGGTCGGCCGCTGTGCCGCCGGTCAGCCGCAGCGGTTCCAGGATCTCTTCGGCCAGACCGTGGAAGGCCGGGCGTCCGCCGACCAGGATCTCGACCGCCCCGGCGAAGTCGGGGGCGACCTCGACGGGCGGTGGCGGCGCGGCGGAAGGGTGGTTCGCGGGGCGCTGCCTCCCGGCCCGCGGTACGGGAACTGCGGCGACGTTCGCCTCGACCTCCTCCAGCCGCAGCCGCCACCAGCCCCGGTCGAAGGTCAGTCCGGCGGGCGGGCGAGGACCGCCGCGCGTGCGGCAGTACTCCACCACGCCGAGCACGTCGTCCCAGGAGGGTGGCGTGGCGCGTCGCGCGTTGAGGAGTGCCGAGACCGTCGGCTCGCTGCGGTGCAGGGCCCGTGCCAGGTCGCTCTGCGGGACTCCGCAACCACGGACCAGCCGTCGGAGCAGTCCGCAGAAGTCCGCCACCGCGCCGGACGTCTCCCCCACCGCACACCTCCGTGTCTTCGGCCCGCTTCGGCGCGGACGACCGGACGTGTGCGGTCCGGCCTGCGTCAACGCCTCAGCTGTTTCGCATACTTCCGCGTTCCCGGACAGAAAGTCCCCTTGTTGCCAGGGTCATTGGGACACGCCACGTGCCACCGCATCAAGAAGGAGACGAGCCCATGTCCCGGCTTTCCGCCGAACTGCCCGCGCTGTTGCTGTCCTTGACCCTCCTGAGCGCCTTCGCCGGAGTGGTTCTGCCCGCCGTGTGGTCCGCCCGGCCGGACCGTCGGCGGGACGCGGCGCGCGTGCTCGGACAACTGCTGGCGGGTCTGGGGCCGGCCTCACGGCACACCGCTCCGCTCGCGCCGTCCCACGGGTCGCTGTACACAGAAATCATGAGTGACGAGACCGCTGCCCAGCTGTACCACCCGGGAGACGTCGTCCCCGCCTCCGGGATCTACGAGTGCGACTGCGCCCGGGCGCACGAGTACAGCACCGACGTGAAGGGCCACCGCTTCCCGCCGTTGCGGCACGACTGCGGCGGACAGGGGTGGCGGCTCAGGGCCGCCACGCCGTCGGGAGCCTGAACAACCGCAGAAACCGCCCCCGCCGTCAGCCCCGCCCCGTCCCCGCCCGCTCCTGCGCGAGCGCGTACAGCTCCTTCGACGTCGTGATCAGCTCGCGCCGTTCCTCCCGGGAGCCGACCATCGGCCGGGAGCCGTTGAGCGGCACCTGCGCGGTCTCGGGGAGGAACTTGACCGTCACGAGGCCGATGAAGCCCGCCAGCATCAGGTAGTACGCGGGCATCAGATCGTCGCCCGTGATGTCGACCAGCGCGGCGGTGACCAGCGGGGTCGTACCGCCGAAGGCCGCGACGGCGAAGTTGAAGCCGATGCCCATGGCCGCGTAGCGGACGGCGGTGGGGAACAGGGCGGGCAGGGTGGCCGCGCTGGGGGCGGCGAAGCAGGCGAGCAGGGTGGCGAGGATGAGCACGCCGAGGATCGGCGGCCAGGTCCCGTGGGCCTTGATCAGCAGGAACGCCGGGATGGCGAGGATGATCATCGCGGCCGCCGCCCAGCCGTACAGCGGGCGTCGGCCCACCCGGTCGCTGAGGCGGCCGAGGAAGGTGATGAGGATGACGATCCACACCATGCCGATGAGCACGAGGACGTCGGCGGAGCTGCTGGAACGTTTCAGCGTCTCGGTCTGGTAGGTCGGCAGATAGCCGGTGACCATGTAGTTGGTGACGTTGTAGAGCAGGACCAGGCCCATGCAGATGAGCAGTCCGCGCCAGTGCCGCTGGATGATGTCCTTGAACTCGCTGCCCGCCGACTCCTGCGCCAGGCTCTTCTCGTGTTCGTCCAGCTGCTGCTGGAAGGCCGGGGACTCCTCCAGCTTGAGCCGCATGTAGAGGCCGATGACACCGAGCGGCCCGGCGACCAGGAACGGGATGCGCCAGCCCCAGGAGAGCATCTGGGCGTCGGTGAGCCACAGGTTGAGCGCCGTCACCAGGGCCGAGCCGAGGGCGTAGCCGACGAAGGTGCCGAAGTCGAGCCAGCTGGAGAGGAACCCGCGCCTGCGGTCGGGTGAGTACTCGGCGACGAAGGTGGTCGCGCCGCCGTACTCCCCTCCGGTGGAGAAGCCCTGCACCATGCGGGCCACCAGGAGCAGGATCGGCGCGGCGATGCCGATCGAGGCGTAACCGGGGATGACGCCGATGGCGAAGGTGCCGAGGGCCATCATGATCATGGTGGTGGCCAGCACCTTCTGCCGCCCGAGCCGGTCGCCCAGCGGGCCGAAGAAGAGGCCGCCGAGGGGCCGTACGACGAACGCGGCGGCGAAGGTGGCGAACGAGGAGATGACCTGCGCGCCCGGGGAGGCACCGGGGAAGAAGACCTTGCCGATGGTGGCGGCGAGATAGCTGTAGACGCCGAAGTCGAACCACTCCATGCAGTTGCCGAGCGCCGAGGCGCCGACGGCCCGCTTCAGCAGGGGCGGCTCGACAACCTGGACGTCCTCCTTGCCGAAGGCGCCCCGGTTGCGGCGCAGTCTGCGGGTCAGCTCCTCACGGACCTGGTGCGGCAGCGCCATGACGGCCTGCGATGCCTTCGTTCCCGTCCCGTGCGGTCGTTGACCGTCGGACATCGCATCGCTCACGTGCCGCTCCCTTCACCACCGGTACTGCCGTTGTGCGCGCACCCCGGCGGCACCGGGTCATTGCCCTGTGCCTCATCCTGGTGCCCCGGGCCGCACACGTCACACCGACAACAGGCACATGGGGGAACCGCACACTCGCGGATGGGAAATGCTGGGCCGACCGCACATGGGTGATGCAGCCCGCCTCACCGCACACCGGTAATGCAGCCCGACAGGTGATTAAGAAGCCGGGGCGCTCAATTCCATGACAGACGGCGGTTGGACTTCCGAATCTTGAAGGCGCAGGGTGGACCAGCCCCTTTTTGTCTCGGGGCACCCCCTACGGCACCACCCGGAGAACACCCGATGAACCACGTCGCGGACCCCGCTCGTTACGACGGCACCATGCGCTACCGGCGCACCGGCCGCTCGGGGCTGGACCTCCCCCTGCTGTCCCTGGGCTACTGGCACAACTTCGGCGACGACCGCCCCTTCGAGTCCCAGCGCGAGATCGCGCTGCGCGCCTTCGACCTCGGGATCACCCACCACGACCTGGCGAACAACTACGGCCCGCCCTACGGCTCGGCGGAGATCAACTTCGGTCGGCTGATGAAGCAGGACCTCGCGCCGTACCGCGACGAGATGGTGATCTCCACCAAGGCGGGCTGGGACATGTGGCCCGGACCCTACGGTCAGGGCGGTGGCTCGCGGAAGTATGTGCTGGCCTCCCTGGACCAGTCGCTGAAGCGTATGGGCCTGGACTATGTGGACATCTTCTACTCCCACCGGCTGGACGCCAGCACCCCGCTCGAGGAGACCATGGGGGCGCTCGACACGGCCGTCCGCCAGGGCAAGGCGCTCTATGTGGGCATCTCCTCCTACGACGCCGAGCGCACCCGGCAGGCCGCGGCCATCCTCCGTGAGCTGGGCACGCCGATGCTGATCCACCAGCCGTCGTACAGCATGCTCAACCGCTGGATCGAGACGGACGGCCTGCTGGAGGCGGCCGAGGAGGAGGGCTTCGGCGTCATCGGCTTCACCGCGCTGGCGCAGGGCCTGCTGACCGGCCGCTACCTCGACGGGGTGCCGCAGGACTCGCGGGCCGCGCAGGGCAAGTCCTTCGACCCGGCCTGGCTGACCGCGGAGATGCGGGGCCGGCTGCGCGCCCTGAACGACATCGCGGCCCGGCGCGGACAGACCCTGGCGCAGATGGCGCTGGCCTGGGCGCTGCGGGACGAGCGCGTGACCTCGCTGGTCATCGGCGCCTCGCGGGTGGAGCAGCTGGAGCAGAACGTGGCGGCGCTGGAGAACCTCGAGTTCAGCGCCGAGGAACTGGCCGAGATCGACAAGTACGCCACCGACGGCGGCATCGACCTGTGGCGGGAGGCCCGGCTGGGCACCATAGGCGGCTGAGCCTCTCCGGCTCCCCGCGCCCCAGGCGTTTCACCATCCCCCTGTTTCGGTGGTCGGTCGACCTCCGAAACAGGGGGACGAATACGTAGATACACCCCCTGACCAGCCCGTTTCTCCGTGTGGCCATGCACCGTCAAGGTAAGGTGCCGGTAATGGCCAACTCAAGAGACAGTCAAGTCAGTCAGGGGGGTCGCCATGGGCGCCGCACGCACGAGTAGGACACCACTGCCGGGAATCGGCGTGCGGTACGACCTCACCACCAAGGAACGGCGCCGCCTGTCGGTGGTGGCCCACCGGGACGGGTCACGCACCCTCAGTGCCTACCGCGAGGACGACCCCGACGCCTGCGCGCTCTCGGTCCAGCTGACCGGCGCGGAGGCGGACGCCCTCGCGGGGGCGCTGAAGCCGACGCACCACAGCCCGAGCCTGCTGTCCACGACCGAACTGGGCCTGGTGGCGGAGGGGATCTCGCTGTCCTCGGTCTCGCACTGGAACGGGCGGCTGCTCGGCGAGACCCGGATGCGCACCGAGACCGGCGTGTCGATCGTGGCGGTGCTGCGCCGCGCGGACGCCATCCCCTCCCCCGGCCCCGGCTTCCGGCTGGCCGGCGGGGACACGCTCATCGTGATCGGCACCCGCGAGGGCGTCGACGCGGCCGCCGCCGTCCTCGGCAGGGAGTGATCGGGATGCACTCCTCCGCGGTCTTCCTGATCGAGTTCGGCGCCATCATCCTGGCCCTCGGGCTGCTCGGCCGCCTCGCCGCCCGGCTGCGCTTCTCGCCCATCCCCCTCTATCTGCTGGCGGGCCTCGCCTTCGGGGAGGGCGGTCTGCTGCCGCTCGGCGCGAGCGAGGAGTTCGTCGCGATCGGCGCCGAGATCGGCGTGATCCTGCTGCTGCTCATGCTGGGCCTGGAGTACACGGCGGGCGATCTCGTCTCCAACCTGCGGACGCAGTACCCGGCGGGGCTGGTGGACGCCGCGCTCAACGCGCTGCCCGGCGCCGCGATGGCCCTGATACTCGGCTGGGGCCCCATCGCCGCCGTGGTCCTCGCGGGCATCACCTGGATCTCGTCCTCCGGCGTCATCGCCAAGGTTCTCGGCGACCTGGGGCGCCTCGGCAACCGTGAGACCCCGGTGATCCTCAGCATCCTCGTCCTCGAGGACCTGTCGATGGCGGTCTATCTGCCGGTGATCACCGCGCTGCTGGCCGGGACCGGCCTCGCGGCGGGCAGCGTCACGCTCGCCGTGGCGCTCGGCGTCGCCGGTCTCGTCCTGCTGGTCGCGGTGCGCTACGGCCGCGTCATCTCCCGGTTCGTCTCCAGCGACGACCCGGAGAAGCTGCTGCTGGTCGTGCTGGGCCTGACCCTGCTGGTCGCGGGCGTGGCGCAGAAGCTCCAGGTGTCGGCCGCGGTGGGCGCCTTCCTGGTGGGCATCGCGCTCTCCGGCGAGGTCGCCGAGGGCGCCCACAATCTGCTGGCGCCGCTGCGAGACCTGTTCGCGGCCGTGTTCTTCGTGTTCTTCGGCCTGCACACCGACCCGGCCAGCATTCCGCCGGTGCTGCTGCCCGCGCTCGCGCTGGCCGTCGTCACCGCCCTCACCAAGATCGCCACCGGCTACTGGGCGGCGCGGAGAGCGGGGGTGTCCGTACGCGGCCGGTGGCGGGCTGGCGGCATGCTGGTGGCGCGGGGGGAGTTCTCCATCGTCATCGCCGGTCTCGCCGTCACCTCGGGGATCGATTCCCGGCTCGGCCCACTGGCCACGGCGTATGTGCTGATCCTGGTCGTCGTCGGCCCGCTGACCGCCCGCTACACCGACGTGGTGGCGCTGCGGCTGACCCGGTGGCGACGCGCACGACCGGCGCAGGCGCAGGTGCCGGCGGAGGCGGCCGAGGCCGCGGAGCCCGCGGCGGACCCGGTCGGCCGCGCCTAGGGACGACACCCCTGGCGTCCACGGAGACCTGCGGCAAGGCTCCTCAGCGGCCTTACCGCAGGTCAGTGCGGGCGAGTGGGGCGGTGCGGCGTACCGTTGGGGCATGGCGCCTCCGTTGCCCGGCCCGCTGGCCGATCTGGCCCCGCTGCTCGGCCACTACGGCTACTGGGCGGTGGGTGCCGTCGTCTTCCTGGAGGACTTCGGGGTGCCCGCACCCGGCGAGACGATTCTGCTGGCGGCAGGCGTCTACGCGGGCGCGGGCGAGCTGAACATCGTGGCCGTGGCGGCCATCGCGTTCGTCGCGGCCGTGCTCGGGGACAACATCGGCTATCTGATCGGCCGTACCGGTGGCCGGGTCTTCGTGGAGCGCTGGGGCAAGTACGTCTTCCTGACGCCCAAGCGTTTCCAGGCCGCCGAGGCGTTCTTCCAGCGGCACGGCGGCAAGATCGTCACCGTGGCCCGGTTCGTCGAGGGGCTGCGCCAGGCCAACGGGGTGATCGCGGGCACCACACGGATGCCCTGGCCGCGCTTCCTCGCCTTCAACGCACTCGGCGCGGCCCTGTGGGTGGGCCTGTGGTGCACGGTCGCCTATGTGGCGGGCAGCCACATCACGACGGTGTACGACGAGATCGTCCGCTACCAGCGCTATGTGCTGATCGGAGTGGCCGTGGTGGTCGCCGCCCTGGTCGTACGCCATGTGGTCCGGCGCCGTCGGCAACGCCGGGAGCCCGGAACTCCGGCTGCGTGACGGTGCCGCCGAGGCGGGAGTGCCGGGCGTGTTTGGACCCGGGCGCAGCGGACAGGCGGAGGGGGACAGCGGACCCGAGAGACGTTGGGATGTGAACCCCATGGCTGGCGACCAGAAGGCCAAGGCCAAGGCGGAACAGGCCAAGGGCAAGCTCAAGGAGACGATGGGCCGTGCCGTCGGCAACGAGAAGATGGAGGCCGAGGGCCGTTTGGAAGGCGCGCGCGGGGACGCCCGCCAGGCCAAGGAGAAGGCGAAGGACACGTTCAAACACTGAACCGGCGCCACACCGCACCGCACCGGTGCCGGGCGGGTCCGGAGTTCCCCCTCAGGGGGCTCCGGGCCCGCTCGTGTGTGCGGTTCCGTGTGTGGTTCCCGGCCAGGTCCGCCGCCGCGCGCACCGGCGCTGACCTGGGACGGATGTGCGATCGGGCGATTGGTGGCCGGATGCTCTTGTCCGGCGGAACAGCGGGTAACCGCAACAGGGACGGCACGGCCCTCCGTGATCGCGAGGAAGGGATCGGGGGCGGCCCCTGAGGAGAAGGGCGACGACCCATGGACCTCCCCTTCAGGACGCAGACGACGACGGGGACACGGTTGCCCGCGCGGACCGGCGCGGCAGCGCCGCCGCGCGTGAAGCGGGAGTGGGACGCCGGTGTGCCCTCGCTCTCCGAGGCGCGGGAGGCGGTCGGCGGCCTGCTGGCCCGGGTGCGGCCGGTACCGGCCCGCCGGGTGGTGCAGGACGCCCAGCTGGTGGTCAGCGAGTTGGTGACCAACGCGTTCAAGCACGCGGCGGGACCATTCACGCTGCTGCTGGAGCTGTCCCCGGACGGGAGCACGCTGCGCATCGGCGTCACGGACGGCTCCCCCGATCCGCCCCGCCCCCAGCCGCCCGACCCCGGACGGATCGGCGGCCACGGGCTGCGGCTGGTGACCCTACTGTGCGCCGCGCTGGAGGTCACACCGCTGCACGGGGGCAAGCAGGTGACCGCCACGCTCCCCCTTACGACCCCGCCCAAGCGCTGAGGAGCCCCCGTCACGGCCCCCCGCCGGGCGGTGTGGGCCGGTCCGGGGCGTAGGGGGTGTGGGGCGCGGGTCTCGGCGGCGGGCCGTCGCCGGTGGTGAGGTGTTCCAGCACCTCGACCAGTTCCTGGCAGGCGTGCTCGACGGAGCGCCGGGTGTGGCGCTGCTCGGTGATCACGGCGGACAGCAGGAGCGCGGTCAGCGCCATCGTGCCGTTGAAGCCCTGGAGCTTGGCCATGACCTCGACGCGGCTCAGCTCGGCGAACGCCCCGGTGCCCTCGGTGGCGGCGCGGGCGGCCAGCACGGAGGTGAGCAGCGCGCAGCCCACGCTGCCGGCCAGTTCGAACCGCAGCGCGCCCCAGATGATGACCGGGTAGACGAGGAACAGCAGGCTGAACGAGCTGTAGACGGCCAGGGGCACGACGCAGCACGCGGCCACGGCGAGGGCCAGGGCCTCCTTCCAGCGCGTGGTCGGGGGCCTGCGTGCCTGGCGGAGCAGAAGCAGCAGCGGCGTGACGAGCAGGACGCCCATCGCGTCGCCCACCCACCAGGCGAGCCAGACGGTCAGGAACGAGTGCGGGGGCAGCGCGTCGGTGACCACGAGCAGGCCGACGCCGATGGTGGCGCTGATCAGCATGGCACCCAGCGCGCCGATGAACACCAGGGCGACGCCGTCGCGCAGCCGGCTCAGGTCGGTGCGGAATCCGGTACGGCGCAGCAGCACTGCCGCGCACAGGGGTGCGGCCGTGTTGCCCAGCAGGTAGCCGAGCGAGTACGGCGCGGGGATGCCGAGGTAGGCGACGATCAGGACCGCCCCGAGGGTGATCCCCGGCCAGCAGCGCAGTCCGAGGATGAGCAGGGCGGCGACGGAGACGCCGGTCGGCGGCCAGATGGGGGTGACGACGACGCCGTCCACGACGAGGGGGCGCATGAGTCCGAGCCAGCCCGCCGCGAAGTAGCAGGCGGCGACGGCCAGCGTCTGGAGGGCCGGGCCGGCCGCCCGGCGCGCGTCCAGGAATGCCACCACATCAGCACTCTCACACCGGTGCCGCGCCCCCGGCCACGCGAGAGGCGCGCCGACCGGCCCTACGGCTGAAACGGCGGGGCCGGATGGGCCCGTCCGTCCGCGCGGCAGCCACCCTGCACGGCGGGGCAACCGCCCCGCACGCCGAGGCGGCCGTCCCTACGCGGCGCTGTCCGGGCCGTCGTGGCCGACGACGAGCACGGCGGCGTCGTCCTCGTGCCCGATGTTCTCCGCGCCCTTGATCACGGCCGCGGCGAGCGCGTGCACCTCCAGGCCGGCGACGGCGGCGATGCCCGCGAGCCGTACGACCTGGTCGAGCCCCTCGTCGATGCTGAGCGAGGGGCCCTCCACCACGCCGTCGGTGAGCAGGACGAACACTCCCCCGGTGGTCAGCCGGTGCCGGGTGACGCGGTACTCCATGCCGCTCTGGATGCCGAGCGGCGGTCCGCCCAGGTCGTGGACGATGCCGGACTTGCCGTCGGCCGTGGCCCAGACGAAGGGGATGTGTCCGGCCCGTGCGCTCTCCAGGACGCCGGTGGCGGGGTCCAGGCGCAGGAAGGTGCAGGTGGCGAAGAGGTCGCTGCCGAGGGTGAGCAGCAGGTCGTTGGTGCGGGCGAGGAGCTCGCCGGGTTCGCTGGTGACGGAGGCGAGGGCGCGCAGGGCGGCCCGTACCTGGCCCATGAAGGCGGCGGCCTCGATGTTGTGGCCCTGGACGTCGCCGATGGACAGGCCGATCCGGCCGTCGGGCATGGCGAAGGCGTCGTACCAGTCGCCGCCGACGTTCAGGCCCTGGTAGGCGGGGGCGTAGCGCACCGCCAGATGGAGTCCCGGGAGGCGGGGCAGGTCGCGGGGCAGCATGCCGCGTTGCAGGGCGATGGCCAGCTCGACCTGGGTGCGCTGCAGCTCCGCGCGCTCGCGCGCCTGCGCGGTGAGCGAGCCGAGTCGGGCCAGCAGTTCGTCGCCGTCGTCCGTGGAGCGCTTGCGGAACATCGGTCACTTCCGGCTGGGCGGAGACACCGGGACCACCTTTTGAGTGATTTCCTGGTGTCTTGTCGTCTCATGGGGTGAATACCCGGTAAGGCCGGTCAGTGCACCTGTGAATCGATGCCCGTGATCACGGCGGGCCCGAGCGGCGCGGTCCGCTCGTCGAGTCCGGCGGCGCGCAGGGCCGCACCGGCGAGGCTCCGGGCCTCCTGCTCGGCGTGCGGGCCGCTGTCCGCCTCGACGGTCAGGCGGAGGGTGAAGGTGTCGTCCTCGTTGACGGTGAGGGCGTCGAGGTCCTCGTCGCTGCCCATGGTGGTGGTGTGCGGGTCGGCCGGGCGCAGCGCGTGGCCGAGCCGCGCGCGGGCGTCGGGCTCGATCCCGTCGGTGAAGGTACCGGGCACGGTGATGACGTACGTGGTCATGGCGTTCCTCTCCTCGGCTCCTCGGGCCTGCCCTCCTACCCCCGATCGCGGTCCTCGCACCGGCGCCGTCGATCGCGCCCGGCCGTGTCGGCCGTACGGGTCACAGGGTCACAGGGTCACAGCGGGGCGTGGGCCACCACGATGACGTACGCGCCGCAGACCAGGGAGACGGCGGCCAGGGCGCCGCCGATCAGCAGGACCTGGGCACGGCGGGGGCCCCAGGCGCGGGCCAGCGCCCGGGCGGGCGGGATGAGCAGCGGGAAGGCCGGGAGCAGGAAGCGCGGCTTGGAGGAGAAGGAGCCGGAGCCGCAGACCACGAGGAGGACGAGGACGGCGCTGAAGACCACGAGAACCAGCGGCGCACGGTCCAGACAGAGCAGCCCGAACAGGACGAGCGAGATCACGACGACGAGCAGGGCCATCGGGTAGACGAATTTCCCGCCGTGCGCGAAGAGGGCGCCGAGGAAGCGGACGGCGCCCGCGCCGAGGTCGAAGCGGGAGCCCCAGGCGCTCTGCACGGTGAAGTAGCCACCGGGCACGTCGCCGGTGCGCAAACCGACCCAGAGGACGTAGCCGAGCCAGCCCAGCGGGGAGAGTGCGACGCCGGTCCAGAGTGCGGGTGGCACCCGGCCGTGACGGCGCAGGACCTCGTGTCCGGCGGCGACGCAGACCGCGGCCGCCACGGCGAAGCCGGTGGGCCGGGCGAGCCCGGCGAACAGGGCGAGCGTGCCCGCCCACAGCCAGCGGCGGCGCAGTACGCAGTACAGGGACCAGGCGGCGAGTGCGGCGAAGAGCGACTCGGTGTAGGCGATGGTCAGCTCGACGGCGTGCGGCAGGACGGCCCACAGCCCGACCAGCGCGGTGGCGACGGCGCGGCCGTGCAGCAGATGGCCGACGCGGTAGACGCCGAGGGCGGCGACGAGGGCGGCGGTCCAGGAGATCAGCAGAGCGGCGGCGCCGGGGGGGAGCGGGAGAACCTCGGTGACGGCCCTGATCAGCACGGGGTAGAGCGGGAAGAAGGCCCAGTCGCTCTGGACGCCGCCGGTCGGGGTGATCCAGATGAGGTTCCCGTAGCCGTGCTCGGCGATGTGCAGATACCAGCGGGCGTCCCAGGCGTGGGCGAGATCGTGGACCGGGGGGCGGCCCGCGAGGAGGTTGCCGATGATCACGGCGGCGGTCCCGGCCAGCCGGACGCCGGTGAACAGCGCGAGGGCGGTGAGGGCGCCGTCAGGCATCCGGGCGCGGACGGCGCCGGGCAGCGCGCGGGCGCGCAGGGGGCGGGTGCGCGGAGGGCGGACGGGGGCGACCGGCTCGGGCCGGGGCACGGAGGACGTGATCACGCACCGACCATGGTCACGGGGCAGGGGCGGTGCAACGCGCGGCCCGGGTGTCGCCCGCTGTTCCACCCTGATTCAGGAACGGCGGCCCGGTTTCAGGGGCGGCGACCGGGGATTCGGGGCCTGATGCCGGGTCTCCGCGCGCGAACGCCACCCCCCGGCAGCGCCGTGAACAGGTAGAAGTAGGGTGTGCTCACCATATGAGCGCCGCCTAGCTCGAAAGATAGATCTGTGACTGTCAACGACGACTCGTTCACGAACTGGAAGAACCGCGAGGAGATCGCGGAGTCGATGATCCCGATCATCGGGAAGCTGCACCGCGAGCGGGACGTGACCGTCCTGCTGCACAGCCGCTCCCTGGTGAACAAGTCGGTGGTCAGCATCCTCAAGACGCACCGTTTCGCCCGGCAGATCGCGGGCGCGGAGCTGTCGGTCACCGAGACCATGCCGTTCCTCCAGGCACTGGCCGGCCTCGACCTCGGGCCGTCCCAGATCGACCTCGGGATGCTCGCCGCGCTGTACCAGGCGGACGACCGGGGACTGAGCGTGGCGGAGTTCACCGCCGAGACGGTCGCCGGGGCCACCGGCGCCGACAGGATCGAGCGCCGCGAGCCGCGTGACGTGGTGCTCTACGGCTTCGGCCGCATCGGCCGGCTCGTCGCCCGGCTGCTGATCGAGAAGGCCGGGTCGGGCAACGGGCTGCGGCTGCGCGCGGTCGTGGTGCGCGGCGGTGGCGCCCGGGCGGGCGGCGACCTGGTCAAGCGCGCCTCGCTGCTGCGCCGCGACTCCATCCACGGCCAGTTCCAGGGCACCATCACCGTGGACGAGGACGCGGGCACGATCATCGCGAACGGCAACACGATCCAGGTGATCTACGCGGACGACCCGTCGGCCGTGGACTACACCGAGTACGGCATCCGGAACGCCATCCTCATCGATAACACCGGCAACTGGCGCGACCGCGAGGGTCTGTCGAAGCATCTGCGGCCCGGCATCGACAAGGTCGTCCTGACCGCGCCCGGCAAGGGTGACGTGCCGAACATCGTGCACGGCGTCAACCACGACACGATCAAGCCGGACGAGCGCGTCCTGTCCTGCGCCTCGTGCACCACCAACGCCATCGTGCCGCCGCTGAAGGCGATGGACGACGAGTTCGGCGTGCTGCGCGGCCATGTGGAGACGGTCCACTCCTTCACCAACGACCAGAATCTGCTGGACAATTACCACAAGGCAGAGCGCCGGGGCCGTTCCGCGCCGCTCAACATGGTGATCACCGAGACCGGTGCCGCGTCCGCCGTGTCGAAGGCGCTGCCGGACCTGAAGGCGCCGATCACCGGCAGCTCCATCCGGGTGCCGGTGCCGGACGTCTCGATCGCGATCCTGAACCTCCGGCTCGGCCGCGAGACGACCCGTGAAGAGGTGCACGACTACCTGCGCGAGGTGTCGCTGACCTCCCCGCTCAAGCGGCAGATCGACTTCACCACGGCACCCGACGCGGTCTCCAGCGACTTCATCGGCTCGCGGCACGCCTCGATCGTCGACGGCGGCGCCCTCAAGGTCGACGGGGACAACGCGATCCTCTACCTCTGGTACGACAACGAGTTCGGCTA
This sequence comes from Streptomyces sp. NPDC026659, assembly GCF_040638245.1. NCBI lineage: Bacteria > Bacillati > Actinomycetota > Actinomycetes > Kitasatosporales > Streptomycetaceae > Streptomyces > Streptomyces sp. NPDC026659. Next base: position 34,955 of record NZ_JBEZXY010000013.1, on the reverse strand, counting down.
CTCCTGCCAGGTGGTCCGGATCGTCCAGCACGTGTCGGGCGTGGAGTACCCGACGTTCCCGGCGACCACGGTCTGACACTCCGACCGCGCTCGCACCGGCGATCCCCCACGACGGCCGCCGACCGGAAACCCCGGTCGGCGGCCGTCGTGCTGTCCGCATCACTCATACAGAGCTCCAACTAATGAAGATTCCCATTTGCCTAACACCTTTAGGCACCCGCATAATCGTCCTGTCTTCCCAGGAGGTGTCCCATGGCGCGTGCGGGTCTGAGCACGGAGCGGCTGGTCCTGGCCGGGGCGGAGCTGGCCGACGAGGCCGGGTTCGACCAGGTCACGGTGTCGGCGCTGGCCCGGCGGTTCGACGTGAAGGTGGCGAGCCTGTACTCGCACGTGCGGGGCAACCACGACCTGCGGACCCGGATCGCGCTGCTCGCGCTGGAGGAGCTGGCCGACCGTGCCTCCGAGGCGCTCGCGGGGCGGGCGGGCAAGGACGCGCTGACCGGTTTCGCGAACGCCTACCGCGACTACGCCCGCGCCCACCCCGGCCGCTTCGCGGCGGCCTCGTACCGGCTCGACCCGGAGGACGCCGCCGCGAGCGCGGGCGGACGGCACGCGCGGATGACCCGGGCGATCCTGCGCGGCTACGACCTCCCCGAACCCGAACAGACGCACGCGGTACGGCTGTTGGGCAGCGTGTTCAGCGGCTGGGTCGGGCTGGAGTCGGCGGGCGCGTTCAGCCACAGCTCCCCCGGCTCGCAGGAGTCGTGGGACCGCAGCCTCGACGCCCTCGATGCCCTGCTGCGCAACTGGCCCTCCGCCTGAGCGACTTGACCGCGTCCCCCGCGCCCCGACCCATGGATCCCTCTTCCGACAGGCAGTACCGATGACCACCGAGTCCGACGACCTGACCACCACCCCCCTCACCGCCGACCTCGTACGCGGCGCCCTCGAACTGGAGCGCACCGAGCGGGGGTTGCTCCCCCACCGGCTGCCCGCGCGGGCCCGCGCCCAGTGCACGGACCCCCAGTTGCACATGGCGGAGTCCCAACCCGCGGGCGTACGGCTGGTGTTCCGCACCCGGGCCACCACCGTCGAGCTGGACACCGTGCCCACCAAGCGGGTCTACGCCGGTGCGCCGCCGCGCCCCGAGGGCGTGTACGAGCTGCTGGTGGACGGACGCCCGGCGGGCAGCGCCTCCGTCCCCGGCGGAAACACCCTGCTCATCGACATGGCGGCCGGCACCGCCGAGCAGCGCCCCGGCCCGGTGGGCACCGCCCGCTTCACCGGGCTGTCCCCCGAGGACAAGGCCGTGGAGATCTGGCTGCCGCACAACGAGACCACCGAACTGGTCGCGCTGCGCACCGACGCGCCCGTCACCCCCGTACGGGAGCGGGATCGTCCGGTGTGGCTGCACCACGGCAGCTCGATCAGCCACGGCTCGGACGCCGCGTCCCCGACGGGCACCTGGCCCGCCGTCGCCGCCGCGCTCGGCGGGGTGGAGCTGATCAACCTCGGTCTCGGCGGCAGCGCCCTGCTGGACCCGTTCACCGCCCGCGCGCTGCGCGACACGCCCGCCGACGTGATCAGCGTCAAGCTGGGCATCAACCTGGTCAACACCGATCTGATGCGGCTGCGCGCGTTCGGGCCCGCCGTGCACGGTTTCCTCGACACCATCCGCGAGGGCCACCCCGAGACGCCGCTGCTCGTCGTCTCGCCGATCCTGTGCCCGATGCACGAGGACACACCGGGGCCGACCCTGCCCGACCTCACCGCACTGAGCGAGGGACGGCTCGCGTTCCGGGCGGCCGGTGACCCGGCGGAGCGGAACCGGGGCGGGCTGACCCTGAACGTGATCCGCGCGGAGCTGGCCCGCATCGTGCGCCAACGGGCCGCCGAGGACCGCCACTTGCACCTTCTCGACGGGCGCGAACTGTACGGCGCGGACGACTTCGCGGAGCTGCCGCTGCCCGACGGGCTGCACCCGGACGGGGCGGCCCACCGGCGCATCGGCGAGCGGTTCGCCGCGCTCGCCCTCGCCCCGGGCGGCCTGCCGGCGGCATAGGCACACTGAGCGTGCCCGCCGCCCGCCGAGCGTCACACCAAGTGCGCGAAGACCACCAGGTTCTCCGTGTAGTCCTTGGCCGTGTGGTCGTAGTCGCCCGCGCAGGTGATGAGCCGCACCTCGGGGCGGGCCGCGTTGTCGTACACGCGGTCGCTCGGGAAGTCGTCCTTCTCGAAGGTCTCGGCGCTGTCCACGACGAACCGCGCGGTGCGTCCGTCGGCCCGCTCGACGGTGAACCGGTCGCCCGGGAGCAGGTCCTCGAGGCCCGCGAAGACGGCGGCGGAGGTCTTCGTGTCCACGTGCCCGGCGATGACCGAGGTCCCCTTCTCCCCGGGCGAGACGCCCTTGCTGTACCAGCCGACCAGGTTGGTGTTGTCGGCGGGCGGCGGCTCCAGGCGGCCGTCGGAGCCGAGGACGAGGGCGGTGAAGGGGGCGTTCACCCCGATCTTCGGGACGATCAGCCGGGTCGGCGCGGACCGGGGCAGCGCCGGGCCAGCCGGCCCGGTGGCGGCCGCCGTACCGGCGGCGCGGGTGCCGCCCGCGACGGTGCCGGTGCCGTGGTGGCCGCCGAGCATGCTGAGCACGAGGACGACGATCGCCACGCCCCACAACGTCAGCCGGCCCCCGCGGGCGGCCTGTTCGTCGGCCCGGCGCGGGGAGGGATCTGCTGCCATCGGACACCACCTCACTCGGTCACGGCAGCGCGGTTCGGGACCGGGGCGCCGGCCGCCGGACCGGGTGGGTACCGGCGGCCGTGGCCCCGGGCCCTGTCGCCGGACTCCCGTCGACCGCGGTGGGCGGGCGTAGGGAGTCCGACGACAGGGGCGGGGAAGGCGGCTCGGTCAGGAGGCCGAACCGGCGGCCTTCCGGCGCCGCAGCACGTACGCCCCGGCCGCGCCCGCGACGAGCACCGCGAGGCCGCCCGTCGACATGCCGGAGTCGTCGGCGAGGCCGCCGCCACCGGTGTGCATGCCGCCGCGCGGCTCGTCGCCGTTGTCCCCCTTGCCGCCGTCCCCCTTGCCGCCGCCGGAGTCGCTCTTGCCGCTGTCCCCCTTGTCCTTGTAGGTCTCGGGGTCGAAGCGGCTGTCGCCGCTCCCGCTCCCACTGCCGCTGGAGCTCCAGTCGTCTCCGCTGCTGCTGCCACTGCTGCTCAGGACGGAGGCGAGGGCGCCGCCGCCGGTGTGCACGCCGCCTCGGGGCTCGTCGTAGCCGCCGTCGTCGCCGTAGCCGCCGCCCGAGTCCTTGCCGGAACCGTTGCCGGAGCCCTTGTCCTGGTTGTCGCCGGAGCCCTTGCCGGACCCCTTGTCGTGGTCACCGCCGGAGCCGCTGTCCTGCTTGTTGTACGAGGAGTCGCCCCGGCCTCCGTCGTCCCCGGCGAGCGCGGCTCCGGGGGTGGCGAGGGCGAAGGCGGCGGAGGCGGCCGCCGTGGCGAGAAGAATGCGGGCAGAACGCATATCGGTGTCCTTCCGCCGTGGCCGGGCAGCGGATACCTCATCGGCTGTCAGGACCCGGCCCCGACACGATCCACCGTCAAGCAGGGCGCCCCGGCGCGCGATCCAGGCCGCCCAGCCGGGTCACCTCTCCACCCGTCTGTCCCAGCGACACGCCGCGAGCGCCCCCGGACGGGTCAACGGTGATCACGCCGGAGGCGGAGGGCCTCGCCGCACCGACACAATTTTGGCCGGATTTCGTCGTAGTAAAGCGCGAAGTTCCGCCCATGAGGCACCTCTGACGGGTCGTACCCTGTGGGCGTGATCGAGCGAGGCGAGGCTCCAGGGGCGGTGGCGTCCCGGCTCACCGGGCGCCGTCCCGTGAACGGCCCGGCGCCGTCCGGGTCGCCCGCGGTGGTGATGCTCGAGGACGGTACGGCGGTGATGGTCAAGCGCGGTGACGGCCCGGGCGCGGTGCGCGCGGAGGCGGCCGGGCTGCGCTGGCTCGGCGCGGCCGGGGCGGTACGGGTGCCCGGGGTGCTCGGCGCCGACGAGCGCTGGCTCGTCACCGAGTACGTGCCGACCGGGCGCCCGGATGCCGAAGCCGCGCTGCGTTTCGGCCGGGCGCTGGCGGAGCTGCACGCCTCCGGGGCACCCGCGTTCGGCGCGACGCCGCCGGACGGGCCCCGGGAGGCGTTCATCGGCCGTGCGCCCATGCGCAACGTCCCGGGCGACGACTGGCCGCGCTGGTACGCCGAGCACCGGGTGCTGCCCTATCTGCGCGCGGCGGTGGACTCGGGAACGGTCCGGCCGGGCGAGGCGTCCGTGGTCGAGGCGGTGTGCGAGCGGCTGCCCGAACTCGCCGGGCCCGCCGAGCCGCCCGCGCGGCTGCACGGCGACCTGTGGCAGGGCAACGTGCTCTGGGGCGCGGACGGTGAGGTCCGTCTCATCGACCCGGCCGCGCACGGCGGGCACCGCGAGACCGACCTCGCGATGCTGGCGCTGTTCGGCTGTCCCGAGTGGGACAGCGTGCTCGCCGGGTACGAGCGGACGGCCCCGCTCGCCGACGGCTGGCGCCACCGGGTCGGCATACATCAGCTCTTCCCGCTGCTGGTGCACGCGGTGCTGTTCGGCCGGTCCTTCGCGGATCAGGCCCTGACGGCGGCCCGTACCGCGCTGGCCGGCTGAACCGGCGTCCGGGCGTGCCGAGTCGACGCGCGGGCATCTGAACTCCGCCGAACCCGCGGCGATTTGGCGCAGCCGCTTTCCCGTCCCCGGCGTCTTTCTGGCTGACGCCGAAGGGCGCTGCCCGCACCGCCTCCGGACACCGGTCACGGAGTGTGAGGAAACCAACCAATCGTTCGATTCGTATAAGGACGTGAAAGAACGAATCAGGGAGGACCACCATGCAACCGTTCACGCTCAACTACGCACGACCCGCTGTGCAGTTGGATGCCATCACCCCGTACGTGTACGACGCCGGGCTCCAGTTGAACGTCCTCCCGGACGGAAGGATCGCCGCCACCGATCACGCGACGCTGCACGCCCTGGGGACCACCACCTCCACGGCGGGCTCCAAGACCCACTTCGACGACTGAAGCGCGGGGCCCCGGACGATGACCGTGCTCATCCTCACCAGTGACGAGGACGTGACGGCGGACATGGTGGTCCTCCGACTCGGCGAGACGGGCGTACCCGTCGTCCGGCTCGATCCCGCCGATCTCACCAACGGGGTGGCGCTGTCGGCCGAGTTGACGGGTGGGTCCGCCGACGGGCACCTGTCCGTCGGCGGCCGCCTGGTGAGCATCGGCGCGCTGCGCTCCGTGTGGGTGCGCCGGCCGGGCCGGGCGGCCGCCCGCGCTGCCCGGCCGTCCGACTGGCTGACCGAGGAGTCGACCCAGGCGCTGTACGGGATGCTGCGGTGCGCCGGGGCACGCTGGATGAACCATCCGGACGCGGCCCGGCGCGCCCGGTACAAACCCTGGCAGCTGCATCTCGCGCGGCGCAGCGGGTTCGCCGTGCCCGCCACGCTGATCACGACCCACCCCGATGCGGCACGGGAGTTCGCGGGGCGCTTCCCGGATCTGGTGGTCAAGCCGGTCTCGGGGGCGCATCCGCAGGAGCCGCCGCGTGCGGTGCCGACCAGCCGGGTCGCGCCGGACGCCGACTTCACGGCCGTCGCCTACGGTCCGACGCTGCTCCAGCAGCGTGTCGCCAAGCGGGCCGACATCCGGCTGACGGCCGTCGGGAACCGCCTGCTCGCGGCGCGCAAGCCCGCCGATCCGGACGCCCATCCCGACGATGTGGACGTGCGGTTCGCCCCGTCGGTCTCGCCGTGGCTGCCCGTCGAGGTGCCGCCGCGGGTGGCCGAGGGCGTGCACCGGTATCTGCGCGGCGCGGAACTCGCCTACGGCGCCTTCGACTTCGCGGAGGACGCGGACGGGGTGTGGTGGTTCCTGGAGTGCAATCAGTCGGGCCAGTTCGGCTTCGTGGAGCTGGAGACCGGTCAGCCGATCGCCCGGACCATCGCGAACTGGCTGGCCGGAGACGAAGAGCCGGAGCGGACGTATCTCAAGGAGGAGAGGGACATGGCGCCGTGACGCCGTGACGACCGGCTCGAAGGAGAGGAACCCGACATGCGCATCGGACTGCTGGGGACGGGCCCCTGGGCGCGGGCGGCGCACGCGCCCGCGCTCGCGGGCCACACGGCCGTGGACTTCGCCGGGGTGTGGGGGCGCCGCCCTGAGGCGGCCGCCGAGCTGGCCGGGGAGTACGGCGTCCGGGCGTACGAGGACGTGGACGAGCTGCTGGCCGAGGTGGACGCGGTGGCGATGGCACTGCCGCCGTCGGTACAGGCGGGGCTCGCGGTGCGGGCGGCCCGCGCGGGCTGCCATCTGCTCCTGGACAAGCCGCTGGCGGTGGACGTCGCCGAGGCGCGCGAGGTGGCCGGGGCGGCGGAGCGGGCCGGGGTCGCCTCGGTGGTGTTCCTCACCACCCGGTTCCAGAAGGAGCCGGAGGCGTGGATCGAGGAACAGGCCGCCGAGTCGGGCTGGTTCACGGCGCGGGCGCAGTGGCTGGGGGCGGTGTTCACGAGCGGCAGCCCGTTCGCGGCGTCGCCCTGGCGGCGGGAGAAGGGGGCGCTGTGGGACGTGGGCCCGCACGCGCTGTCGGTGCTGCTGCCGGTCCTCGGTGACGTGCGCGAGGTCCTGTCGGCGGTGCACGGTCCCTCGGACACCGTCCACCTGGTGCTCGACCACGCGACGGGCGCGTCCAGCACCCTCACCCTGAGCCTGACGGCACCTCCCGCCGCGGCGGGCGCCGACGTGGAGCTGCGCGGCGAGGCGGGCGTCTCCCTGCTCCCCCGCAGCTCGGAGGGCGCGGTCCCCGCGCTCACCCGCGCCGTCGACGCGCTCCGGGAGTCGGCGCGCACGGGCCGCCCGCATCCCTGCGACGCGGCGTTCGGACTCAGGATCACCGAGATCCTGTCGGCGGCACAGGCGAGACTGACCGCCGATCCGGCACGCTAGGCAGCGGAGGACGGCGGACCGACGGGCGGCCCCGGCCGGGGAGGGACGGGCCGGGCGACCCCGGTCGGGAGGCCCCTTGCCCCGGCCGGGTGTGCGGAAAAGGCCCCGGTGGCGGCCCCGGCGTAGCGTGGCCGTGTGAGATCGTTGCGCGGCCGGTCAGGGCGCCGGAGCCGGGAACGTCGCGGCTGGCTGCGGGGTGCGCCGCCGCCGCGCTGGGTGCGGGTGCTCCCGGTGCTGCTGCTGGTCGCGGTGTCCCTGGCCACGCTCGTGACCTCGCATGCGGAGGATCTGGGTTTCCTGCTCGGCGCGATCCCGCCGCTCGCGGTGCTGTCGTACGGGCCGCTGGCGACCGCCCTGCTGGGTGTCCTCGTGGTGATGGCACTGCTCCTGCCGGTGACCCATCTGAACCGGCCCGGCGACACCGATCTGCTCACCATCGTGTTCGTCGCCCTGCTGAGTGTGTTCGTCTCCTACGTGCGCAGCCACCGCGACGCCCAGCTCGGCACCGAGCGCGCGATCGGCGAGGCGGTGCAACGGGCCGTACTGCCGGAGCTGCCGGAGCGGGTCGGCACGGTCGCGTGCGCGGGTTTCTCGCGGGCCGCGCAGGGCGGGACGCTGGTGGGCGGGGACTTCTACGACGTGCGCGACGGCCCGTTCGGGGTGCGCGCGGTGATGGGGGACGTACGGGGACACGGCCTGGAGGCGGTCGCCACGGTGGTGGCGCTGCTCGGCGCGTTCCGCGAGGCGACGCTGGACCAGCCGGACCTGGAGGCGGTGGCCGCGCGGATGGACCGCAGGCTCACGGTGGACTCGGCCGGGGTGCGGCACGCGGAGCTGTTCGCGACGGCCGTGCTGCTGGAGTTCTCTGCCGACATGCGGTCGGTGCGGGTGGTGGCGTGCGGGCATCCGCCCCCGGTGCTGCTGCGCTCGGGCCGCGCCTGGGAGACGACCGTGACGCCGGGGCCGCCGCTGGGCATCGGTCTGGTCGGGGTCGATCCGCCGAAGGAGGTGACGGTGGACCTCCGGCCCGGCGACCGGCTGCTGATCGCCTCCGACGGGCTGTGGGAGGCGCGCAACGCCGACGGCGCCTTCTATCCGCTGCCCGAGCGGATGGCCGCGCTGTCCTGGCACGGCGCGCCCGAGCTGCCGAGCGCGGTGTGGACGGACGTACGACGGCTCGGGTACGAGGTGCGTGACGACGCCACGGTGCTGGTGCTGGCGCCGGTGCCGACGGGCGCGGCCGGGTGAGCGCTCCTATGCTGGGGGTTCCGGGTCGTCGACGTCTCGCCCACCGCACGGTCGCGTCTCACGTGCTTGGAGGCAGCCCATGCCCCGTTCGCCCGTACGTCCGCGCCGGGGAGCCGCCGCCGCTCTGGCCGCCGTGGCGCTCGCCCTTCCGCTCGCCGCCGCTCCGGCGGGAGCCGTTGCTCCCGTGTCGGCACCGGCCGCCGCGCCCAGTCCCTCCCCCTCGGACAGCGGTGTGCGCGAGTTGACTCCCGAGGTCGCGGACCAGTTGGACAGTGCCGTGCGCAAGGTGATGGACGAGGCGGATGTGCCGGGCGTGACGGTCGGCATCTGGACGCCGGACCAGGGCGGTTACGTCCGCTCCTTCGGGGTGGCCGACAAGGGCGACGGGCGCCGGATGGCCCCGGACCTGTACACGCGGATCGGCAGCGAGACCAAGACCTTCACGGTGACCGCGCTGCTCCAGCTGGTGGACCAGGGAAAGGTCTCGCTGGACGACCCGATCGCGAAGTACATCGGCGGCGTCCCGAACGGCGACAGGATCAGCCTGCGGCAACTGGCCGGAATGCGCAGCGGGTTGTACAACTACTCGGACGACCCGGACTTCTTCAAGGCGCTGACCTCCGATCCGCAGCGCTCCTTCACCCCGCGCGAGCTGCTGGACTACTCCTTCAAGCACCCGGTGCTCTTCCAGCCGGGGAAGAAGTTCGACTACTCCAACACCAATCTGATCCTGCTCGGACTGGTCGTGGAGCAGCGGAGCGGGCAGCAGCTCGGGGACTACATCCAGGAGCACATCCTGGACCCGGCCGGGATGAACCGTACGTCGTTCCCGTCCGGCGCCCAGTTCCCGAAGCCGCATCCGCAGGGGTACACGAACCAGACGGCCGACGGGAAGGTCGAGGAGACGGCGGGCTGGAACCCGTCCTGGGGCTGGGCGGCGGGCGCGATGGTCTCGACGCTGGACGATCTGCGCGTGTGGGCGCCCACGGTGGCGACCGGTGAACTCCCCGACGGCAGGCGGATGATCGACGCGTCCACGCAGCGCCAGCGCCTGGTGACCCCGCCGACGGGAGTGCCGGGCGCGGGGTACGGGCTCGGCATCTTCGACGTACGCGGCTGGATCGGGCACAACGGTTCGCTGCCGGGGTACGAGTCGCTGACCGTCTATCTGCCCTCGGCGCGGACCACGCTGGTGGTGCTGCTCAACACCGACATCGACCACGACGGCCAGGAGCCGAGCACCCTGTTCGGCGAGGCGATCACGCGGATCATCTCCCCCGGGCACGTCTTCGACCTGCCCGCGCAGCCCGCGGCGCACTGAGCGACCGGAAACCCGGGCGGGAAAAAGCCGGACGGGAAGAAGAGGGCGGGGCACGACCGGTCCCCCGCCCCGGTGGTGCCCCGCCGACCGTCGAATCTACGCGCGACGCGCACCGGTGACCATCGCGTCCGTGCCCGGTCCGGGGCCGGAATCACTCACCTGTGCACAGCCGCGTCCGCTTGATCCCCGTTCGAACCGCAGTGCGGGGGCAACTGGAGGTCGCCGCAGGCCAGATGGGCGAGGACCACCTCGTACAGATCGGTGCCGCCGGCCAGCAACTGCCGTTCCAGGACGGGTTCGGCGGCCCGGACGTGCTCGCGCACGGTCTGCGCGTGGACGCCCCGTTCGCGGGCGGCGCGTTCGGCGTTGGCCCCGGCGGCGATCCAGGCGCGCAGGGTGCCGCGCAGGTCCCGGCCGTCGTCGTCGAGGCGGCCGAGCAGGGTGTCGGCCCAGTCGCGCAGCGAGGGCGAGCCGAGCAGTCCGCCGAGTCCGGCGGGCGTGCGGGGCCGTGCGGCGGCGGGGTCGTACGGGCCGTGCGTGGCCTCGGTGACGAGGGCGAGGCGCACGGCGGCGCGGGCGGTGAGGTCGGTCAGGTCGGTGCCGAGCAGGGCGGCGACGCGGTCCATGCGGGCGCGGACGGTGTTGCGGCTGACGCCGAGCACCTTGGCCGCGTTGACGGCGGTGAAGTCGAGGCCGAGCCGGGTGGTGGCGAGGAGTTCGGCGCGTATGTGGTGGGGCAGCGTGTCGAGCGGGCGAAGCAGTGCGGCGGACCAGGAGCGCAGGGCAATGGGGTCCAACAGCCGCTCGGGGTGGGTGCGTTCGGCGTAGACGGCGCTGCGGTCGGGTCGGTGGCGGGCGACGGCGAGGGCGCTGACGGCCTGGCCGTAGGCGGTGGCGGTGCGGGCGAGGCGCTGACGGGTGCTGCCGCCGAGGTAGACGCCGGGGCGGTCGCCGAGGAGGGCACGCAGCCGCTGTCCGGCGGCGGGCGCGGGGCTGACGACGATGACGTGGCCGTCCATGGCGGGGCAGCGCACGACGAGCGCGCCGCCCTCGGTGGCCTCGGCGCAGCCCTCGGCGAGGGCGTCGCGTTCGGCGGGGGACGCCTCGACGACGTAGACGCGGGCGGTGTCCTGTTCGAGCAGTCCGGGCCAGAGTCCGGCGGCGACACGGCGGGCGGAGACGACCTCCTCGACCATCAGCAGTTGCAGGATCGCCAGGCGCAGGTCGGCCGAGGCGCGGCGCAACCGGCGTCCGGCGTCGGCGAGTTCGGCCTCGCGCAGCAGAAGGGCCAGAACGGTGGCGGTGCGGTGGACGATGTCGGCGGCGCGCCGGTCGAAGCGCTCCGTGCGGGCGACGGCCAGGGCGGCGCCGGTGGTCGTGGTGAGCCGGATGTGGCGGCCGCCCTCCTCCAGCGCGGCCGAGGAGAGACCGCCCCGGGCGACGCGGCCGACGAGCCCGGGGTCGAGCGGCAGGGGGTCGCCCGCGAGGACGGTGCCGCGCTCGTCCTGGAGGCTCACCGAGGCGTGGACGCTCCGGGCGAGCCAGGCGACGACGCGGCGCGGGTCGCGGACGGCGGGGCGGAGCTGGTCGAGCAGTTGCTCCGCCCAGGGGGCGTCGGGGCCGTACGGCTCCCGGGGGCCGTCGGCTGCTCGGGCGGCCACGTCGCTGCGCTCCTCATATCGGTGCTGACCTCGGGTTTCGTCGGTGGACGTTACCCGAAGAGGGGGCGAACGACGCCTGTGTGTGCCGCAGAACACGGCGCGGCCGGGACCGCGCGGGCGGGGTGCGCCCGCGGAACACGGGGACGGCATAAGCTCGGCGGATGGCGAAGTACTACGACGTGCATCCCGAGAACCCGCAGCCGCGCGCCATCGCGCAGATCGCCGACGCGGTGCGGTCGGGGGCGCTGATCGCGTATCCCACGGACTCCTGTTACGCGCTGGGCTGCCAACTGGGCAGCAAGGACGGCATGGAGCGCATCCGTTCCATCCGTCAGCTGGACGACCGGCACCATTTCACGCTGATGTGCCGGGACTTCGCGCAGCTCGGGCAGTTCGTGCGGATCGACAACGACGTGTTCCGTGCGATCAAGGCGGCGACGCCCGGGAGTTACACCTTCATCCTGCCCGCCACCCCCGAGGTGCCGCGCAAGCTGCTGCATCCGAAGAAGCGGACGGTGGGCGTGCGCATCCCGGACCATGTGGTGACGCAGGCACTCCTTGCGGAGCTGGGCGAGCCGCTGGTGTCCAGCACGCTGCTGCTGCCGGACGAGGAGGAGCCGCCGACGCAGGGCTGGGAGATCAAGGACCGGCTCGACCATGTGGTGGACGCGGTGGTGGACTCCGGGGAGTGCGGCACGGAGCCGACCACGGTGGTGGACTTCTCCGGCGGGGAACCGGAGATCGTGCGCCGGGGCGCGGGGGACGCGTCGCTGTTCGAGTGAGGCGCCGGGCCGGGCACGTGGGGCGGCGGCCCCGGCTGCGGGAGATCGCGGACCGGCCGGCCGCCTAGGGGGTGTCTCCCCGGGCTTCGTGGATCAGCCCGCGGAGTCTGGTGCGGTGCCTCGGCGTGCGGTCGAGTCGCCCTCGTACTGGACGTACTTGGGCGATTCGGCCGTGCGGCGAGGTGCCGTGCCTGGGGGCACCTCCCGGCCGGAGGCTGGGGGAGTCGCGGGCCCGCGAAGCTCGGGGAGACACCCCCTAGGGGTACACGGTCCTGGTGCCGAACGTGTTCTACCGCTCGGGCCCGGCCCCGGTCGTGAAGCTGCCGGAGTACATCGACCCGGGCGCCGACCCGTCCATCCGGCGGTGGCTCGGCCCGCTGGTCGGCTCGCTGAAGCCGGATCAGGCGGAGCGCGACGCGAAGGCGGACGAACGCCACTGGCGGGCCCTGCTGGACCTGCTGCACCGCACGTTCTGAAGCGGCGTCACCCGGCGAACAATTCGATACCGGCCACACCCGCGCGCTCCCTAAGGTGCTGCGATGGACCTCACCTTCCGCCGCTTCGCCCCCTCCGAGGCCGACGCCCTCGTGGACTTCCTCACCGGCGACACCTGGCCGTTCCACGCCTCGGCCGCGCCCGACGGGGACGAGGTCCGGCGGTGGATCTCCGCGGGCAGGTACGACGGCGAGGAGAACCGGGCCTTCTGGATCATGGCGGGCGACAGCACGGCGGGACTGATCCGCCTGATGGATCTGGCCGACGACACCCCCCTGTTCGATCTGCGCGTCCGGTCCCGGTGGCGCGCCACAGGCATCGGCGGCACCGCCCTGACCTGGCTCACACGGTATCTGTTCGAGGAGTGCCCGCGCGTCCGGCGGATCGAGGGCACCACCCGGCAGGACAACGCGGCGATGCGGCGCGCCTTCCAGCGGTGCGGGTACGTCAAGGAGGCGCACTACCGCGACGCGTGGCCCGGCACCGGCGGCTCGGTCCACGACGCGGTCGGGTACGCGGTTCTCCGGCGGGACTGGGAGAGCGGCGGCGTGACGGTACCCGAGTGGGACGACGAGCACATGATCACGGAACGTGTCCGGCCGGAGTAATTGACAGTCCCCCCTTCCGCCCGCACTCTGAGAGCGCTCTCATGCAGGTACGGACCAATTTCCGTTCCGCCCCGATCCCCACACGGAGGTGGAGAGTTGACTCGAAGAATCCCGCGGTTCGCGACAAGCGCGGCGGCCGTGGCCGCCATGGTCGGCGGGGTGGTCGTGTTCTCGGTGCCGGAGCACGCCAGTGCGGCGGTGCCGGACACGATCCCGCTCCAGATCACCAACAACTCGGGCCGGGGTGACCAGGTCTACATCTACGACCTGGGCACCCAGCTGTCCTCGGGACGGCAGGGCTGGGCCGACGCGAACGGTGGCTTCCACGCCTGGCCCGCGGGCGGCAACCCGCCGACCCCCGCGCCCGACGCGTCGATCGCCGGGCCCGGCCCCGGCCAGACCACCACGATCCGGATACCGAAGTTCTCCGGCCGGATCTACTTCTCCTACGGCAAGAAGCTGGACTTCCGGCTCACCACCGGCGGTCTGGTCCAGCCGGCCGTGCAGAACCCCTCGGACCCCAACCGCGACACCCTGTTCAGCTGGTCCGAGTACACGCTCAACGACGGCGGCCTGTGGCTCAACAGCACGCAGGTCGACATGTTCTCGGCGCCGTACGCGGTCGGGGTGAAGCGCGGCGACGGGTCGACCGTCAACACGGGCCACCTCAAGTCCGGTGGCTACACGAACGTGTTGAACACGCTGCGCGGCAAGTCGGGCTGGTCCGGCCTGGTCCAGACCCGCTCGGACGGCACCGTACTGCGCGCGCTCTCCCCGCTGTACGGCGTGGAGACCGGGGCGCTGCCCTCCAACGTGATGGACGACTACGTCAACCGGGTCTGGCAGAAGTACTCCTCGCAGACCCTGACCGTCACGCCGTTCACGGACCAGCCCAACACCAAGTACTTCGGGCGGGTTTCGGGCAACGTCATGAACTTCACCAATTCCTCCGGCGCGGTCGTGACCAGCTTCCAGAAGCCGGACGCGGGCAGCATCTTCGGCTGCCACAACCTGCTGGACGCGCCCAACGACCAGGTGCGGGGCCCCATCTCCCGTACTCTGTGCGCCGGTTACAACCGCTCCACCCTGCTCACCAACCCCAACCAGCCGGACTCCTCGGACGCCGGCTTCTACCAGGACGGGGTGACGAACCAGTACGCCAAGGCCATTCACGCGCAGATGGCCGACGGCAAGGCGTACGCCTTCGCGTTCGACGACGTCGGCAACCACGAGTCGCTGGTCAACGACGGCAACCCGCAGACGGCGTACCTCACGCTCGACCCGCTGAGCTGAGCGCACCCGACCCGCACACGACGCGGCCCCCGTGCACGGAAGTTCCGTGCACGGGGGCCGCGTCGCGGTGTGCGGGGGTCAGCTCGTCGTGAGGGCGGTGTCGTCCACCACGAAGCTGGTCTGGAGCGAGGAGTCCTCGACCCCGTTGAACTTCAGGGCGACCGTCTGGCCCGCCAGCGAGGACAGGTCGAAGGTCTTCTGGGTGTACCCCGTGGCCTTGTTGAGGTTCGAGTACGTGGCCAGCGTGGTCGAACCGGCGGTCAGCGTGAGCTTGTCGTACTGCGTGCTGGTGGTGGTCTCCGCCGAGTCGATGTGCAGCCAGAAGGTGAGCGTCGCCTTGCAGCCCGAGGGGATCGTCACCGACTGGGACAGCGTGTCGGTGTGCGAGGAGCCGTAGCCGTCGAGCCACGCCTTGTACGAACCGCCGTGGCTGGCCTGGCCGCTGTCGGTGGTGATGACGCCGCTGCTCGCCGTCCAGCCCGTGTTGCCCGACTCGAAGCCGGGGTTGGCCAGGAGCTGGGTCGCGGAGCAGCCGCCGCCGGTGGCGCTGACCGTCCAGGAGAAGGCGGCCGTGCCGGTCTTGCCCGCCGAGTCGGTGACCGTGACCGTGGTGCTGGAGGTGCCCGCGGTGGTGGGCGTGCCGGAGATCAGACCAGTGGAGCTGTTGATGGACAGCCCGGCCGGCAGCCCCGAGGCGCTGTAGCTGAGCGCGCCGCTGTTGGTGCTGCTCGCCTGTATCTGGAGGCTGACCGCGGTGCCCACGGTGGCGGACTGGCTGCCCGGGTTCGTGACGGTCACCCCGTCCGCCGGCGGGTTGATGTGGCCGCCGACGTTGATCCCGGCGAAGGCGTTGCCGACGGCCGCGTACTCGGCCGAGTTGGCGCCGTAGAGCGCGGTGGCCGCGTTCAGGGCGGCGGTGCGGGCAGCGGCGTAGTTGGTGCTGGACGTCATGTACGTCGTCAGCGCCTTGTACCAGATCTGGAGCGCCTTGGCGCGGCCGATCCCGGTGACGGCAACGCCGTCGGAGGTCGGGCTGTTGTAGGTGACACCGTTGATGACCTTGGTGCCGCTGCCCTCGCTGAGCAGGTAGAAGAAGTGGTTCGCCGGGCCCGAGGAGTAGTGCACGTCCAGGCCGCCGAGGCTGGAGGACCAACTGTCCTTGGACGCGCCGTCCTTGCTGGGCTTGTCCATGTAGCGCAGCGGGGTGCCGTCGCCGTTGATGTCGATCTTCTCGCCGATGAGGTAGTCACCGGGGTCGGTGGTGTTGTTCGCGTAGAACTCCACACCGGTGCCGAAGATGTCGGAGGTGGCCTCGTTCAACCCGCCCGACTCGCCGGTGTAGTTGAGCCCGGCGGTGTTGGAGGTGACGCCGTGGCTCATCTCGTGGCCCGCGACGTCCAGCGAGGTCAGCGGGTCGTTGTTGCCCGAGCCGTCGCCGTAGG
Source organism: Streptomyces sp. NPDC026659 (assembly GCF_040638245.1). Classification (NCBI taxonomy): domain Bacteria; kingdom Bacillati; phylum Actinomycetota; class Actinomycetes; order Kitasatosporales; family Streptomycetaceae; genus Streptomyces; species Streptomyces sp. NPDC026659. Next base: position 19,086 of record NZ_JBEZXY010000013.1, on the reverse strand, counting down.
TCATGCAGAAGCAGGAGTCGTCCCAGAACGCGTTCACGTACGCGTTGCCGTAGTGCGCGCGCGAGTAGGCGCCGACACCGTCGTTCTTGATGCCGCTGCGGCCGAACGTGTTCTTGTAGAAGTCCCAGGTCTCCTGGGCGCCGTAGGCCGCGTCCGCGCCGGCCGTGGCCGCGTTGGACGTGGTGCCGTTGCCCCAGGTGTCGTTGGTCTGGGAGAACAGGGTGCCGGTGCCGGAGGTGCCGTGGTTGAGGTTGTACGTCTTGTGGCCGCCGCGCGTGCTGTCGGTGAGGGTGTAGTTGGAGCCCGACTGCGCGGTGGTCAGCGTGACCTGGCCGCTGTACTGGGTGTTGCCGATACCGGTCTGGATCGCCTGGTATCGGTACAGCTCCTTGCCGGAGGTGGCGTCGGTGACGACGTGCAGCTTGCTCGGCGTGCCGTCGTCCTGGAAGCCGGTGATCACGGACTCCCAGGCGAGCGTCGGAGTGCCGGAACCGGCCCAGATCACCTTGCGCGCGCTGTCGGCGGCGGGCTTGTCCGCCTTCAGGGCCTTGGCGGTCTTGAGCGCCGTGGACTGCGCGGCGGACTTGGTGACGGTCGCGGTGGTGGAGGCGACCGCGATGGTCCGCTTGTTGTTGAACGTGGTGCTCACGGTGTTCGCCGCCAGGGAGGCGGGCGGGGTGTGCACCACGAGGTCGCCGCCGAGGACCGGCAGTCCGTCGTAGGTCCGCTCGTAACGGGTGTGCACGGTACCGTCGTTGTCCTTGACGACGTCCCGGACGACCAGCTTCTCCTTGGCGCCGAGGCCGAGGGTGCGGGCGGTCTCGGTCGTGCGGCCCTTGGCGCTCTCGAGGAGCGCGGCGTGCTGGGCCGGACTGAGCTTGGCCTCCAGAGCGCCGGTGCGCAGCGGACTGGGGTGGGGGGCGGCGGGCCGGGCTGCCGCGGGGTTCGCCTGGATGCCGACGGCCAGGAAGGCCGCGGTGGAGACCAGGGCGGCTCCGACCGTGGCGCCTCTGCGGGAAAGGCGTCCGTGGGGAAGGCGTCTCACTCGTACTCCTCCTGCTGCGGCCGCCGGGGGCGCGGCCGGTGACAGACCGGGCAGACGGGTGTGCTGCCCGGGCGAGCTGAGCTGTGCGGGACCGTGCTGTGCGACGAGAGGTGAAGCGTGAAGAGCGTGGGAAGGATGTGCGTACGGGGCGAGAATGGCACCGCTGACCAGGACATGTCATCCATGACGAGGGCAACCGAGGGTTTTCCCTAGGGCTCGCAAAGTGCCCGTAACACGCTGGTGATCCTCAAACCTCTGTCGGTAAAGCCTCTTTGACGACTCGTCAAAGAAATGGCAAGACGGGTGAGGACGGGGCGACGGTCAGGCGCGGCGCGCGGCCGGGGACTGGGCGAGGCGCCGCAGGGCCTCCTCGGAGGAGCTGCCCGGCCGGGCCGTCCAGACGATGATGTGCTGGTCGGGCGCGTTGGAGCTGGTCAGCGTGTCCCAGTCGAGGACGAGGATGCCGGCCACGGGGTGGCGGAACACCTTGCTCCCGGTGCCCTGGACGGCGACCTCGCGCGCCTGCCACCAGCGCTGGAAGTCGCTGTAGACGGACATCCGGGCCAGCAGCGCGCGCAGCCGGGGGTCGTCGGGGCGGCGCGCGGTGTGCAGCCGCAGATACGCCACGCAGGAGCGGGCCCCGGCGCGCCAGTCGTCGTAGCGGGCGCGCATCTCGGGGTCGGAGAACAGCAGCCAGACGTAGTTGCGGTCGCGCTCGGGGTGCCGGCCGAAGTCGGTGAGCAGGGCGGCGGCGAGCCGGTTCCACGCGAGCACGTCCATGGTGCCGGACAGGACCAGAGCCGGTGACGCGGTCAGCTGGTCCAGCAGTCTGCGGGTGTGCGGGGTGACGGCGCGGCCCGGTCCCGGGGGCGGGTCGAACGGCCTCCGACCGGCCAGCCCGAACAGATAGGCCCGCTGGTCACCGCTGAGCCGCAGGGCACGGGCGAGCGCGTCGAGGACGGGCGCCGAGGCCCGCATCCGGCCCTGCTCGACCCGCGTGTAGTAGTCGGTGCTGATCGACGCCAGCCGGGCGACCTCCTCGCGGCGCAGTCCCGCCACCCGGCGCGGGGTACCGGTGTCGGGCAGCCCCACCTGCGCCGGGTCCAGCTCGGCCCGCCGGGCCCGCAGAAAGGTGCCGAGCTCCTTCGGGTCGCCGCTGACGCCGCTCATGTCTCCAGTGTGGCAGCGCGGGGCGCGGGACGCGGGGTCGGGCGGTCGGACGGGGCGGGCTTCGCGGCTGTGGCCGGGCGCCGTGCCATTCTTGCGGAAATGCCTGGTGACCGGCCGGAACCGGCACACCACCGGGATCACCGGCACCGTGAAGCGCGAAGAACGAATCAAGGAGAAAAGAGTGATGAGCGTGTCCGAGTCGCTGCGGCTGCGGCGGGAGGTCTCCCCGCTGGAGCTGTTCTACGACCTCGTCTTCGCCTTCGCGGTCTCACAGCTCTCCCACCATCTGCTGGAGCACCTCACCTGGCGGGGGGCGGCACAGACGGCGGTGCTGCTGGTGGGGGTCTTCGGGACCTGGGCGTACACCAGTATGGTGGCGACGCTGCTCGACATCGACCGCGCGGTCACCCGGTGGATGGTGCTGATCGTCATGGGGCTCGGGCTCTACATGAACGCGGCGATCCCGGCCGCGTTCGCGGACCGGGCGTGGGCGTTCATGGTGCCGCTGCTGGTGATCCTGTTCTTCGTGGCCGGGGTGACGGCGACGGCCGGACACAGCGAGGGGCTGCGCGAGCACTTCCGGCGGACCTTGGTGTGGATCACGGTGGCGGCCCCGCTGTGGATCGTCGGGGCGTGCGTCGGGTCCGGGCCCCGGCTGTGGTGGTGGGCGGCGGCCGCGCTGATCGACGTGACCGGGACCTGGCTGGCGCATCCGCTGCCGGGCCGGGTGCTGGGCAGCCGTCAGCTGGGCTTCGACGCGGACCACATGGTGGAGCGGCTGCGTCTGTTCTTCATCATCGTTCTGGGCGAGACCGTGCTGACGGCCGGGCGGGCGCTGGCCGACGCCCCGGTGGAATGGTCGACCGTTCTCGCGGGGGCCGGTGTCTTCACCGCACTGGTCTGCCTGTGGTCGGTGTACTTCGGCGGCGGCGAGGACGTGTTCCGTACGGCCGTCGCCACCACGGACAACCCGCTGCGCTCGGTCCGGATGGGCGTGAACAGCGCGTATGTGGTGCTGGCCGCGCTGGTGGCGATGGCGGTGGGCAGCGAGCTGGTCGTCGCGCATCCGCTGGGCCACGGCTCGGTCGCCCTGGCGCTGCTGCTCTTCGGTGGCCTCGCCCTGTACCTGGCGGCCACGGCCTGGTTCTTCCGCGCCACGGCGCGCGGCGCCTGGACCGAACGTCTGCTGGCGGGCGCGGCCTGCGTCCCGGCGGCCTTCGCCGCCGTCTGGCTGCCGCCGCTGGTCTCCGTGGCCCTCCTTGACCTGATCCTCCTGCTGACGGTCGTGTCGCTGACCCGGGCCCACCGCCGCGTGGCCGGCGGCCTGCGGGAGGCGTCCGCGGGCTGAGCGTGCGCCGGATCCGATCACACGGTTGTCACATTCGACTGCGAGAATCGGGCTCGTTCCCGGCCGAGTGGGTCCGGAGTGCCGTCCGAGTGGTGGAGGAGGCCGTGGCGTCGATGTCGCGTCCGCTGCGCAAGCTGGGGTTTCTGACGATCGGGCTGTTCGACGCGGCGAATCCGGGACGGGGGCACGCGGACACGCTGGAGATCATCGAACTGGGCGAGCGACTGGGGTTCGACAGCGCCTGGGTGCGCCATCGGCATCTTCAGTACGGCATCTCCTCGCCGGTGGCCGTGCTGGCGGCCGCCTCGCAGCGCACCCGGCGCATCGAACTGGGTACGGCGGTGATCCCGCTGGGGTGGGAGAACCCGCTGCGCCTCGCCGAGGACCTGGCCACGGTGGACGTGCTGTCCGGCGGGCGCCTCAATCCCGGGGTCAGTGTGGGGCCGCCGATCCACTACGACCAGGTCAAGGAGGCGCTGTATCCGGTCTCCGCCGAGGTGGAGGACTTCGGGTACGGGCGGGTGCGGCGGCTGCTCGACCTCGTCGCCGGTGAGCCCGCCACGGACTTCAAGGGCGCCGAGGGCTTCGAGCAGTACTCCGACGTCGTCCAGCCGCACTCCCCCGGTCTCGCCCGGCGCATGTGGTACGGCGGCGGCAGCCTGGCCTCGGCGCGCTGGGCCGGTGAGCAGGGCATGAACCTGCTCACCAGCAGCGTCGTCAAGGCCGAGGACCCCGACGGGGCGCCGGACTTCGCGGCGATCCAGCTGGCCCAGATCCGGGAGTTCCGCGCCCGGCACCCCGAGGGGGAGGCGGCCCGGGTCTCCCAGGGTCTGGTGGTGATCCCGACCGACTCCGCGACGGCCGAACAGCGGGAGCGGTACGCCGAGTTCGCCGCCGCCCGGCTGCCTCGCACAACCTCCCCGCAGGGCCCGGCGCGGCTGCTGTTCGCGCCCGACCTGGTGGGCACCAGCGAGGAGATCGCCGAGCGGCTGCACGCGCACGCCGCGTTCCGCGAGGTGGACGAGGTGGCGTTCGCGCTGCCGTTCACCTTCCGGCGCGAGGACTACGTGCAGATCCTGACCGACATGGCGACGAAGCTCGGTCCGGCGCTGGGGCGCCCCGACCCCGGGCACGTCGGCGGCTGATCACCAGCGTCCGGGCTCCGTGCCGGTCAGCGCCTCGGACGGCGTCCCGTCCACCCCCACCGGCACGTCGCCCGCGAGCATCACCCGGTGCATGATCCGGGGATGGCCGAGGTGGGCGTTGTCGCCGGGCGCGAGGTGCACGGTGGCCCGGTTGTCCCAGAAGGCGACGCTGCCCGGCTCCCAGCGGAAGCGGACGGTGTACTCGGGCCGTACGACCTGCTCCAGGAGCATCTCCAGCAGGGCCGCGCTCTCGGGGCGGGAGACGCCCTCGATCTGCTCGACGTAGTAGCCGTTGACGAAGAGCACCCGTTCGCCGGTCTCCGGGTGGACGCGGACCAGCGGGTGCACGGAGGCCACCTGGTGGTCCAGGAGGCGGCGGAGGTAGGCGTCGTCGCCGGGGCGGGGCTGGTAGCCGACGCCGAGCCGGTGTTCGGCGCGCAGGCCGTCCACGAAGGCGCGCACCGGCGCGGACAGGCCCGCGTAGGCGGCGGCCAGGTTGGCCCAGGTGGTGTCGCCGCCGTAGGGCGGTACGGTCTCGGCGCGCAGGATGGTGGCGGCGGGCGGGTCGATGCGGGCGCCGTGGTCGCAGTGCCAGCCGCGCAGCAGCGTGTGCCGGCGGCGGCGCAGCCACTCGTCGTGCTCCATGCCGAAGCGTCCGCCGAGTTCCAGCCGGTCGGCGGTGGTCTCCACCTCGGGGAATCCCTCGGGCGAGGCGCTGCCCCGGCGGCCGAGGACGACCGGCTCGCCGAAGCGGCGGGCGAAGGCGATGTGCGCGGCGTGGTCGAGGTGCTGGTCCCGGAAGAACACCACCTTCCAGCGCAGCACCGCCGCCCTGATCAGCTCCGCCACCGCGTCGTCGAGCGGCTCGGCGAGGTCCACGCCGGTGATCTCGGCCCCGATGTGCCCGGCTACGGGCAGGACCTCCACGCCCTTGGCCGGGTCCACCACGCTGTCCGTCGTCATGTGTGCGCTCCCTGGTTTTCGTCCGTGGTCCCAGGGTGATCGTGTCAGCCGGACACCCGTTCTGGCGACAGCGCCCGGGGGTAATGAAAAGCCTTGCCTCACCCCCCGAAGACACTATGGGCGATATCTACCGTAAACCCTCTCTTACTTCCTCCACGCCACCCAACGCACCGAAATGCAACCGCGCGTTCCAGGCCGAGCGGGACTCGCTTCGACATCCTCCCGCGCAGCTCATCAGAGGTCATTTACCCAACGATTACAGGGCAGTTGACCTCAGGGTTTCGTGGTAGTGTCCTCGTTCAAAGGGACAGAGCAACGTGAAAGGGAAATCGTGAACACGGAGAAGATTGCCGCTCGCCGCCTCTCATTGGAAGAGGTGACGGAGCTCGGCATGAAGGACAGGATCTTCGTTTCCGCCGACACGGCAGAACTCAAGCTTCCCGGCTGCTATGTCCCTGCTTTTCTGACCAAGTCCGGTGAGGATTTCGAGGGTGGCTCGGTCGCGGCGAGGACCATATTCCAGGAAGAGGTCTCCTGCCTTCCCGACGACGAGAATGAAGCCGGAATCTACCTGGCCGACGAGAACGGCTCGGTGACCATCGAGGTCCTCCAGTCCGCCGGCGTCGTGCTGGACCTGGCGCTCTTCGTCCCCGGTGGGGACAAGGGGGCCCTCAGCGCCCTTTACGCCGCGGCCCGGCAGGCGTTCGGCGCCGACGTCGTGCAGATCTGGCGCCAGGGCCTCAAGGAGGTTCCCGACGTGAAGGTCGACATCTTCGAGGAGCAGGTTCCCCGGGGACGCAAGGGGGGCGAGACCCCCAAGCGTGACCGTCGCGCGATCGACACCTACCCCACCCGTGCGGATTTCATCGAATTCACCACGGGGTGGAAGCCGGTCGTTGAGATTCACCGGCCGGTTGTCGACGACACCCCGACCATCTGAGGCGGCGTCACCTCTCTTTCTCGGCGCCAGAAAACGCCGAAGCGCCGTTCCGCTCGATGACCTCGCGAGACAGCCCGCCGACAAAGATCAAAGTCGGCGGGCATCACGCGCATTGTGGCGACGGCCGGAGGCAATGCTCTTCGCGCCGGCATGCGGTCATCCCTGGGCGCGGGCAGCCCGTAGCGCGGCCAGGGCGCGGTCCGCGTGGGTGTTCATACGCAGTTCGCTGCGGACGACCTCCAGGACGGTGCGGTCGGGCGCGATGACGAAGGTGGCCCGCTTGGTGGGGGCGAGCGTGAAGCCCCGCTTGACGCCGAAGCCCTCGCGGACGGTGCCGTCGGCGTCGGAGAGCAGCGGCATCCCGAGGGTGTGCTTGTCGGCGAACTCCCGCTGCCGGTCCACCTCGTCGCCGCTGATGCCGACGGGACGCGCCCCGGCTTCGGCGAACTCGGCGGCGAGGTCGCGGAAGTGGCAGGCCTCGGCGGTGCAGCCGGGGGTGAGGGCGGCCGGGTAGAAGAAGAGCACCACGGGGCCGTCCGCGAGCAGTTCGCTCAGACGGCGGGTGGCGCCGGTCTCGTCGGGGAGGGCGAAGTCCGGGGCGGTGTCGCCGATCCTGATCTCGGTGCTCATGCGCGCCCCTCCCCGGTACGGGCCACACCACGGGCCCAGAGAACCAGCGGCACCTGGAGCGGCAGCCGGGCGAAGGCGGCGCCCCGCTGTCGGGCCGGGCGGTGCCGCCAGTCCACGGCCATCTTCACGTTGGCGGGGAACACCCCGACGAAGAACACGGCGGCGGCCTTCGCGGCCAGGGGCCGGGTGCGCCGCGCGGCGATGCCCGCGGCGAGGGCGAGTTCGACGGCTCCGCTGCCGTACGTCCAGGCCCGGCGGGAGCCGGGCAGCGCCTTCGGGATGGTCGCGTCGAACGGGCGCGGGGCGGCGAAGTGGGCGACCCCGGCGGCGGCCAGCAGACCGGCCAGCAGCAGGGGTGAGCGTTCGGACCGGGGCACGGTGCCTCCTCAGGTGACCTGACGCCGGATATTACTGCACGGTACACACCGCGCGGATCACGGGGCACCGCGCGGGGTCCGAGAGCGCGGGCCGTTCGGGGGAAACCCCGCCCTGACGTGCGTGGAAGCGCGTCCTGCGGTCGAGATCTTCAGCCGTGACCACCCTGCCCCTCGTCGCGCCGATGCTCGCCACTCCCGGCACGCTGCCGCCCCCGGCGCAGGACCACCGGTGGGCGTACGAGACCAAGCAGGACGGCCAGCGGGTGATGGTGTACCTGCCCGGCAACGGAAGTGTGCTGCTGCGCGCCCGCTCGGGCGAGGACATCACCGCCGCCTATCCCGAACTCGCCTCGCTGAGAACGGCGTTGGGCACCACCCCGGCCGTGCTGGACGGCGAGGTGCTGGCCCTGGACGAACAGGGCCGGGCCGACTTCCAGTTGCTCCAGGGCCGGATGGGCCTCGCCCACTCCCCCGCGCTGGCGGCCCGCCGGGCCGGACAGGTGCCGGTCCATCTGGTGCTGTTCGACGTGCCCTTCCTGGGCGAACCCCTGCTGCGCACGCCGTACGCCCGGCGGCGGACCGCGCTGGAGGCACTGGCGCTCGACGGGCCCCACTGGTCGGTGCCGGGCGCGCTGGTGGGGCACGGCACCGAGGCGCTGCGCGCGACCCGGGAGCACGGCCTGGAGGGGCTGGTGTGCAAGCGGCTGGACTCGGCATACGAGCCGGGGATGCGCTCCCGCGCCTGGATCAAGATCCGCAACCAGCGGAGCGCGGACGTGATCGTGGGCGGCTGGCTGCCCGGCAAGGGGCGCCTGACGGGGCTGCCCGGGGCGGTGCTCCTCGGGCAGCGCGACGGCGGCCGGCTGCGGTACGCAGGCCGGGTGGGCACCGGCTGGAGCGAGGCGCAACGCATCGAACTCGCCGCGTTGCTGGGCGAGTTGACGAGCGAGCAGTGCCCCTTCGACCCGGCGCCGAGGATCGCCGAGGCGCGCTGGGTGCTGCCCCGGCTGGTCGGCGAGGTCGGCTACAGCACCCGCACCCGCGCGGGCCTGCTGCGTCAGCCGACGTGGCTGCGGCTGCGCCCGGATCTGACGCCCGAGGAGTCGGCGGCGGATGTGCCGGAGGGCAACGGCTGAGACGGAAGGTGATCCGTCGGCCAGGGTTCACCGGTGGGACACCCGGGGTGACACGGGGGCGCACACATGTGCCAGGATGCTGAACTCCCTTACCCCCCAACCGAGTTGGAGACTCAGTGGCTTCGTTCACGTCCCCTCGGCGACGCGGCAGATGGCTGGCCGCGCTCACCGGCGCCGCCACGCTCGTGCTCGCCACCCCCGCCTTCGCCGCCGGCGGTCCGCCGCAGGCCCTGCCGCAGAACGCCGAGGCCGACGAGCTGAAGTACCAGCCCGCGTTCGACTACGACACCGACGGCTGCTACTCCACCCCGGCGATAGGCCCCGACGGCACGATCAACCCGGGCCTGAACCCGACCGGCGCGCTCAACGGCAACTGCCACGACGCGTCCGACCTGGACAACACCAACAGCTACTCGCGCTACAAGTGCAACAACGGCTGGTGCGGCTATCTGTACACCCTGTACTTCGAGAAGGACCAGGCGCTGCCCGGTGTCAGCCTCGGCGGCCACCGCAACGACTGGGAGCATGTGGCGGTCTGGGTGCAGGACGGCCAGGTCAAGTACGTCTCGACGTCCAACCACGGCAAGTTCACCGTGCACCCCGTCTCCGAGGTCCGCTTCGAGGGCACGCACCCCAAGGCCGTCTACCACAAGGACGGCATCAGCACCCACTGCTTCCGGCTGGGCACCGCCAACGACGAGCCGCCGGAGAACCACAAGCACACCTGGCAGTACCCGCCGCTGGTGGGCTGGAACGGCTACCCGCCCGGGCTGCGCGACAAGCTCAGCTCGTACGACTTCGGTAGCGCCAACTTCCCGCTGAAGGAGGCGAGTTTCGCCTCGCACCTCACCGCGGCGAAGCCGTCCGGGATTCCGTTCGACCCGAACGCCTGACAGAGCGGGGGCGGTTCACCGCTGCCGGTGAACCGCCCCTCCGCGCGGACTTCTCAGGCGCTGCCGGGCTCGGCCTGGTCCCTGAGGAAGGCGGCCAGTTCGTGCGCGAGGCTTCCGGCCCCGGCGCTCGCGGCGGCCGCGGCCGGCGGCGTCTCGGTGATTCCCACACCGCCGGTCCACAGACGGCGGTCGGCCCACTCCTCGTCCACGCGCGGCTGGACCTGCACGTCGACATGGGTGAGTGCCGCCTCGGGAGCGGCCGCGCAGAGGAAGGCGGTGGCCCGGCGCAACGGGTGCACGTCGAAGCCCTCGATGAACTGCGAGTTGCGCCAGTCGATGAAGGCGCCCTCGCCGTCGGGGCCGACCCGGACGTCGATCTGACCGTCCTCCAGCTGCACGCCGTAGGACCGCGTGCCCCGGTTCTCGAAGGTCACCCGGAGACCGAAATAGGTGAGCCCGGCGGCGGCGTCGTCCCGCCCGCGCGGCGGTTCGGCTCGCTCCAGGCTGTGGACGCGGACGCGCAGACCGGCGAAGTCGTCGTACTCCTGCCAGTCACCGACCACGTTCGGCTCGTACACGGTTCCCCTCTCGACCATCCGGGAGCTGCTGTTTATCTGTGGGCCGAGCGCACTGTCAAATAAGCCGAATACGGCGTGGCCTGGCGGTTCGCCCGGTTTGATCGGTGATCAAGCCGTGCGCAGGAGGAACGGCATGGGAGGGGGTTCCATGCCATACGGCCCGCGTGCCGCACATCACGTCCGGGCCGCGCCGACACGCCTCGTGTCCAGGCCCGGTTTCCGGTCAGCGCACCAGCCGGCCGAGCAGCGAGGAGGCGGCCGTGATCCCGAGGACGGCGGCCAGCGCGAGCACGCCGAAGTCGGCCGGAAGGTGGGCCGGGGTGCCGAGCAGCAGCCCGCGCAGGGCGTCCACCTGATAGCTGAGCGGGTTCACCCGACTGACCGCCTGGAGCCAGCCCGGCATCACCGAGACGGGGTAGAGCGCGTTGGAGCCGAAGAACAGCGGCATGGTGATCGCCTGCCCGAAGCCCATCAGCCGGTCGCGGCTGAGCACGATGCCCGCGATGGTCATGGACAGACACGAGAAGAACGCGGCACCGAGGACCACGACGACGGCGACCCCGAGCAGCTTCAGCGGGTTCCAGGTGAGGGTGACCCCGAGCAGGGCGGCGATCACGATCACGACGACGGCCTGGATCAGCGACTTCACCCCGGCCGCGAACGCCTTGCCCGTGATCAGCGCCGAGCGCGGGGTGGGCGTGACGAGCAGTTTGTCCAGGGTGCCCGCGTCGCGTTCCCAGATGATCTGGATGCCGTAGAAGATCGCGATGAACATCGCGGACTGGGCGATGATGCCGGGCGCCAGGAAGTCGATGTAGGGGATGCCCCCGGTGGGGATCGCCCGGATGCGGGTGAAGGTCTGGCCGAAGATCAGCAGCCAGAGGGCGGGCTGGACGGCGCGCGTGTACAGCTCGGTGCGGTCGTGGCGCAGTTTCTGCAGTTCGACGGCGCACATCGCGGCGACCCGGGCGGGCAGCAGCAGGAGGCCGGATCGCGGGCGGGGTGGCCCGCTCGGCGCGGGGGCGCGGTCAGCCGACTCGGCGCGCGGTGCGGCGGGTGCTCCGGACATCGCGGAAATCTCCTCCCGTTCGGTCGTCCAGGCCGCTTCCGGCGACGTCCCGGAAGACGTCCTCCAGCGTGGGCACGGTGTCGGTGCCCAGCCGTTCGGCCAGGCCCCGGCGCAGTTCGGCGGGGGTGCCCAGGGCGCGGACGCGGCCGTGGTGCATGAGGCCGACCCGGTCGCAGTACTGGTCGGCCTCGTCCATGTAGTGGGTGGTGAGCAGGACGGTCATGCCGGTGGCGGCGCGTACGGAGTCGATGTGCTCCCAGACGCCGGTGCGGGCGATGGGGTCGAGCCCGATGGTGGGCTCGTCGAGGATGAGCAGCCGGGGCTCGCTGACCAGGGCCTGGGCGAGTTCGAGGCGGCGGACCATGCCACCGGAGTAGGTGCCCGCGAGCCGGTCGGCGGCCTCGGTGAGGCCGACGGCGGCCAGGGCGTGGGCGACGCGCCCGGCGCGCTCGCGGCGCGGTACGTCGAAGACGCGGGCGAAGAGGACGACGTTCTCGCGTCCGGTCAGTCCGCTGTCGGCCGAGAGCCGCTGGGGGACGTAGCCGATGGTGCGGCGCACGTCCATGCGCGCGCGGGCGGCGTCGTGCCCGAAGACGCGGACGGCACCGGCCGGGACCGGGAGCAGGGTGGTGACACAGCGGATGGCGGTGGTCTTGCCCGCTCCGTTGGGTCCGAGCAGCCCGAACACCTCGCCCTCGCGGACGGTCAGATCGAGCCCGTCGACGGCCCGGGTGCCGCCGAAGGCGTAGGTCAGGCCGGTGCAGGTCAGGGCCGCGCCGGGGGGCGGCGGGTCGTCGCTCGTCATGATTCCTCGGCTTTCCCCGGCGTTCGCCGGTCCGTGCCGGTGTCCTCCGACTCCTCGTGCAGGGCGGTGGCCAGCCTGCGCAGCGCGGGGAGTGCGGCGCGCAGGGCCGCGCGGTCGTCGGCGTCGAGACGGGCCACCTCCTGGCCGACCAGTTCGGCGCGGCGGCGGCGCCACTCCCCGAGCCGTTCCGACGCGGCCGGGGTGAGCCGCAGCCGGGCGGCGCGGCGGTCGGCGGGGTCGGTCTCGCGGAGCAGGTAGCCGTCCCGGACGAGCCGGTTGACCAGGGTGGACACGGAGTTCCCGGCCAGGTGCAGGGCGCGGGCGGCGTCCGAGACTCCGAGGCCGGGCCGCTCCTCGACCAGCCGCAGCAGCTCGACCTCGGCGCCGCGCAGCCGGGGCTCGGTGAGTCGGCCGCGCAGCCGTCGCCGGATCAGCCGCTGGACGCGCACCAGCGTGTCGGCCAGCTCTTCCGGGAAGGCGTCGGGTTCGCCCTTTTCCTCGCCTTTTTCCTCGTCCACTCCTGGAGATTACCTCTGTTGCAGAGGTAAGGAACGTCAAAGACAGGTCAAGCACTTCGCACCGTTTGGCGGCTTGTGTACATACTTGTTTTGGTTTGCCGGACATCGGGAAGGCGAACCAACGGTGCCCCGCAGAGGGCACGTCCGTGGACCCAGCCCCCGCTGAGAGAAGTGCGCGCGATGGCTGTCACTGACAGCACGAAGACCCACCCCCATGACGACGCTCCGGACACGGCGGAAGCCTTCGAGCGGCTCGCCGGGCTGCCCGACGGGCCACGGCGCCGGGAACTCAGGGACGAGCTGGTGCGGCTGTGGCTGCCCATGGCCGAGCGGATCGCGGTGCGCTTCCGCGGCCGCGGCGAGTCCCTGGAGGATCTCTACCAGGTGGCGGCGCTCGGCCTGGTGAAGGCGGTCGACCACTACGACCCGGAGCGCGGCCGCGCCTTCGAGGCGTACGCGGTCCCGACCATCACCGGCGAGATCAAGCGGCACTTCCGCGACCACATGTGGACGCTGCACGTGCCCCGGCGGGTCCAGGACCTGCGCAACCGGGTCCGCGTCGCGTGGAAGGAGCTGTCCCAGACCACCTCGGGCCGCGCCCCCGGCGTCGAGGAGATCGCCCAGCGCACCGGCCTCACCGAGGACGAGGTACGCACCGGCATGGAGGCGCTGGAGTGCTTCTCCGCGCTCTCGCTGGACGCCGAGGTGGCCGGGACCGAGGGCTTCGCGCTCGGTGACTGCCTCGGAGAGCCGGACCCGGGGTTCGACCTGGTGGTGGACCGGGTGGCCGTCTCCCCGTTCCTCGCCGCGCTGCCGGAGCGCGAGCGCACCATCCTCTACCTGCGGTTCTTCCGGGGCATGACCCAGAGCCGCATCGCCGACCAGCTCGGCATCTCCCAGATGCACGTGTCCCGGCTGCTCACGGGCTGCTTCGACCGGCTGCGCGAGGAACTGCTCGCGGAAGCGGGCTGAGTGATTCACCCCTTCGGGGCTCCCCCGTCACCCTCTTCTTTCACCCGTTCGGTCTACCCACCCGCTGCCGCACGGCAGTCCCGCGCAGCCGTGCGGGGGCGGTGCCGTACGCCCCTGCCTGGCCGGGCCGCGCCGGGGTACTCGGGAGGCATTCGACCCCCGTCCGGCCGGACACTGGTGCGGACCGGTGGCCGCCCGGCCCCGAGAGCAGGACGCGACTGCCATGAATCACGACACAGCCGTCAGCGGTGAACCGAGGAAGCGGAAGGACTCCCCCTCGACGCATTCCTTCTTCGGCGCCCCCTGCTGGGTGAGCCTGACCAGCCGCGATCTGCAGGCCACCGAGGAGTTCTACACGGCCGTGCTCGGCTGGACCTGGCGCGAGGCGGAGCTGGGCGACCGGTTCCGGGTCGCGCTGGCGAACGGGGTGCCGGTGGCCGGCATCGCCGCGGTGGCCTCGATGTTGCAGACGGCGGTGGCCTGGACGCCGTACTTCGCGGTGCCGGACGCCGACGTGGCGGTGTCCCGGGCGCGCGAGCGCGGCGGCACGGCGGCGGTGGGCCCGCTGTCCTTCCCGCCGGGCCGGGCCGCCCTGCTCGCCGACCGCGACGGCGCCACCTTCGGGGTCTGGCAGGGCGAGCTGGTCTCCAACTGGGAGACCTGGCGCCGCTCGGCCCCCACCTTCATCCGGCTGCACACTCGCGACGCCTTCGACTCCGCGATCTTCTACGGCGAGGTGCTGGACTGGGCGACCGGGGCGCCGGGCTGCTGCGAGGTCGAGTACGAGGGCGGCGAGGTGGTGCTGCGCAGCCAGGGCGACGTGGTGGCGCGTATCGACTCGGGCGCGGTGGAGGCGGCTCCCGACCCCTCGGTGCGGCCGCACTGGCAGGTGCACTTCGCGGTGTCCGACGTGGCCCGCTGTGCGCGCGGCGCCGAGAAGCACGGCGGCAGCGTGCTCAGCGAGCAGGCGACCGAGGCCGTGCTGCGCGACCCGGACGGGGCGCAGTTCACGGTGACCTCGCGCGACCCGCGCGGCTGACGCGCACACGTGTGAGGGGCGCCCACCGGCCGGTGGGCGCCCCTCACACGTGTGGGCGGGCTTCAGCCGCCCCGGGAGGGCCGGGAGAGCAGGATCAGGCTGCGGGCCTCGACCCGGAGCCCGCTGCCCGCCTTGCGCTCGCGTTCGTCGGGCACGCCGTCGGGGTCGGCGGTGTCGATCAGGGTGGTCCAGCGCTCGCCGTAGGACACCCCGGGCAGTCGGAAGTCGACCGGCTCCCAGTAGCCGTTGAGGAGGATCAGGAAGGAGTCGTCGACCACGCGCCGTCCGTAGGCGTCGCGTTCGGCGATGGCGTCGCCGTTGAGGAACACGCCCACCGAGTACGCGTCGTCGCGCTGCCAGTCCTGGTCGGCCATCTCGCGCGCGTCGGGCCGCAGCCACACCAGGTCGGGCAGCCGCCGGTCGGCCTTGGCCGGGGTCTCGCCGTGGAAGAACCGGCGCCTGCGCAGCACCGGGTGCCCGGCGCGCAGGGCGATGATCCGGCGGGTGAACTCGGCCAGGGACCGCTGTTCGCCGTCGAGGTCCCAGTCCACCCAGGAGACCTCGTTGTCCTGGCAGTAGGCGTTGTTGTTGCCCCCCTGGGTGCGGCCGAGTTCGTCGCCGTGGGCGAGCATCGGAATGCCCTGGCTCAGCAGCAGCGTGGCCAGCAGATTGCGCTGCTGGCGGGCGCGCAGTTCGAGCACGCCGGCGTCGTCGGTCTCGCCCTCGACCCCGCAGTTCCAGGACCGGTTGACGCTCTCGCCGTCCTGGTTGTCCTCGCCGTTGGCCTCGTTGTGCTTGTCGTTGTACGACACGAGGTCGCGCAGGGTGAAACCGTCGTGCGCGGTGACGAAGTTGACGCTGGCCCGGGGTCTTCGCCTGCTGGCCTGGTAGAGGTCGGAGGAGCCGGTGAGCCGGGAGGCGAACTCCCCGAGCGAGCCGGGCTCGGCACGCCAGAAGTCCCGTACGGCGTCACGGTACTTGCCGTTCCACTCCGACCAGAGCTGGGGGAAGTTGCCGACCTGGTAACCACCCTCGCCCAGGTCCCACGGCTCGGCGATCAGCTTGACGCGGCTGATCACCGGGTCCTGCTGGATCAGGTCGAAGAACGCCGAGAGCCGGTCCACCTCGTGGAACTGCCGGGCCAGCGTGGCCGCGAGGTCGAAGCGGAAGCCGTCCACGTGCATCTCGGTGACCCAGTAGCGCAGCGAGTCCATGATGAGCTGGAGCACGTAGGGGTGGCGCATCAGCAGGCTGTTGCCGGTGCCGGTGGTGTCGTAGTAGTGCGCCCAGTCGCCGTCGACCAGGCGGTAGTACGAGGCGTTGTCGATGCCCCGGAAGGAGAGGGTGGGGCCCTTCTCGTTGCCCTCGGCGGTGTGGTTGTAGACCACGTCGAGGATGACCTCGAGACCGGCCGCGTGCAGCGCCTTCACCATGGCCTTGAACTCGTCGACCTGCTGCCCGCGCGAGCCGAGGGCGGCGTAGGCGTTGTGCGGGGCGAAGAAGCCGATGGTGTTGTAGCCCCAGTAGTTGGTGAGGCCCCGGTCGCGCAGCACGCCGTCCTGCGCGAACTGGTGGACCGGCATCAGCTCGACCGCGGTGACGCCGAGCGAGGTGAGGTGCCCGGTGACGGCGGGGTGGGCAAGGCCCGCGTAGGTGCCGCGCAGCCGCTCGGGGACCTCGGGGTGGGTGCGGGTCAGGCCGCGTACGTGGGCCTCGTAGATGACGGACTCGGAGTACGGGATGTCCGGCGGCCGGTCGTCGCCCCAGTCGAAGGAGGGGTCGGTGACCACGCCGAGCATCGAGTGCCCGGCGCTGTCGGCCGGGTCCGGTCCCTCGGGGTCGCGTTCGTAGAGCGAGGCGTCGTTGTCCGTCTGGCCGTCGACGGCGCGGGCGTAGGGGTCGAGCAGCAGCTTGGCGGGGTTGCAGCGGTTGCCGAGCGAGGGCTGCCAGGGGCCGTGCACCCGGTAGCCGTAGCGCTGCCCGGGGCCGACGCCGGGCAGGTAGGCGTGCCGGACGAAGCCGTCGACCTCGTGCAGCGGGACGCGCGTCTCGCGCCCGGCGTCGTCCACGAGGCTGAGGTCGACGCGCTCGGCGACCTCGCTGAAGAGCGCGAAGTTCGTGCCCTGCCCGTCGTAGGAGGCGCCCAACGGATAGGGGTGCCCGCTCCACACGGGCACCCCTTTCCGGGACTTGCGCGCCGTCACCGGGCGCCCGCCAGGGTGTCGGGGGCGGCGAGGGCGGCCACGGGCAGCGCGCGCGGCAGGTCCAGCACCCGGCGCAGGCTGGGCACCGGCGCGGTGGCGACCAGCGGGACGCGCTGGTCGGAGCGGGCGCGCTGGGAGAACCAGATGACCTTGCCGCCGCCCGCGGTGGCGCAGCACCCCCAGCCGTCGCTCATCGCCGCGAGGTCCGCGAGACAGGCCCGCAGGTCCTGGTCGGGGCGCAGCTCCCGGTCGTCGCCGCCGACGGCGGTGATCAGATGCTGGCCGGTCCACCACATCTCGATCGAGGTGGCCTTGTCCGTGGCGTGCCGGTCGATCGCCCGCAGCAGCAACCGGGTGCCGTGACGGACGGGACCGACGAGGTTCTCGAGGTCCCAGTAGCGCAGATGGGCGGCCAGGATGCGGCTGACCTGTCCCACCCGTTCCGGGCCGACTTCCACGTCGAGGTGGTAGTAGCAGGGCACTGCCTTCATCGTCGCTTGCTCCTCACCGGCGAAGCTCCCGCCCGTCGCCCCGATCGGGACGGATTCCCGGTCACGTGGCGTGAGCGCCGATCGCTTCTGAGTCACTCCCACAGTGCGGGGGCTACGCCATTCGTGCAACACGAGCGTCACGAACGGCCGGGTCGTTGAAGCTCCAACAGGACGATGCGTGTGTACGCGTGCACCATGAGTGAAAACCTCGATCGACGTCATGGCGCCGTGCGCTTCCGTGCGCGGTGCCACCCGATCCTCGGGACCGCGCCCGGTCGAGAGCGGGAAAGGTGAAAAGGGCCATGCTGCTACCGGCCAAGGCCGAAGTGGCCCGGCAGTTGCGGCGTTACCGGGCGTGGGAGCGCGTGATGCTCGCCTCGCCCCACGACCGCACGGTCCGGGGCACCTTCGAGGATTCGGGCTACACCCTGTGCGTGCTGATGGGAAAGCGGTGCGCCAGGGAGGCCGCGGACGCGGCCGAGCGGTATCTGCGCTCCACCCTGACCGGCTATCTGCGCGAGCAGGACGGCCGGCCGCGAGGGGACAGGGCGGCGCGACGCGCGCAGTCCCCGGAGCGGCGTTCCACGGCGCCACGGCCCTGACCTGGCACCGTACATGGCGTTCCCCACGGGACGGCAGCAGCCGGCTTGTGGATCGGATCGCGAAGCCGGGCCCGTGTGCCCGGCTTCGCGCACGGCGGAGGTGAGATCCATGCGCAGGACTCCGGCCATCGGCCGCGTACCGGTACGTGATGTCCGGCCGTCCGTGGAATGCGGAAGGCGCCCGGCGAAGGCGGTGACCGGGGAGACGTTCCTGGTGACCGCCACCGTGTTCCGCGAGGGGCACGACGTGGTGGGCGCCAACGTGGTCCTGCGCAATCCCAAGGGCCGGCGCGGCCCTTGGCTGCCGATGCGTGAGCTGTCCCCCGGCAGTGACGTGTGGGGTGCCGAGGTCACCCCGGACATGACGGGCCGCTGGACCTACCGGGTCGAGGCGTGGAGTCATCCGCTGGCGACCTGGCGGCACGCGGCCGGTATCAAGATCCCGGCGGGCATCGACACCGGCCTGGTCCTGGAGGAGGGCGCCGAGCTGTACGAGCGCGCCGCCGCCGGAGTCCCCAAGGGCGCGGAACGCGACCTGGTCCTTGCGGCCGCCCGCGACCTCGGCGACGACACCCTCGGGGTGGACGACCGGCTGAAGGGCGCCCTGTCGGCCGAGGTGGCGGACCTCCTGGAGCGTTATCCGCTGCGGGAGTTGGTGACCGCGTCCGATCCGCTGCCCCTGCTGGTCGAGCGCGAGCGCGCGCTGTACGGCTCCTGGTACGAGTTCTTCCCGCGCTCGGAGGGGACGGTCGAGCAGCCGCACGGCACCTTCCGCACCGCCGAACGGCGCTTGGAGGCCATCGCGGAGATGGGCTTCGACGTGGTCTACCTCCCGCCGATCCATCCGATCGGGACCACGCACCGCAAGGGCCGCAACAACACGCTCACCGCGACGCCGGAAGATGTCGGTGTGCCGTGGGCGATCGGTTCGCCGGAGGGCGGCCACGACAGCATCCATCCGCAGCTGGGGACGCTGGAGGACTTCGACCACTTCGTGGGCCGTGCGCGCGAGTTGGGCCTTGAAGTCGCGCTCGATTTCGCCCTCCAGTGCTCGCCGGACCACCCGTGGGTGGAGAAGCACCCCCAGTGGTTCCACCACCGCCCCGACGGCACCATCGCCTACGCCGAGAACCCGCCGAAGAAGTACCAGGACATCTACCC
>NZ_JBEZXY010000012.1:0-225422 GCF_040638245.1 Streptomyces sp. NPDC026659 | reverse complement strand
GGTACTGCAGGGGGGACCCTGTGGGAGAGTAGGACGCCGCCGAACAAATTTTAGGGAAACCCCCGCACCGATTGGTGCGGGGGTTTTCTGCGTTTAGAGTCCTTTTCTCACCCCTGCCGGCCCGCCCACCCTCGGAGGGGCCCCGTCACTCACGTGGCCCCCGTCAGAACGCCTCCCGGTGGCCGCTGCGGCAACACTGCGAGCATGGGTATACGGATGCTCCACCGCCGCCGCAGGACCGGGGCGTGGCACCGTCGGATCGAGCGGGCGGAGGCGGACCCGGAGCGGGGCGGGGACGCCTCGCCGGTGCCGTCGCTCGCGGCCGATGCGAGCAGTGCCCGCATTCCCGTCGACCCGGCCGCGCGGGTGCGCGCCGCCCTCGCGGCCATGAGACGCCGCGTCGCCGCGCTCCAGTGGCGGGCCCGGGTGGACGTCGCCCGGGGCTACCTCGCGCTGCTGCTGGCCGCGCTGCCCAAGGCGCGCCCCCGGCACACCCTGACCGTGTTCGTCGCATCGCTCACCGAGCGCCCGGCCCCACCGGCTCCCGGGCAGGCGCGGCCGGACGCGCGGGAGCCGGATGCCGCACCGTGACGGCGAGGGCTTGGGGCGTGAGTCCTGCGAGCAGCCCAGTGCCTTCAGCGAGCCCCGGGTCCCACCGGCTCCCGGGCGGCCACGGCCGAGCGCGCAGGGGCCGGACGCCACGCCCTGACGGCGACGGCGTACAGCACCACTCCCACCAGCAGCCCGGCGCCCGCGCCGAAGCAGACGGTGGGCACCAGTTCGAGGAGCGGGGCGTTCGGCCGTGACCACCACAGCGTCATCCGCTGGAGGGCGGCCACCACCGCGCAGCCGCCGAGCAGCGCCGCGGCCAGGACGCGGTCCCGGGCGGACAGCACGGGCACCCCGGCCGGTACCGAGGCGGGCGCCCACCGCAGCGCGCGCAGCAGGAACACCACGAGGACGACGGCAGCCAGCGCCGAGGTGCCGTACTGGAACCAGGTGTACACCGGCAGTCCGGCCGCCTCTCCCATGAGGGCGGGGAAGATCCGGGAGCCCCAGCGGTCGTGGTGGGTGAAGGCGTCCCAGACGACATGTGTCAGCGCGCCGAGCGCCGCCGAGACGTACCACCACAGCACGGTCGTAGCGCGCATCCGCGCCCGGGGTGCCCCGCAGCGCGTGAGGGCGGCCGGGCGTCCCTGGTGGGCGCGGGGCAGCAGCGCCACGAGCGGTTCGCGGACCAGCAGCCACAGCGCGACCAGCGTCCACGCGATGAGCACGTCCACGCTCGCCACTCCGGCGAAGGAGTGCGTGACCGCCCCGAACTCCATCGCGCCTGGTACGAAACTCGCCGCGAAATAAGTGAGATCGGGTGCGAAGGACCCGGCGACGAGCACCGAGGGCACCAGCCGGCCCCGCCCGCTCCCGTCCCGGCGGACCGCGGGCAGCACGGCGGCCGCGTGACTGAGTGTGAACGGCAACGGAGCCTCCAGAAGCGGGCGTCGGGCAGTTCACCACGCCCGGGACCGGTGATCGAGTGCGTCCCAGTATGCGCGGTGGGCCGCATGGCCCTGCCGCGCCGGGGCAGTTGCGGCGGCGGCGGAATCCGGACACGAACGGGTGGGCACACCAAGCAAGTTGTCGTAGGGTCAACAGGGCCTCCGTGTGGGCCGCACGGCGCGCACCGGCCACAGGGACGGAATCGCGCACCAGGGGCAACCACCGCACGGGCTCGGTCGTCACACCAGTGCGGGGTAGTCGGAGACGGGCGCCCATGGCGTCCACGGGAGGGTTTGTTCTATGGCGGCGCATTTCGGCAGTCGGCTGCGCAAGGGAGCGGCGAGCACCGCGGTGGCCGCTGTGGCGGTCGCGGCCCTGTCCGCGTCCCAGGCTCCCGGAGCGGTCGGAGCGAATGTGAACCCCCCGGCCACCGCCCTCGACACACCGGCGCCGGACGCGGCCTCGGACGCCACCGGCAGTTCCCCGTATTACACCGACCTGCCCCCGCTGCACAGCCCCGCGCCCAGTTCCTCGCCCGTCATCGGCACGCCCGTGTCGCGGGGCGAGGGCGAGACCGCGGGTGAGATCCCCGCGACCGTCCTGGACGCGTACAAGCGCGCCGAGGCCGAGCTGCGCGACTCCAAGCCCGGCTGCAACCTGCCCTGGCAACTCCTCGCCGCCATCGGCAAGGTGGAGTCGGGCCAGGCCCGCGGCGGCCGTGTGGACGCCGACGGCACCACTATCGGCCGCATCCTCGGCCCCCAGCTCGACGGCAACGGCTTCGCGCTGATCAAGGACACCGACCACGGCGCCTACGACGGCAACGCCGCCTACGACCAGGCCATCGGCCCGATGCAGTTCATCCCGTCCACCTGGGCCTGGGCCGGCCGCGACGGCAACAGCGACGGCAAGGCCGACCCGAACAACGTCTACGACGCCGCCCTCGCCGCCGGTCACTACCTGTGCCGGGGCGACCGGGACCTGTCCCGCGACGACGACCTGCGCAGCGCGATCCTCAGCTACAACAACTCGACCGACTATCTGAACCTCGTCCTGAACTGGGTGAGCTACTACCGCAAGGGCGTCCACACCGTCCCCGACGGCACCGGCGGCCTGCCCACCCACCGCAGCGACGAGACCCCCGCGCACCCCGCGCACTCCGGCACGACCGGGCCGTCCGCGCCCGCCAAGCCGACGAAGCCCGCGAAGCCTGCCAAGCCCACGAAGCCGGCCCAGCCGGCCCCGCCGTCGAAGCCCGACCCGGGCACCCCCGCCGGAGGCGACGGCAGCCACACCCCCAAGCCGCCCACCCCGCCGTGGGAGCAGCCCACCGCCACGGACACCGTGGACCATCTCGCCTACACCGACCCCGCCGCGGCCGAGTCGACCGCGATGGCCGGGCACGCCTTCACCGGGAAGGTCGCCGCCCGCGCCGAGACCAAGGACGGCAAGGTCGTGCCCAAGGTGCGGATCCGCTTCACCATCACCGGGGACACCGACGCCACCTTCGCGGGCGGCGAGACGGTCGCCGCCGTCACCACCGACGCCGAGGGCGTGGCGACCGCCCCCGCGCTCCAGGCGGGCGAGAAGAGCGGCACCTTCAAGATCACCACCGCTCTCGTCGGCCGCCAGGTCAAGGGCGTCGACTACAAGGCGAGCGTCACCCCGCGCGCCGCCGACGCCCTCGCCCCCGCCGACGACAAGGCGTACACCTGCGTCCCCGGCGGCGAGTTCACCGACGCCGTCCAGGTCAAGGCCACCTACAAGGGCGCCGTCGCCGACCGGGTCGAGGCCACCGCCACCCTGATCAAGGCCGACGACGACCCCGCCGAGAACGACAAGGGTCCCTACTTCAAGGGCGCCGACGACAAGCCCGTCCGCACTCTCACCGGGCTCAAGACGGACGACAAGGGTCTGCTCACCCTCCCGAAGCTGTACGCCGACGACATCAGTGGCACCTATCTGCTCCGGATCACCACCACGGGCGGCGCCACCCTCACCGTGAAGCTGACGGTCGCCCCGGCGGACGGCACTCCGGCCGCCGACGACCCGGCCGAGCCGTCGCCGAGCCCGTCCGCGACGTCCTGACGGCGCGTCAACTCCGGCCGAGTCGCGCCTTGGTGTACCGGGTGGGCTCGGCCGTGGCGGGGTCCTCCGGCCACGGGTGTTTCGGATAGCGCCCGCGCAGCTCGGCCCGTACGCCGCGATAGCCGTCCCGCCAGAAGGAGGCGAGGTCGGCCGTCACGGCGGCGGGCCGCCCGGCGGGCGAGAGCAGATGGACGAGCAGCGGCACCCCGGCCACCGCCGGGGTCTCGCCGAGCCCGAACATCTCCTGCAACTTCACGGCCAGCACGGGCCGTTCGGGGTCGCTGTAGTCGACCCTGACGCTCGACCCGCTCGGCACGGTGATCCGCTCGGGCGCCAGCTCGTCCAGTCGGCCCGCCTCCCCGCTCGCCCACGGCAGTAGCCGCCCGAGCGCCTGCCCGGCGTCGATCCGGCCCAGATCGGCCCGGCGCCGGGCCCGGCCGAGCTCCGGTTCCAGCCATTCGTCCACGCGCGCGAACAGCGCCTCGTCCGACACGTCCGGCCACGGCTCGCCCAGACGCGCCCGCAGGAACGCCAGCCGCCGCCGCAGCGCCCTCGCCCCCTCGGACCACCTCAGCAGTTCCAGCCCCTCCCGCCGCAGCCCGTCCAGCAGGGCGGTGCGCACCAACGCGGGCTCCGGGTCCGGGAGTTGCCGTACGGCCAGCTCCACGGCCCCGAGCCGCTCGACCTGCCGCGCCACGACCTCCCCGTCGGCCCAGCGCACCTCCTCCCCCTCGGAGAGCAGCGCACGGGCCGCCTCCCGCGCCACGTCCTCCGGTACGGCGGCACCGAGCCGCACGCGCGCGTGTCCCTTCCCACCGGGCCGGTCGGCCACGGCCACCACGATCCACGGCGCCCCGCGGAGCGGTGATCCCTCCGACAGCTCCGCCCGCGTTCCGGACACCATGAGGTACGACCCGCCGTCCAGCCGGGCCACGCGCTCGGGGAAGGCGAGCGCGGCCACCCGTCCGACGGCCGCGTCGAGTACGTCGTGCCCGGGAGAGGCACCGGGGGCATGGCCCGCCCGCGCCGTCGTCCCGGTGAGCCCCCGCAGCCGCCGTACCTCCGTGCGCCACCGGGAGGCGTACGCGTCCCCGCCCCGCCGGGCGCGCCGCAGCGCCGTGGCGAGATCGTCGCCGTACTCGCGCGGGACCTCCTCCGACAGCAGAGCGATCGCTTCGGCGCCCGTGCCGTCGGTGTCCAGCAGGGCGCGGCCCAGACGGGGGTGGACGCCGAGGCGGGACAGCCGGGTGCCTCGGTCGGTGGCGTGCCCTGTGGGGTCTACGGCGCCCACCGCCGCGAGGATGTCGCGGGCCGCGGCCATCGCTCCGGCGGGCGGTGCGTCAAGCAGGGCGAGGCCCGAGGCGTCCGGGTCGCCCCAGCAGGCGGCCTGGAGGGCGAAGGCGGTCAGGTCGGCCACCTTGATCTCGGGTGCCGGGAAGGCGGGCAGCCGGCCGTCCTCGGCCTCGGCCCAGCACCGGTAGACCGCGCCCGGCGCCTCGCGTCCGGCGCGGCCCGCCCGCTGCCGACCGGCCGCACGCGAGGCCCGTACCGTCGCGAGTCCGCTCAGCCCGCGCGCGTGGTCCACCCGGGGCTCGCGTGCAAGGCCCGAGTCCACGACCACCCGCACCCCGGGCACCGTCAGCGAGGACTCCGCGACCGAGGTGGCCAGCACCACCCGGCGCCGCTCCCCGGGCGACAGGACCGCGTCCTGCACGGCGGCCGGGGCCCGCCCGTGCACCTGGAGCACGTCCACGTCCGGCAGCTCGCCCAGCTGCCCGGCCACCCGCGCGATCTCCCCGACGCCGGGCAGGAAGCAGAGCACGTCACCGGGGCGCTCCGCGAGCGCCCGCCGCACGACGGAGGCCACGTGCGCGAGCAGGGCCGGGTCCACCCGCATCCCGTGCGGCGGCTGGACCGGGCGAGCGGGCGGCGCCCACACGGTCTCGACGGGATGCGTGACCCCCGCCGCCTCCACCACCGGCGCCCCGCCGAGCAGCCGTGCCCAGCCCTCGGCGTCCGTGGTCGCGGAGGCCGCCACCAGACGCAGGTCGGGCCGCAGGGTCTGCCGTACGTCCCACAGGAACGCGGCCGCCGTGTCCGCGTCCAGATGCCGTTCATGGCACTCGTCGAGGATCACGGCGTCGACCCCGGCCAGCTCCTGGTCGCGCTGGAGGCGCTGGAGCAGCACACCCGTGGTGACGACCTCCACGCGCGTGTGCCGCCCGACGACCCGCTCGCCGCGCACGGTGAACCCGACGCTGTCGCCGGGCTTCTCGCCCAGCAGCCACGCCATCCGCCGCGCCGCTGCGCGCGCCGCTATCCGCCGGGGCTCGGCCACCAGGACCCGCCGCGCGGGCCCGCCGCCGACGAGCCCGGCCAGCACCAGCGGCACCAGGGTCGTCTTGCCGGTACCGGGCGGCGCCACCAGCACGGCGGCACCGATGTCGTCCAGCGCGTCGGTCAGGGCGGGCAGGGCGGAGCGCACGGGCAGCGCGGCGAGGGCGTCGTCACGGATCACGCCCCCAGTGTCGTACGCGGCCTGTTGCAAAGAGGTTGCAGGCCGCCGTGCAGGGGTTTCAGTCCCGGAGAGGGTTTCAGTCCCGCTCGCACACGAAGATCGCCGTGCCCGGGATCAGCGCGCCCCGCAGGGGGGACCAGCCGCCCCACTCGGCGGTGTTCCAGGCCGGCCACTCCGGCTCGACCAGGTCCACCAGGCGGAAGCCGGAGGCCGCGATGTCCCGTACCCGGTCGCCGATCGTGCGGTGGTGCTCCACATAGACGGCGTGGCCGTTCTCGTCCTGCTCCACGTACGGGGTGCGGTCGAAGTACGACGACGCCACCGAGAGCCCCTCGGGCCCCGGCTCGTCCGGGAACGCCCAGCGGATCGGGTGCGTCACCGAGAAGACGAACCGGCCGCCCGGCCGCAGCACCCGGCGCACCTCGCGCAGCACCAGCCGGGGATCGGCCACGAAGGGCAGCGCGCCGTACGCCGAGCACGCCAGGTCGAAGGAGGCGTCCGCGAAGGGCAGCGCGCCCGCGTCCGCGCAGACCAGCGGGAAGGAGCCGCCGATCCGCAGCGAGTGCTGGAGCTGGCGGTGGGAGAGGTCCAGGGCCACCGGGCGGGCGCCCTGCGCGGCGAGCCAGCGGGAGCACTGGGCGGCGCCCGCGCCGATCTCCAGCACGTCCTTGCCCTTCAGGTCCTCGGGCGCGCCGAGCAGCTCGGCCTCCACCTCGTCCAGGCCCTCCGGGCCCCACACGAAGCGGTCGTCGCCGAGGAACGTGCCGTGCTCGACCTGGTACTCGTCCGCGTTGCGGTCCCACCAGCCGCGGTTGGCGCGGCTGCTCTCCGCGACGTCCGCGTCACGGCGGGTGGCTTCCGGCTCGGTCCCCTCGGGATCGGGCCCCATGGACTCTTGGATGATCGGCTCCCTCGTCGTACTCTTCCGTCCAGCCGACCCGCCGGACGAGCGTCACGGAACGGGTCTCCCGGGCCTGCGTGGCCACTTGAGACGATTCTTCTGCCGGGAATGCGGTGATCCGCCCCGGGTGTGCGCCTTCGCGCATTGACCCTGCCCGGCTGCCCCCGTATGCTACAAGTTGCGCTGCGGGCCTGCGCACCTCAGACGTAGCAGGTCGCGCTCGCATCTGTATGTATGTCCCCTCGGTTGTCGAGGCGCCACCGGGCACCCGGTGCTTATGTGGCGCTTCCTTGGCTGTCCGGCTTCTGCAGAGCGAAACGGGCTCCCGGCGTAAGCAGTACCTACGACTTCAATGTCCGTACCGGAGCCCTTTCCCACATGACGAGCAGCACCGAGACCACCGCCACCACCCCGCAGGTTGCGGTCAACGACATCGG
Source organism: Streptomyces sp. NPDC026659 (assembly GCF_040638245.1). Taxonomy (NCBI): domain Bacteria; kingdom Bacillati; phylum Actinomycetota; class Actinomycetes; order Kitasatosporales; family Streptomycetaceae; genus Streptomyces; species Streptomyces sp. NPDC026659. The sequence goes on along the minus strand of NZ_JBEZXY010000012.1, from coordinate 217,981 downwards.
TAACGAGGAAGCCTTCCTCGCCGCGATCGACGAGACGATCAAGTACTTCAACGACGGCGACATCGTCGACGGCGTCATCGTGAAGGTCGACCGGGACGAGGTCCTGCTCGACATCGGTTACAAGACCGAAGGTGTCATCCCGAGCCGCGAGCTCTCGATCAAGCACGACGTCGACCCGAACGAGGTCGTCAAGGTCGGCGACGAGATCGAGGCCCTGGTTCTCCAGAAGGAGGACAAGGAAGGCCGCCTGATCCTCTCGAAGAAGCGTGCCCAGTACGAGCGCGCCTGGGGCACCATCGAGAAGATCAAGGAAGAGGACGGCATCGTCACCGGTACCGTCATCGAGGTCGTCAAGGGTGGTCTCATCCTCGACATCGGCCTCCGCGGCTTCCTCCCGGCCTCCCTGGTCGAGATGCGCCGTGTTCGCGACCTCCAGCCCTACGTGGGCAAGGAGCTCGAGGCGAAGATCATCGAGCTGGACAAGAACCGCAACAACGTGGTCCTGTCCCGCCGTGCCTGGCTCGAGCAGACCCAGTCCGAGGTCCGCCAGACGTTCCTCACGACCCTCCAGAAGGGTCAGGTCCGCTCCGGCGTCGTGTCCTCCATCGTCAACTTCGGTGCCTTCGTGGACCTGGGTGGCGTCGACGGTCTGGTTCACGTCTCCGAGCTGTCCTGGAAGCACATCGACCACCCCTCCGAGGTTGTCGAGGTCGGCCAGGAGGTCACCGTCGAGGTTCTCGACGTCGACATGGACCGCGAGCGTGTCTCCCTGTCGCTGAAGGCGACGCAGGAGGACCCGTGGCAGCAGTTCGCCCGTACCCACCAGATCGGCCAGGTCGTCCCGGGTAAGGTCACGAAGCTGGTTCCGTTCGGTGCGTTCGTCCGCGTGGACGAGGGCATCGAGGGTCTGGTCCACATCTCCGAGCTGGCCGAGCGCCACGTGGAGATCCCGGAGCAGGTCGTCCAGGTCAACGACGAGATCTTCGTCAAGGTCATCGACATCGACCTCGAGCGTCGCCGCATCAGCCTCTCGCTGAAGCAGGCCAACGAGGCCTTCGGTGCCGACCCGTCGGCGGTCGAGTTCGACCCGACCCTGTACGGCATGGCCGCGTCCTACGACGACCAGGGCAACTACATCTACCCCGAGGGCTTCGACCCCGAGACCAACGACTGGCTCGAGGGCTACGAGACCCAGCGCGAGGCGTGGGAGACGCAGTACGCCGAGGCCCAGCAGCGCTTCGAGCAGCACCAGGCGCAGGTCATCAAGTCCCGCGAGGCCGACGAGGCCGCTGCCGCCGAGGGTGGCGAGGCTGCCGCTCCGGCCGCGGCCGGTGGCGGTTCGTACTCCTCCGAGGGTGCGGACACGTCCGGTGCCCTGGCTTCCGACGAGGCGCTTGCCGCGCTGCGTGAGAAGCTGGCGGGCGGCCAGAGCTGAACGCTCACCGCTGAGGCTTAGCAGCTGAGTCTGAGGGCCCGTACCTTTCGAGGTGCGGGTCCTCAGGCGTTTTTGCGTTGTCGGGTGCGGGTGCGGGTGCGGGTGCGGGTGCGTTGTGGCTTGTCGCGCAGTTCCCCGCGCCCCTTGGGTGGGACACCTTGACATCAGTTGGGGACTTACCCTTGGTGATCTTGGGAATGCCTTTGGTTCTGTGGGTGTTGGGGGGTATGGACACTAGGAGGGGCGGTCATCGTGCTTGATCCGCAGGGTTTGTACGCGTGGGAGCCGAAGGGGCTGGCCGTGGTGGACATGGCGCTGGCTCAGGAATCGGCCGGACTGGTCATGCTCTACCACTTCGACGGATACATCGACGCGGGAGAGGCCGGCGACCAGATCGTCGAGCGGCTGCTCGACACGCTGCCCCACCAGCTCGTCGCCCGCTTCGACCACGACCGGCTCGTGGACTACCGGGCCCGCCGCCCGCTGCTGACGTTCAAGCGGGACCACTGGACCGACTACGAGGTGCCGGCCATCGAGGTCCGCCTCGTCCAGGACACCACCGGCGCCCCCTTCCTGCTGCTCTCCGGGCCCGAACCGGACGTGGAGTGGGAGCGGTTCGCGACGGCCGTACGGCAGATCGTGGAGCGGCTCGGCGTCCGCCTCTCGGTGAACTTCCACGGCATCCCCATGGGCGTTCCGCACACCCGCCCCGTCGGTCTCACGCCGCACGGCAACCGCACCGACCTGGTGCCCGGCCACCGCAGCCCCTTCGACGAGGCCCAGGTGCCCGGCAGCGCCGAGGCGCTGATCGAGTACCGGCTCTCCGAGGCGGGCCACGACACGCTCGGCGTCGCCGCGCATGTCCCGCACTACATCGCCCGCTCCACCTACCCGGACGCCGCCCTGACCGTCCTGGAGGCGATCACCGCCGCCACCGGACTCGTCCTGCCCGGCGTCGCGCACGCGCTGCGCACCGACGCGCACCGCACGCAGACCGAGATCGAGCGGCAGATCCGTGAGGGTGACGAGGAACTGACCTCGCTCGTCCAGGGCCTTGAGCACCAGTACGACGCGGCCGCGGGCAGCGAGACCCGGGGCAACATGCTCGCCGAGCCGGTCGACATCCCGTCCGCCGACGAGATCGGCCGCGAGTTCGAGCGGTTTCTCGCTGAGCGGGAGGGCGAGGGCTGAGGCCGGGTCCGGGTCCGGGGCCGTGCCGGGGCGGTTCGCGCGTGCTGAGCCGCGTGGCTTAGGGCGGGGTGCCCCGCTGCCGCCGGGCTCCGTCGGCGCATCCGGCGGGACCACCGGATACGCCACGCACCACCGACCACGGAACCGCACCATCGACCACGGAACCGCGCGCGGCCGCCCGAGCGCGGGACATCGCCTTTAGCGCGGGACATAGCCTTTCGGGCCGAGGCGGGCGGGCGGCGAGTGCTGAGCGGCGGAGTCGAGTGCTGAGCCACGCGCCGGTGTCGATCAGGCGGGCTCTAAGCTTCCGGTCATGCTGACAGTGGGTCTGACCGGTGGCATCGGCGCCGGCAAGAGCGAGGTGTCCCGGCTGCTCGTGGAGCACGGGGCCGTACTGATCGACGCCGACCGCATCGCACGCGAGGTCGTGGCGCCGGGTACCCCCGGTCTCGCCGCCGTGACCGAGGCGTTCGGACCGGAGATCCTGGCTGGGGACGGCTCCCTGGACCGACCCCGGCTCGGCGCCCTCGTCTTCGCCGACCCCGAGAAGCTCGCCCTCCTCAACTCGATCGTGCACCCGCTGGTGGGTGCCCGCTCCCGCGAACTGGAGAGCGCCGCGCGACCCGGCTCCGTCGTGGTTCACGACGTGCCGCTCCTCACCGAGAACGGCCTGGCGCCCCTCTACGACCTCGTGATCGTCGTGGACGCGAGCCCCGAGACCCAGCTCGACCGGCTGGTCCGGCTGCGGGGGATGGCCGAGGAGGACGCCCGCGCGCGCATGGCCGCCCAGGCGAGCCGCGAACAGCGCCTGGAGATCGCGGACATCGTCGTCGACAACGACGTGCCTCTGGAGGCGCTGAAGGAGCGCGTCGACCGGGTGTGGGAGGAGCTGACGGCCCGCGCGGCCCGCTCCCACGAGGGCGGTTCGACGGAATAGCCCTCCGCGTACAGGCGTTGGAATGCCCCAGTGAGGGAAGGACTTCGCCGTGCCCGAGACCAGCGGATCGACCGGACGTACTCCGGAGACGCACGTCATCGACTTCCGTGCCGCCGAGCGCCTGCTCGACGCGCGGGATCCCAGAGGCGCGGTGAAGCTGCTCGACGAGGTCATCGCCGCCCATCCCGAGAACACCGCCGCCCGGCTGCTGCGCGCGCGTGCCTTCTTCGCCGCTGCCCAACTGCGCCCCGCCGAGCTTGAGTTCACCATCGTCCTGGAGCGCGAGCCGGACAACGCCTTCGCCCACTTCGCTCTCGGCCGCACCTACGAGCGCCAGGGGCGGCCCGGTCAGGCCCGCCGCCACTTCCGGCTGGCCGCCGCCCTCGACCCCAACCCGCAGTATCTGCGGGCGGCGCGCTTCGAATCCTGAGCGCGGGGGCGGGGCTCGGTCGGCTCCGGTGTTTCCGGTCCAGGGGTGCCCCCGGTCAGGCAGCGTGCTCCGGGTCAGGGGTGCCGGCGCGGTGTCGACGGGCGGCCCGGCCGGGGCGGTTTCGGTCGGTCCGACGGTTCGTCGTCCACGGGCTGGTACGGCGGGACGTCGCGGCCCGGCTGGTAGTGCGGGCCCTGCCGCAAGTGCCGCAGGACCAGCGTCAGATCGATGGTGACCACCAGCCACAGCGCGGCACAGGCCGCCGCCCAGCCCGGCCGTCCGACGAGGACGAAGGCGACGGTCCCGAAGACGGCCCAGCCGAACCCCCACACGGCCAGCCAGAGCCGTGCTCGCAGCGCACTGCGCGCGGTCGTCGGTTCACTGCCCGTACGCATTCCGTCTCCACTCCTCCTTGCAACGTACTCTTCGCCGGGCCCGTGCACCAAGGGCGGAGAGTTCCCGCCGGGCGGTGAATTGACTCGAACGAGTGGACTGTCGGTGGAGGGGAACGGCCGTGCGAGCGCCGCGCGTTGTGGGGGCATGACGGTCGAAATGCGTGAGGGACACGAAGGCACGGGCCCGGGGGCGATCACTCCGGACGGCTGTGCGGTCGAGCTGTACTCCCGGATGCCGGTCGGCGAGGAGCCGGACGTCATCGCGGCGGCGGTGCCCGCAGGGGCACACATCCTGGAGCTGGGCAGCGGCGTGGGCCGGGTGACCCACGCCCTGCTGGAGCGGGGCTTCACGGTCACCGCCGTGGACGAGTCGGCGGAGATGCTGGCCCGTGTGCGGGGGGCCCGCACGATATGCGGACCCATCGAGGATCTGGACCTGGGCGAGCGGTTCGACGTGGTCATGCTCGCCTCATTCCTGGTGCACACCGGTGACCCGGAGGTGCGGCGCGGTCTGCTGCGTGCCTGCGTCCGGCATGTCGCGGACGGGGGCTGTGTCCTCCTCCAGCGGGAGGGCGCGGACTATCACAGCCGGATACCGAGGGAGCGGGTCGACCCGAGCGGCTTCACGGTGCGGATCGTGGCGAGCGATCCGGTGGGGGAGGGGGTGCGTGCGGTCCGCGCCGAGTATGTGTTCCCGGACGCGGTCTGGACCCAGACCTTCCGCGCCCGCCCGCTGAGCGTGGAGGAGTTCGAGGAGGCGCTGGCGGAGGCGGGACTGGAGGTGGACAGGTATCTGACGGAGGACGGGATGTGGGTGCGGGCAGTGCGGGGGACGCTGCCGCTGAGCTGAGCTGAGCTGAGCTGAGCTGAGCTGAGCTGGAGTGAGGTGGGCTGAGCTGGGGTGGGCTGAGCTGGGGTGGGCTGAGCTGGGCTGGCCGCGGCGCGCGGGGTCGGGTGTCACCGTCCTCGGCGTCGTCCTCCGGAGCCGCCGGGTCGGTCGGGTCGGCTACGACGGTCGGTGCGGTCGGTGCGGTCGGTGCGGTCGGTGTCGCCGGGTCGGCCAGGCCGGTCGGTGCGGTCGGTGTCGCCGGGGTGGCCCGATCGACCGGCGTGACCGGCGTGACCGGTGTCGCCGGAGTGGCCCGATCGGCCGGTGTGGCCGGTGTGGCCGGTGTCGTCCGGCTCCTCGGGCGTGGTGCGTGCCGCCGCCGAGGCGCCCAGTGATCCCAGCCCCCGCAGCCGTTCCAGCTCGCGGCGGTCGCGCTTGGTGGGGCGGCCCGCGCCGCGGTCCCGGACACCGGCGGGGGCCACGGCCTCGCGGGGCGGGGGCGGCGGCGAGTTGTCGACGTAGCACTCGGCGGCCACGGGTGCGCCGACCCGCTTGCGGATCAGCCGCTTCACGATCACGATCCGCTCCCGGCCCTCGTGCCGCAGCCGTACCTCGTCACCGACCCGCACGGAGTGGGCGGGCTTCACCCGGTCACCGTTCACATGGACATGGCCGCCACGGCAGGCGGTCGCGCCCAGCGAACGCGTCTTGACCAGGCGTACGGCCCAGATCCAGCTGTCGATCCGGACGGTCTCGCCCGTCGCCGGCCCGGCGGCCTTCGCAGCGGCCACGGCGGCGGAGGTCTTCGGGTCGGGGGCGGCGGAGTCACGGTTCACGTCGTCGTCCGCGTCCGGTGAATCCTGTGCAGCCAAAGCCATGCTGCCGACCCTAACGCGTCGCGCTGCCCCGGCCCGAGCCGTTTTCGGCGCGGTGGCCCTTGGGAGGGAGGGGCCTTCAGTGCCGTACTCCGCCGGGGCCCCTCCCACGGCCCACCCCGGATGCGCCCCGCCCGGCCGCCCTCGACGCTGGAGTGACCTCGACGCTGGAGTGATCGGTGCGGGTGAGGAGGGACGAGGAGGGGACATGGAGACGGCGGCCAAGGCGGGAGAACCTCCCCGGCGCGAGCGGAAGTTCACCTTTCCGAGCGCGCTGACCGTCCTCGCCGCCGTCACCGTGGTGGTGTGGCTGCTCGCCTTCCTGATCCCGCCGGGGGAGTACGCCCGCGATGCCTCCGGCGCCCCGATCCAGGGCACGTACCACCGGGTGTCCTCGGGACGGTCCCTCACGGACCGGCTCGACGATCTGTTCCTCTCGCCGGTGAACGGGCTGTACGGACTGCGGGACGCCAGGAGCGGCTGGTCGGACCCGACCTGTCCGGGAGTCTGTACGGCGCGGCGGGCGTGTTCCTGTTCGTGCTCGCCATCGGGGCGTTCATCACCGTCGTGTTCGCCACCGGCGCGCTGGACCGGGGCATCGCCCGGCTCGCCCACCGGCTGCGCGAGCGCGGGGCGCTGCTGATCGCCGGGATCATGGTGGTGTTCTCGGTGCTCGGCACGGTCGAGGGCTTCGCCGAGGAGACCCTCGGCTTCTACGGCCTGATCGTGCCGCTGATGCTGGCCCTCGGCTACGACCGGATGGTCGCCGTCGGCACGATCATCCTCGGCGCGGGGATCGGGGTGCTGTGCTCGACGGTGAACCCGTTCGCGACGGGGGTGGCGTCCTCGGCCGCCGACATCTCGCTCGGCGACGGCATCCTGCTGCGCTCGGCGATGTGGGTGGTGCTGACGGCGGTGACGGTGGCGTACGTGATCCGGTACGCGCGGCGGGTGCGGAGTGATCCGGCGCGGTCGCTCACCGGGTTCCTGCCCGGGGACCGGGAGCACGCCACCGAGGCGCCGGACGCGGAGCCCGAGCTGACCGGACTGCACAAGGCGGTGCTGGTCACGATGGTGCTGGTCTTCGCGTTCATGATCTTCTCGGTGGTGCCCTGGTCGAGCGCGCTGAGCGGGGACGCGGACGCGAAGCCGTACGGATTCGAGCTGGACTGGTCCTTTCCGCAGCTCGCCGCGCTGTTCCTGTGCGCGGCCGTCCTGGTCGGGCTGGTGGGGCGGATGGGGGAGCAGCGGCTGAGCGCGACGATCGTGCAGGGCGCCGCCGACTTCATCGCGCCCGCGCTGGTGATCGTGCTGGCCCGGGGCGTCACCGTGATCATGAACAACTCACGGATCACCGACACCGTGCTGCACTCCATCGAGGGCGTGGTCAGGGGCACTTCCTCCAGCGTGTTCGCGGTGATCGTGTTCGTGGTGAATCTGCCGCTGGCCTTCCTGATCCCCTCCACCTCCGGGCACGCCACGCTCGCCATGCCGATCCTCGCCCCGCTGGCCGACTTCGCCGGGGTCTCCCGCGCGGTCGTCGTCACCGCCTGGCAGGCGTCCAGCGGCTGGATGAACCTGTGGGTGCCGACCACCGCCGTCGTCATGGGCGGCGTGGCGCTCGCGAAGGTCGGCTACGACCGCTATCTGCGGTTCGTGTGGCCGCTGCTCGCGGTGCTGTTCGTGCTGATCTGCGGCTTCGTCGCGCTGGGGGCGGCGTTCACGTGAGCGGGGGGTGTGCTCGGGCACCCAGGGCGTCCGGCGGGGGTACGGACCGGGGCTTACGGTGGCCGGTATGGACGACAGCGCCGCCCTCGCCCGCCTCGACCGGCGGCTGACCGAGTGCCGGGCCTGCCCGCGCCTGGTCGAGTGGCGCGAGGAGGTGGCCCGTACAAAACGGGCCGCCTTCGCCGACCAGCCGTACTGGGGCCGCCCGGTGCCCGGCTTCGGACCGGCCGATGCCCGCCTGGCGATCATCGGGCTCGCCCCGGCTGCACACGGCGGCAACCGCACCGGCCGCATGTTCACCGGCGACCGCTCCGGGGACGTGCTCTTCCAAGCGCTCTACGACGTGGGCCTGGCCTCGCAGCCGACCTCGGTGAGCGCGGACGACGGCCTGGAGCTGTACGGAGTCCGGGTGACCGCGCCCGTGCACTGCGCCCCGCCCGCCAACAAGCCCACCCCGGGCGAGCGCGACATGTGCCGCCCCTGGCTGGTCGGCGAACTCGAACTGCTCCGCCCCACCCTGAGGGCGGCCGTCGTCCTCGGTGCCTTCGGCTGGCAGGCGACGCTTCCCGCGCTCGCCGAGGCGGGCTGGCCCGTCCCCCGCCCCCGTCCCCGCTTCGCCCACGGCACCCGCGTCGCCCTCGGCGACCTGGACCTCTTCGGCTGCTTCCACGTCAGCCAGCGCAACACCTTCACCGGCCGTCTGACGGCGGAGATGCTCCGCGAGGTCCTGAGCACGGCGGCCCGCGCGGCCGGCCTGAGCTGACCGGCCCTCACCTCAGGGCTGCCAGACGTACCGCACGTCCGGCTCCCCCTCCTCGTTCCCGGCGCCGTCCGTGTACTCGACGGCGGTGAAGCCGTGGCGCTCGTAGAAGCGGCGGGCGGGCTTGTTCACCTGGAACGCCCACAGGGCGAGGCCGCCCGGGGCGCGCTCCTTGGCCAGCGCCACGAACCGGTCCCCGAGACCGCGTCCGCGCCAGGCCGGGTCCAGATAGAGCTGGGACAACAGGTCCCCGTGCAGGGCCATCATGCCGACGATCCCCGCCTCCGTGTCCTCGGCCACCCAGGTCTCGTGGTGCGGGAGGACCACGTCGCGCAGGTAGGCGCGCACCTCGTCGTCGGAGCGGGGCCGGGTGACCGTGGGCAGCGCGGCGGCGAAGGACCGCAGCCACAGGTCGGCGGTGGGGCGGGCGTCCGCCGCGGCCGCCCGGCGCAGCGTCACCGGGGTCGTCATCACCGCTCCGGTACCGCCGCCGTCGCCGTGATCTCCACCAGCTGGCCCGGGTAGCCGAGGCACGCGATGCCGAGCAGGGTGGAGGAGTGGGGTCCGTGGCTCAGGCCCGAGGCCTCGACCGCCTTCCAGACGGCGGCGAGGACCGAGGGGTCGTCGCTCACCACGTACACATCGGTGGCCAGCACATGGCCGAGGTCGCTGCCCACGGCGTGGAGCTGGGCGCGCAGGTTGGCGAGGACCTGTTCGGCCTGGCGGACGGGGTCGCCCGGGCCGACCAGTTCGCCGTGCTCGTCCAGCGGGACCGCGCCCGCGAGGAAGGCGATCCGGGTGCCCGCCTCGACCACGGAGGCGTGGGAGTAGGTGGGCGGCGGGAAGAGACCGGGGACGGTCACGCGGCGGATCATGGCGGCTCCAGGGACGGGACGGGGGACGACCTCCGCATCATTCGCGGGTACGACCGGCCCCGCACCCGAATTTCGGTGCGCCCGGCCGCTGTCTCCCGTAGCGTCGCCCCGGCCTCCGGCTTCCGTTGCGTGACCTCGGCCTCCGGCCTCCGGCTTCCGTAGTGCGTCGCCCCGGCCTCCGGTTCCCGTGGCGTCGCGCCGGGCCTCCGCCCCCACCCAAGGACCCCCATGCCCGCCCTCCCCGACGCCGAGTTCCTCTCCGCCACCGCCGACCGCCTCGCCGCGCTGCCCACCGTCCGCGCCGTCGCTCTCGGCGGATCGCGGGCGCAGGGCACCCACACCGCCGACAGCGACTGGGACCTCGCCCTCTATTACCGGGGCGCCTTCGACCCCGGTGACCTGCGCGCCCTCGGCTGGGAGGGCGAGGTGTCCGAGGTGGGCGGCTGGGGTGGCGGGGTGTTCAACGGCGGGGCCTGGCTGACGATCGACGGACGCCGGGTGGACGTGCACTACCGGGACCTGGACGTCGTGGAGCACGAGCTGGCCGAGGCGGAGGAGGGGCGGTTCCGGGTGGAGCCGCTGCTGTTCCACCTCGCGGGCATCCCCACTTATCTGATCGTCGCCGAGCTGGCTGTCAATCAGGTGCTGCGCGGCAGCCTGCCCCGCCCCGCCCGCTACCCGGACGCCCTGCGCCGCAGCGCCCCGCCCCGCTGGTCCAACGCCGCCCGCGCCACCCTCGGCTACGCCAGGGCGCATCACGCCCCGCACGGCCGCCTCACCGAGGTCGCGGGCGCCCTCGCCGTCGCCGCCGCGCAGTCCGCCCACGCCGTGCTCGCGGCACGCGGCGAGTGGGTGACCAACGAGAAACGGCTGCTGGAGCGGGCCGGACTGCGCGGTATGGACGCGATCACCGGCGCCCTGCGACCCGACCCGCAGGCCCTGGTCCGCGCCGTGGAACAGGCCGGGGAACTGCTCGGCACGCAACCCTGAACGCCCGCTTCACCTCCCGGAAACCCGCCCGACGCCCGTACGCGACAACGCCCCGTACTGTGGAGGGCGACACCAGCCCGGCCACCGTCGTCCGAAGGCACGCCCCCGCCCTCGTACGAACAGGAGCCCCGTGTCGCGCCCCGCCGTCCGGTCACTGCCGCCTTGGCTCGCCCACGCCTTCCGCGCCCAGCGTGGGCCCGTCCCCTGGAGCGCGGTCGCCCGAGGCGCGCTCGCCGCCGGACCGCTGCTGCTCGCGGGCGTCCTGGCCGGACACGTCGCGGACGGCGTCCTCGCCGCGACCGGCGCGATGCTCGCCGGGATCAACGACCGCCCCGGCGGCCGCCGTCTCTCCGTCCGCAGCCTCGGCACCCCCGCGCTCGCGGGCGGCCTCGGCCTGCTCGTCGGCACCGGCGCGGGCGAACACCTGGCCGCCGTACCGCTGACCCTCGTGCTCGCGCTGCTCGGCCTGGTCGCCGGGTCGGTCAGCGCCGTCGGGCCGCTGGCCTCCGCCTCCGCCACCCAACTGCTCGTCACCGCCGCCATCGGCGCCGGGATGCCGAGCCCCGAGAGCGGCTGGCAGCGCGCCCTCGCCTTCCTCGCCGGAGCGGCCTGGCTGCTCCTGCTGCGCCTCGCCCTGCCCACCCCCGGCTCGCTCGTCTCCGACCTGCGCTTCGAGGGCGAACGGACGGCGGTCGCGGCGGTGTACGACGCCATCGCCGACCTGCTCGACGCCGTCGGCGGACCCGACGCCACCGCACGCCGGGCCGCGCTCACCGCCGCACTCGACCGCGCCCAGGACGCCCTGGCCGGACCCCGGCTGCGCCGCTACGCCACCCTGGCCCCCGAACGCCGGCTGCACGCGCAGTACGTCGCCGCGCTCCCGCTCGCCGAGGCCGCCACCGCCCTCGCCTGGACCGGCGAACCCCTCTCGGCGCGGGCCTCGGCCGGACCCCGGCGGCTCGCCGCCGCCGTGCGCGGCAACACCGGCACCGGACCGCTGCCCGCCCCCGCCCGCACCGCGCCCGCCCTGCGCGCCCTCGACGACGCGCTGCTGCACGCCGCCGAGGCGTTCGACCGCGCCGACGGCGGCGCACACCGGCTGCTCGTGCGCCCCTGGGGCGCCCGGCGTGCGCTGCGGACCGCGTTCGGTACCGGGGGCCGCGAGTACGGGCTGCGCGTCGCCCTCTCCTTCGGCGCGGCCGCGGGCATCGCCCAGGCCCTGCACCACACCGGCTGGTACGGCAGGCACCAGCACTGGTACTGGCTCCCCGTCACCGCCGTCTTCCTCGTCAAGCCCGACCTCGGTCCGATGGCCTCCCGGGTGCTGTGCCGGGCCGCGGGCACCGTGCTCGGCGCACTGCTCTTCGCCGGGTTCGCCGCAGTGCTGCCCAGGCCCTTCGGGCTGATCGCGCTGGTCGCGGTGTGCGGGGCGCTGCTGCCCGTCTCCACCCGGCACTTCGCCGCGCTGACCGCCGTCGTCACCGTGCTCGTCCTCGCCCTGATCATGATCGGCGGCGAACCGCAGGCGAGCGTCAGCCGGATCGCCGAGACCCTGCTGGCCTGCGCGCTGGTGCTGATCGTCGGCCATCTGCCGATGCCCGGGAAGCGGGGCGCGGGCGTACGGGCGCGGCTCGCCGCCGCCGGGACCGCCGCGCACGCCTACCTCGCGCACGTGATGGCCGAGTCCGGCGACCGCGCCGAACGCTGGGCGCTGCGCCGTGAGGCGTACCGCACGCTCGCCGAGGCCCACACCGCCATGGCGGTCGCCGCCGCCGAACTGCCCGCCCTCGCCCGGCACACCCGCGACACCGGCGCGGTGGCCACCGCCCTGGAACGGCTCGTCGACACCACCACCGCCTGCGCGGTCCACCTCGACGACACCGGCCGCCTGACCCCGCGCCACACCGACCGGCTCCAGGAGGCCCTCGGTGAGCTGGAGAGCGGCGGCCGGGACTGGCGGGTGCTGCCGGCCGCCTGACCTGCCTGAGGGGGACCGCCGGGAAATCGTCGAAGAAATCCCGGCGCTCCGCGATGAGTTCCGCGCCTTGCCTCGGTCAGCACCACGAACCGACCGTCGGACAGGCAGGAGGGCCCATGTCGCTTCCGGAGATCGTCACCCGTGCGCAATGGCGTGCGGCGCGCGAGGAGTTACGGCGCAAGGAGGAGGCGGTCGCCCGGGCCCGCGACGCACTCGGCGCCGAGCGGCGGCGGCTGCCCGTGGTGGAGGTCGACCCGGAGTACGTCTTCGAGGGCGGCGACGGCAAGGCCACCCTCCTCGAGCTCTTCGACGGCCGGGCCCAACTCGTCGTCCACCACTTCATGTTCGCCCCGGAGTGGACGGAGGGCTGCCCCTGCTGCGCGGTTTTCCTGGACCAGCTGGGCCACCTCGACCGGCTGCGCGCCCGCGACACCGCCTTCGCGGCCGTCTCCCGCGCGCCGTTCACTCGGATCCTGCCGTTCAAGGCGCGGATGGGCTGGGCGGTGCCCTGGTACTCCTCGGCTCCCGGCGACTTCAACCGCGACTTCGAGGCGACCGTGGAGCAGGAAGGCCGCCCGGTCGAACGCCCCGGTCTCAGCTGCTTCCTCCGCGACCGCGACCGCGTCTTCCACACCTACTCGGTCCACGACGACGACACCCTGGACGCACTCGGCGCCGTCCGCGGCCTGCTCGACCTGACCGCGCTCGGCAGGCACCCGAACGGTGGCGAAGCGCACTGACTCGGTGTCGGCAATGTCTCAGTCCCGTCACCGGCCGAGGCGATCGGCCCCTCCGAGGCGTTCACTTCCATGAAGTACGACGTCTTCTGGAGGTGCGAGATGGTGAACGGGCGAACGGAGCTCGGGCGCTTTCCCGCCGGCGGACCGCGCGGATCATGGCCGGCGGAGGAGTTCGCGCACGCGCGACGCCTCGAAGGGCTGCCCGCGGAGGTCGTGATGGACCTCGCCACGGACACGTTCCTGGTGATCCTGCGGGGGCCGGAGAGCGCCGACTAGGCGGGGCGGGCAGCGCCGACGGATCAGTACGGACAGGGCCCCGGCTCACGCGGACCTGGGCGTGGGCACCGCCGCCGTGAACTGGTCCGCCTGGAGCGCGTACAGCTCCGCGTACACCCCGCCCCCGGCCAGCAGCTCCTCCGGAGTGCCGGACTCCACGAGCCGTCCCCGCTCCAGCACATGCACCAGATCGGCGTGGCGTACGGAGGCCAGCCGGTGGGTGATCAGCACGACGGTCTGCCCGCTGCCCGCCAGCGCCCGGATCTTCTCGAACACCGCCAGCTCGGCCCGCGCGTCCAGCGCCGCCGTCGGCTCGTCCACGATCAGGATGTCCCCGCGCCGGTAGGCGGCCCGCGCGATGCCGAGCCGCTGCCACTGGCCGCCGGACAGCTCGTGGCCGCCGCTGAAATTGCGGGCCAGCAGGGTGTCCAGGCCGTTCGGGAGTGCGGCCACCACCTCCTCGGCGCCCGCCTCGGCCACCGACGCGTCCAGCCGCTCCTTTGTCATGGGCACGGACGAACGGCCGACGGCCACGTTCACCTTCGCGGTGAACGGCCAGCGCTTGAAGTCCTGGGCCACCATCGCGACCCGCTCGGCGAGCGCCCGCCGGTCGGCCCGCGCCGCGTCGACGCCGTCCCACAGGATGCGGCCCCGGTCCGGGTTGTACAGCCCCGCGAGCAGCTTGACCAGGGTGGTCTTGCCCGAGCCGTTCTCGCCGACCAGGGCGATGATCCGGCCTGTCGGCAGGCTGAGAGTCACACCGTCGAGGGCCGGGCGGGCCCCCTCGCCCGGGTAGCTGAAGGTGACGTCCTCGAACCGGATCTCCTTCGGATGCTCGGGCAGTTCCTTCCCGCCGACCGGGATCGCCCGCTCGGCCGCCTCCACGTACATCCGCTCCAGGTCGCCCACGAACAGGGCCTCCTCGTGCAGCTGGTTGATCTCCAGCACCAGCGTGTCCAGGCTCGCCGCCCCGGTCCGGATCGCGATGACCGCCGTACCCGCCACCGACAGGGCCATCGCGCCCGTGACCAGCAGCGCGCCCAGCGTGGCGTACGTGGCGAGGGTCGCGAGGCCGGTCCAGGCGGCGGCGACCAGGCCGGTGCGCGCGGCCAGCCGAGACAGCCGGGCCTGCTCCGCCTCCGCCGTCTCCGACATCGACCGGTAGTGCCGCAGCAGGAACGGGCCGACGCCGTGCACCCGGATCTCCGGAGCCGCGCCCTGCTCGGTGAGCAGACTGCCGATGAGCTGGCCCGCGCGGGCGTGCTGCACCCAGACGTGGAACGACTCGTAGCGGCGCCGCGCGATGGTGAGCGAACTCCAGGCGCTCGGCAGGGTCATGGTGACCAGCAGCGGCAGCAGCGCCGGGTGCAGGACGGTCAGCACACCGGCGGCCGCGATGAGCGAGATCATCGCGTTGATCACCCGGGCGCTGTACGAGATCATGTGCCGCGCCGAGCGGGCGCCGTACTGCGCGGTGTCCAGCAGCTTGTGGAAGGCGTGGTCCTCGATCGCGGCCAGCTCCACATTGGCCGCGCGCTCCAGGTACAGCTCGGTCGCCACCCGCTCCACCTTGGGCTCCAGGCGGCCGGTGGCGTAGGTGGAGGCGGCCCGCAGCAGCGCCGCGACCAGCATCATCGCGGCCATCACGGCCAGGGCGGGGGCCGCCGCCCGCAGTCGCTCCTCGATGTCCGGGCCGCTGAGCAGGCTGCCGAGCGCGCTGTTCACGGCCAGCAGGCTCACCGCCTGCGCCACACCCCGGCCCACCTCGGCGGCCAGCACGGTCCGGGCGGCTCCCGGGTCCGCCCGCCGCGCCAGCCGCAGACTGGACGCCAGCATTCCCGGCAGCCGCCGCACCATCGCCCGGAAGCTCAGCTCCAGGAACGCCTGCGAGTGCTCGTTCCACCCCATGTCGTACCTGAGCGGGCCGCCGAACAGCAGCCGCTCCGACTCCGAGACCTCGGTTTCCTCCCGCCCCCGCCTCCGCCCCACCGCGAACCTCCCGACGCCGTGACCGAACGGCCACTATTGCCGCACGACGGGGGCTCGGACAGGGCGCGAGCGGGGGTGCCGGGGGCGCGGGGGGAGTGCGCGGGCGGTGCCGGAACACGGTGCGCGGTGGAGCGGCGCCGTCCGGGGCGGTCCCGCGCGCACGGGGCGCGACGAGGACACGACGGGCGCACGGTGGTGTGGTGCCGTGGCCGGGTGGGCCAAGGGGTGTCGCGAACGCGGCTCCCGTAGAACGCGGCTCCCGTAACGCCCCGGTCAGGCCGAGAGCGGGCGGGACCAGTCCGGCGTCGTGCCCGTCGCCCGGCACAGGGCGAGGTACAGGGGGATCGGTGGGGTGTAGGGGATCGTGCCCTCGGGGCGGTGGAGCAGGCGGGCCGTGGTGGGGACGGGAGCGCCGGTGGCGTAGTGGGCCGGGGAGGGCCAGGACAGGGCGTAGTCGGAGTCGGCGGGGACGATCCACCACCAGTGCGTGCCGTCGGCGTACACGCATCCCACGCGGGGCAGCCGGGGCAGGAGCAGCGCGGCCAGCCGGTCCGGGACCGCCACGGCGTCCATGCCGAGCGGGGTCGTCATACCCTCGGGCAGGACAGGCCGACCGGTCGGTATGGGCAGGTGACGATGACGCCCCAGTCTGACGAGCGTGTCGAGCCCCAGTGGCTGCCCGGTGCCGGTCATGGGACGGCCCACGGCTGGGTCGGCTCCGGCGCCGCCGTCCGTCCCGGCGGTACCGCGCCGAGGCCGGGCCCGGCCCACTGGGCCGGAACCGTCTCGCCGCGCCGGACGGCCGGCCCGGCGGACTCGTCCTCGCCCGGGACGGGGGAGGGGTCCGGCTTGGGGCGTACACCCCAGCCGAGGTCGCAGCGGGGATCACGGGCGGGGGCATGTTCCCGGGTTCCGGCGGGCGCGTCGGCGATGTCGGCGACGTCGTCCGCCGCGGCGTAGGCGTCGAACAGCTCGTCGGCCGTGCCGTACGCCGTGCCGTATGCCTCGTCGGATGCGGATGCCTCCGCGTCGCCCTCCCTGGGCAGCTCCGCCCACACCAGCAGTCCGGGTCCGTGCTGCCGGGTGCCCCAGGCCCGGCACAGCGCGTCGACGAGAAGCAACCCCCTCCCGTGCTCCTCGTCGGGCCGCTGCTGTGCCGGGTGGGGATCGCCGGGCGCGCACCCCTCGTCGCGCACGGCTATGCGCACCACGTCGTCCTGGTCGTGCAGCTCGCACACGACCCGGCTGCTCGCGGTGTGCATGATCGCGTTGGTGACCAGCTCGGACACCACCAGGGCGGCGCTGTCGCATGTGTCCGCGCACACCGACCAGCCCCGCAGCCGGGCGCGCGTCACACGTCTGGCCTCGGCGGAGGACGTCGGATGTGCGGCCAGCTCGAAGCGGAACCGTCGCTTGGCGGCGCCCCTGACCGGGGCTTCTCCGGTGGCGACACCGAGACCGGACCGGTCTGCGGCGGAGTCTGTTCCTAAGGGCGCGGACGGAATCACGCTTGCCACTATCTCCCCGCCGTGAACACTTGGCAAGTGTCACTCTGAAAAATGCAGAGTGCTGTGTGACGCGGTGGAGGGCCGTGGCACACTGCTCGCAACAGCACGTCGCGCGGCGCCAATTGAGACCGTCGTCGATCCGGCCGGATCCACGTACGCGTCTTCGAACGGCGCCGCAGGGCTGTCGGGACACGGTGCCCGGCGCCCCGGCGCTGTCGCGTCTTTTGCCGGAGCGGGATGTCAGTCGGAGGTGGCACGTGAGCGAACCGCGGTCCGCGCCGACCGTGGGTCAGGTGGTCCTCGGCCGACGCCTGCTGGAGCTGCGGGAACGCGCCGGGCTGAAGCGCGAGGAGGCCGCACACGTCCTCCATGTCGCCCCCGCCACCGTGCGCCGGATGGAGATGGCCGAGGTCTCCCTCAAGATCCCGTACCTGCAAGTGCTGCTCAAGTCCTACGGCGTGCCCGACGACGAGGCCGAACTCTTCGTCCGCCTCGCCGAGGACGCCAACAGACCCGGCTGGTGGCAGCGGTTCCACGACATCCTGCCCGGCTGGTTCTCGATGTACGTCAGCCTGGAGGAGGCCGCCTCCCTCATCCGCTCCTACGAACCGCACTTCGTGCCCGGACTGCTCCAGACCGAGGACTACGCGCGCGGAGTGCTCAAGTCGGGCGCCATCGGCCAGACCAGCCCCGACGACATCGAGCGGCACGTCGCCCTGCGGATGCGCCGTCAGGACCTGCTCACCCGGCCGGACGCGCCCCGCTTCTGGGCCGTCATGGACGAGACCGCCCTGCGCCGCCCGGTCGGCGGCCCGGAGGTGATGCGGCGGCAGATCGACAAGTTGCTCGAGGCCACGAAGCTGCCCAACGTGACGCTCCAGGTGGCCCGGTTCGCCGACGGGCCGCACCCGGGCACGTACGGGCCCTTCGTGCTGTTCCGATTCGCCATGTCAGAACTGCCGGACATGGTCTACAGCGAGTACCTGACCGGCGCCGTCTACCTGGACGCGCGCTCCGAGGTGGCGAGCCACCTCGAGGTCATGGACCGCATGGCGGCACAAGCCGCCACGGCACAACGCACGAAGGAGATCCTGCGGGATCTCCGCAAGGAGCTGTGAATGGATCGCATCAATCCGCGCGGTCGTGTCTACAACGGTATGCCCGCACGGGAGCTGGGCAGCGACGGCTGGCACAAGCCGTGGAGCGGTGGCAACGGGGGCAACTGCCTGGAGGCGATGAAGCTCGCCGACGGCCGCGTCGCCGTCCGCCAGTCCACCGACCCGGACGGCCCCGCGTTGATATACACCACGGACGAGATCACCGCCTTCATCGAGGGCGCCAAGGCCGGGGAGGCGGACTTCCTGCTCTCCTGACCACGCTCACTGTTGTTGACTCATGCCCATGCCCTTTGGACCGCCACCGACCTGATCCCTGTCCGGCCCACCATCAACTCCTCTCGGCTATCCCGTTGTTGATGCTCGACTACGCGGTCATCGGTCTGTCGTACGGCGATATCGGCGCCGACAGCCAGGAACCGCCCGTCAGATAGCGGTCCACGGCCGCCGCCACCGACCGTCCCTCCGCTATCGCCCACACGATCAGCGACTGACCACGAGCCGCGTCCCCGGCGGCGAACACGCCGGGGACACCGGTCCCGAAGTCGCCGTCCCGGGCGAGCGTCCCGCGCGGTTCCGTCCGCAGCCCCAGCTGGTCGATCAGCCCGTCCTCCCGGTCCGGCCCGGAGAAGCCGAGCGCCAGCAGCACCAGGTCGGCGGGGAGCGTCCGCCCGGTGCCCGGCAGCGGACTCCGCCGCTCGTCCACCTCGACCAGGTGCAGCGACCGCACATGCCCCTCGGCGTCCCCGGTGAAGCGGAGCGTGGACGCCGCGAACAGCCGCGCGTCCGCGTCCGCCGCCGGTGCCGTCCGCAACTCCCGCGCCTCCTCGTGCGCCGCCGACAGCCGGTAGAGTTTCGGATACGTCGGCCACGGCTCGGCGTCCTCGTCGCGTGCGCCGGGCGGCTGGGCGTAGATGTCGAGCTGGGTCACCGACGCGGCACCCTCGCGCACCGCCGTCCCCAGGCAATCGGCGCCGGTGTCACCGCCGCCCACGATCACCACGTGCCTGCCCTCCGCCGACAGCGGCGAGACCGCCAGGTCACCCTCGCGCACCTTGTTGGCCAGCGGCAGATACTCCATCGCCTGGTGTATCCCGGCCAACTCCCGCCCAGGCACCGCCAGTTCCCGCCACGCCGTCGCGCCCGTCGCGACCACCAGGGCGTCGTACCGCGCCCGCAGCTCCGTCGCCGGTACATCCCGCCCGACCGTCACCGACGTACGGAACCGGGTGCCCTCTGCCTCCATCTGCTCCAGCCGCCGCTCCAGTTGCCGCTTCTCCATCTTGAACTCGGGGATGCCGTACCGCATCAGACCGCCGATCCGGTCGTCCTTCTCGTACACCGCGACCGTGTGCCCGGCCCGCGTCAGCTGCTGTGCCGCCGCCAGCCCGGCCGGACCCGAACCGATCACCGCCACGGTCTTCCCCGACAGCCGCTCCGGCGGCCGGGGCGGCACGAAGCCCTCCTCCCAGGCCCGCTCCGCGATCGCGCACTCGACGTTCTTGATGGTGACCGCCGGCTGGTTGATCGCGAGCACACATCCCGCCTCGCACGGCGCCGGACACAACCGGCCGGTGAACTCCGGGAAGTTGTTCGTCGCGTGCAGCCGGTCGCTCGCCGCCCGCCAGTCCGCCCGCGCCACCAGGTCGTTCCACTCCGGGATCAGATTGCCCAGCGGACAGGCCTCGTGGCAGAACGGCACCCCGCAGTCCATGCAACGGTCGGCCTGCGCGCCGATGATCGGCAACAGCGCCCCCGGGACGTAGACCTCGGCCCAGTCCCGTGCCCGTTCCTCGACGGACCGCCGCGGCCATTCCTCGCGCTGGGTGGTCATGAACCCCTTGGGATCGGCCATCGGCGTATTCCTCGTGTACGGATACCGGCGGGCTGGGGGTACCTGGGGTACGACGGGCCGTGCGTCATCGGGCTCGGGTCACTCGGCGGTCGCCCGGCGCTGGTGCGACACTGCCCCGGAGCGCTCGCCCGGGACTCTTCCGGCCACGATACGTCGCGCCCGACGCCCGCGCAGAGCGGCGGACCTCGCCTTTCACCGAGCCGCGTCGCCCTCCCGCAGGGGTTCATCCGATCACCTCTCCTCTCCCTTCTCTCGTCCTGTTCGCCGGTCCGGCTCCTCCGCGGCGATGTCCGGCGGCCGGAGCGCGCAGCGGGCGTCCGCCCCACCCCCGCACCACCTCCCGCACGGTCTCCGCGATCCGCTCCCTGGCCTCCCACCTCGGAACACCGCTCATGATCAACCGGTCGTACGGCGTGTCCATGTGCCGCACCGAGGCCACGACCGCCGAGGTCACCGCCTCCTCGGACAGCGCCCGCCCCGCCGCGCTCCGCCCGACCCGTCCACTGCCCCGCGCTCCCGCGTGGGCCGCGATGGCCAGGGCCCGCTCGGCGGGACACCCCGGGAACAGCCGCCGCACCTCCGCCGCGAAGTCCGCCACGAACCGCTCGTCCTCCACCGCCCTGCGGCCCGCGTCCCGCGCCCGCCGCCGCCGTCTGGCCTCGGCGTCGGCCAGGCAGCGGGCCTCGGCACGGGCCAGCGCGGCCTCCTCCACCAGCACCCCCTGCCGCTCGTACCGGCTTCTGCGCCGGTTGAACCGCACCACCACCGCCCACAACCCGCTCTCCTCCCGCGACCTCCGCGTCAGCGCGGCGTCACCCCGCGGCAGGAACACCAGATGCCCGAGGTCCGCACAGTCCAGGCAACGGGGCATCCCCTCCTCCAGCACGAGCAACGACAACGGTCCGCCCCGACACTCCGCACACCGCTTGTGCCGCAGCGGCTGGACCACGACGAGACCGCCCAGGGCCGCGAGGGCGTCCGGAGAGCCGGGACCGTTCGGGGAGCCGTGGCCGTCCGGGGGTGCGAGCCCGTCCGGGGAGCCGGGGGCGACTTCCTCGGGCGAACCGGAGGGCGGGGGAGCGGCGGAGCGTGCCATACGCGGTTCATTCCCCCTGGCGGAGCCCCCGTCCCGTGCCGGACCACCCGGAATTCGGCCGTACCGCCGGGCGCCTGTCCGGCATCCGCCCGGTTTCCGCCCGACACCCGTCCGGTTTCCCCCGGCATCCGTCCAGTGCCCGCCCGGCACCCGTGCGGTTCCCGCTCCCGTGCCCCGCCGGTCCCTGTCGTCCCGTCGGCACCGGTCGCGCCCCCACCAGGCACCCGACCGGCGCGACCAGGCAACCGCCCGGCGGGACCGGCATCCGTCCGCCAGGACCCGGCATCATGGGCCCGTGCGACTCGAAGCGATCACCTGGGACCGGCTGGCGGAGCGGCTCGCCGAGCGGATCAGCGGTCTGGAGCCCGCCGACGGGAGCGCCTGGACGCGGGTGGGTTTCGACGGGGCGCCGGCGGCGCGGCCGGGAGACCTCGCGGAGCGGGTCGCGGAGGCGCTGCGGGTACGTGGACGACCCTCGCTCGTCGTCGGTACCGAGGGCTTCCTGCGCCCGGCCTCGCTGCGTCTCGAACACGGACGGCGTGACGAGGAGTCGTACTACAGCGGCTGGTTCGACACGGGCGCGCTGTGGCGCGAGGTCTTCGGACCGTTGGACCCCGGTGGCGACGGGCGGGTGCTGCCGGACCTGTGGGACGCGGACACCGACCGTGCCACCCGCAGCCCGTACGTCCGACTACCGCCCGGTGCGGTGCTGTTGATGCATGGGCCCCTCCTTCTGCGTCACTGGTTCCCCTTCGACCTGACCGTCCACCTCCTTCTCTCTCCGGGCGCCCTGCGCCGCCGCACCCCGGAGGACGGCCACTGGACGCTCCCCGCCTTCGCCCGCTACGAGACGGAGACCGACCCCGCCGGCACGGCCGACGTCCTGGTGCGCGCCGACGACCCGCGGCACCCCGCCTGGAACGGCTGACCGGCCGGAGGCCCCGGCGGGCGTCAGAGCCAGCCGTTGCGCCGGAAGCCCCGGTAGACCACCGCACAGAACAGTGCGGTCACGGACATGACGAGCGGATAGCCGTACCGCCAGTCCAGCTCCGGCATGTGCTCGAAGTTCATGCCGTACACACCGCACACCATCGTCGGCACGGCGATCACCGCCGCCCAGGCCGTGATCTTCCGCATGTCCTCGTTCTGCGCGACCGTCACCTGCGCCAGATGCGCCTGGAGGATCGAGTTGAGCAGTTCGTCGAAGGCGGCGATCTGGTCCCTGGCCCGTATCAAGTGGTCCAGCACGTCCCGGAAGTACGCCTGGATCTCCGGGTCCACCACGCGTATCGGCCGGGTCGCCAGATCCTCCAGTGGCCGCCCGAGCGGCACCACCGCCCGCTTCAGCTCCAGGAGTTCGCGCTTCATCTGGTAGATCCGGCCTGGGTCCGTCCGCGCGCCGTTCTCCGCGAACACGTCCGTCTCGACCAGGTCGATGTCCGCCTGCACCGCGTCCGTGACGTTCAGATACTCGTCCACGACATGGTCCGCGATGGCGTACAGCACCGCCGCCGGACCCTTCGCGAGCTGCTCGGGCCGTGATTCCAGCTCCTCCCGCAGGGGACCGAGCGAGCCGTGCCGGCCATGCCGGACCGTGACGACGAAGTCCTCGCCGAGGAACACCATGATCTCGCCGGTGTCCACGACCTCGCTGGTCGCCGTCAGCTGTTCGTGCTCCACGTAACAGACCGTTTTGAAGACCGCGAACAGTGTCTCCCCGTACCGCTCCAGCTTCGGGCGCTGATGGGCCTCCACCGCGTCCTCCACCGCCAGCGGATGCAGGTCGAACAGCTCGGCGATACCGGCGAACTCCTGGGCCGTGGGCTCGTGCAGTCCCAGCCAGACGAAGCCCTCCCCGCTCTTGCGGACCCTCCGCACCGCGTCCACCAGATCGGGGGCACCGGACACCCGGACACCGTCCTGGTACGTCACGCAGTTGACCACCGAGGAACCGAGGGGTGACCTGGCCGGATGGCTCAGGTCGACCCGGGGACGCCGTCTGGCCAGCCGTGCCACCTTGCGCAGGCCGCCGACCCCGCTCAGCCCCGTGACCCTCCGCAGATTGCCCGCCATGGTCATCTGGATCTCCTTGCCCTGGATCTCCTCACGTGGCGCTTTCGCGCCGTGCCCGGCCAGTGTGCCAGTCCTGCGACGAGCGCGGAAAAGCCTGTGGGAATGGGGAGTTCCGCTTTGTTCCCGCCTGTGGACAATGGGACGCCGACGGACGGGAAACCGCTGGTTGCTGGAATGATCACGACATGACGCGACCCGACGGATACCTGCTGGACAACCGCCGGACGGAGGCGCAGGAACGCTTCGACGCCTTCGCCTCCCTCTTCGATCCCACGACCTTCCGCCACCTCGAACGCCTCGGCATCGGCCCCGGTCAGCGCTGCTGGGAGGTCGGGGCGGGCGGCACCTCGGTCGTGTCCTGGCTGGCCAGGAAGGTCGGTCTCACCGGCGAGGTCGTCGCCACCGACATCGACACCACCCGGCTCACCGCCGCGGCCCGGCCCCCGGTCCGGGTGCTGGTCCACGACGTGGGCGCCGAGGAGCCGCCCGGACAGCGCTTCGACCTGGTGCACGCCCGGCTGGTCCTCGTCCACGTCCCCGACCGGGAACGGGCGTTGCGCTCGATGATCGACGCGCTCAAGCCGGGCGGCCACCTGCTCGTCGAGGACGCCGACCCCGCCCTGCAGCCCCTCCTCTGCCCCGACGAGTACGGCCCCGAGCAGGAGCTGGCGAACCGGCTGCGCCAGGGCTTCCGCACCCTGCTCGCCGGACGCGGCGCCGACCTCTCCTACGGCCGCAAGCTCCCGCGCCTGCTCCGCGACGCCGGACTGCGCGAGGTCGAGGCCGACGCGTACTTCCCCGTCACCTCACCCGCCTGCACCGCCCTGGAGTCCGCCACCGTCCGGCAGATCCGCGACCGGCTCGTCGCGGTGGGGATCGCCACCGACGAGGAGATCGACCGGCACCTGGCCAACGTGGAGTCGGGCGGCATGGACCTCGCCACGGCCCCGATGATCTCGGCGTGGGGCCGCAAGGCCTGACGCCCTCACGGGCCGGGCGCGGGCGCGGCGGGGTCCGGCCGGTGCGCCTCGTACCGACCGGGTGCGCTCGTGCCCTCCGTACCCGGTCCCGGATACGGAGGCCGGCCTCCCACCCGCTCCACCGCCCGCGCCCCGGACCGGCACCCCCGCTCCGCCGCCTCCTCGACGGACGCGCCCGCGACCAGGGCGGCGAGGAACGCGCCGGTGAACGCGTCACCGGCGCCCGTGGTGTCCCGAGGCGTCGCCGGAACGGCCGGAATCCGCTTCCGGACCGAGCCCGACCGGGCCACCAGCGCCCCGTCCGCCCCCGACTTGGCCACCACGACCGGGACCACCCCGCTCAACTCGGCCGCCGCGTCCGCCCAGTCGGGCCGGCCGGTCAGCAGACACGCCTCGTCCCGGCTGGGCAGCAGCACGTCGAGCCCTCGCGCGAACGCGAGGAACCGGTCCACGCCGAGTTCCGCGAGGAAGCCCGCCGAGGCCGGGTCGAGGCTGACCGGCACCCCACGCGCGCGTGCCGCGGTAAGCGCCGCCCGCGCCAGCGCCCGGCTCGACTCCGCGAACAGCAGATAGCCCGACAGATGCAGTCGGCCGACGCCGTCGAGCAACGCGTCCGACCAGTCGGCGGGTTCGAGCCGCAGCGAGGCGCCGCTGCACGTGAGGAACGTGCGCTCGGCCGCCGCCCCGGCGTCGACCAGGCAGATCACGGTGCCGGTAGGCGCCGCCGGATCGACCACCAGCCGGGGCCGCACCCCGGCCGCGCGCAGCTCCCGCTCGTGCCACCCCGCCGCGTCCGCGCCGACCCGCGCCAGGAGCCGTACGTCGGCACAGCCCGCGTGGGCGGCCCAGCAGGCCACGTTGGCGCCCGCGCCGCCCGGCAGCGTGCGGATCACGGCGGCGGTGTCGGTGCCGGTCGCGAGCGGTCCCGGGTGCCGGGCCACGACGTCGGTGATCACATCACCGACGACCAGCAGGCCGCCGGCCGGGCCGGTCACTTCCCGGTCCACGCCACGGCGATCCGCGCCGCCAGTCGCACATTGCCGCGCACCGCCGCCAGGTTGGCCCGCAGCGACGCCCCGTCCGTGTGCCGGACCAGATAGCCCAGCAGGAACGGTGTGACCGCCTGGCCGGTGACGCCCTCCCGCTCGCACGCGTCCAGCGCATCCGCGAGCACGCGCGCGTGCAGGCCGGGATCGAGCTGCTGCTCCGGCGGGACCGGGTTGGCGACGAGCAGCGCCGACTCCTGCGCGCCGAGCGCGTCCTGTGCCCGCATCACCTCGGCCACCTGCTCCGGGCCGTCGAGCGTCCAGTCCACCGGGAAGCCGGAGTCCGACAGGTAGAAGCCGGGGAACCGGTCCGTGCGGTAACCGGCGACGCTGACGCCCAGCGTCTCCAGACGCTCCAGCGTCGCCGGTACGTCCAGGACCGACTTCACCCCCGCGCACACCACAGTGATCCGGGTGCGGGCCAGCAGGCCCAGGTCCGCCGACTCGTCCTGGGTGAGCGTCCACTGCCGGTGCACTCCGCCGAGACCTCCGGTGGCGAACACGCGGATGCCCGCCAGCGCCGCGAGCCGGGCCGTCGCCGATACCGTCGTGGCGCCGCTCGCCCCGGTGGCGACCGCCAGGGGCAGATCGCGGTGGCTCAGCTTCCTGATCCCGTCCTCCCCGGCGACCCGCTCCAACTCGTCCTTGGTGAGGCCGATGCGGGCGCGCCCGTCCAGCACGGCGACGGTCGCGGGCACGGCGCCCTCCCGGCGCACCGCGTCCTCCAGTTCCAGACCGACCCGCAGATTGTCCGGGCGGGGCAGACCGTGCGCGATGATCGTCGATTCCAGGGCCACCACGGGCCGTCCGGCGGACATCGCCTCCCGGACTTCCTCCGACATCACCAGCACCATGTGCCCGCCTCCCGTCAGTCGGTCCCCACTCCCTTTCTGGCGGGCGGGGCGCCCGGCTAAACAGAGCCGGGGTGTCCGGCCGGCCGGAATCCCGGGTGCCCGACCGGAGGCAATCCTGCGCGCGGGCCCGTCAGAACAGTGGTTCCGGCAGCACGCCCTCCAGCGCGAGCAACTGGCGCTTGGTCTCCAGACCGCCTCCGAATCCGCCGATGCCGCCGTCCCTCTCGACCACCCGGTGGCACGGGACGACCACGGGCAGCGGGTTGGCGCCCATCGCCGCGCCCACCGCCTGCGCCCCGCCTGGCTGGCCGACCCGGCCCGCCAGGTCGCCGTAGCCCACCACCGTGCCGTAGGGGACGCCGGAGGCCAGCTCGCGCAGCACCTCGCGGTTGAAGCCGGAGATCAGCGACCAGTCCAGGGGCAGGTCGAAGTCGCGGCGCTCACCCGCGAGATACGCCTGGACCTGCCGTATCGCCTCCACCAGCAGCGGGGCGTCCGGGTCCTCCACGGGCTCGGCGCCCAGCCGGGCCGTCAGCCGCTCACGGACGCGTTCGCTGATCGCGTCCGTGGCGTGGAAGACGACGTTGACCAGTCCCTGGCGGGTCGCCGCCAGCATCAGCGGGCCGATGCCGGTGTCCACGACGGTCCACACGACCCGCTGCTCGTCCTGCCCATGGCTGTCCATGCGCCCACCGTACGACCCGGCACTGACAACGCCCCTCGCCGCTCAGTTCGCGCTCAGCGCCGCCCGTACCACGTCGGGCTTGTTGGTGATCACACCGTTCACGCCGTAGGCCCTGACCTTGCGGGCCGTGGCCGCGTCGTTCACCGTCCAGGCGAAGACCCGCAGCGGCTTGCCGTGCGCTCCGATGAAGGCGTGCACGGTGGAGACGTAGCTGGTGGAGAGGGTGCCGTGGGAGGGGTTGATCAGGTCGACGTAACGGGCGTACCCGCTGATCCTGGTCACCGCCGGGCGGCCCAGCAGGGCGGTGGTGACGGCGGGCTTGAGCTGGTGCACCTCGCGCACGCTGTCCGCGCTGAAGCTCTGCACGATCAGCCGCTTCAGATGCGCCCGGTCCAGCCAGCCCTCGTTGCCCAGGGTCTTCAGGATCTGCCGCTCGATGCCGGGGTACAGCTCGGGGTTCTTGACCTCCAGGAGCAGCTTCTCGTGGTTGTGCTCGACGCGACGCATGTACTGCTCCAGCGTCGGCACGCGCGTGCCCGTGTACGCGCGGGAGTACCAACTGCCCGCGTCCAGGCGGGCGATCTCGGCGGCGGTGAAGTCCTTCACCTTCCAGGGCGCGCGGTGCGGGAAGACCTTCTCGACATTGGTGGTGCGCGCCAGGTTGTCGTCGTGGATGACGACAAGGCGGCCGTCCTTGGTGCGCTGCACGTCGTTCTCGACCCAGGTGAAGCCCAGCTTCGCGGCCTTGTCGATGGAGGCCAGGGTGTTCTCGGGCGCGTACGCGGAGGCGCCCCGGTGAGCGATCACCGTGGGCTGGACCGCGGTCCGGACCGGCCGCGTGTCGGAGGCGGGGGCCAGCAGGACCGCCGTTCCCAGGGCCGCGGTGACCACGGTGGCGACTGCGTGCGCGTGCATGGGTACTCCTCACGTCCAGCGAACACCGACAGCTCCAGGGTGACAGCAGAGCGTCAACGGCACGCGTGCGCAGAAGGATCACAGGATGAACGGAGTGGGCCAACCGTGCACACCGCTGCCGCACAAGTGGGGTAAGGCCGTGATTCTTTGCCGGATAATCATTCGACCATTCCGGTGGCGGTCATACTCTCTGCGTCAATCCCGACCGCCTGCCGCGGTCCTGGGCCAGGGGAGTGTTCCGGGTGTTCCGGATACACGTTTGGGCGGAAGGGCAGCCGCGGATGCAGGGCACGGTCGACGGCTTCGACTACGGGGTGGTCACCCCTCTTGCGGGCTATCTGATGGCGTGCCTCGGCGGCGCCCTCGGACTGCGCTGTGTGGCACGGTCCCTGCTGGTCACACGCGTGTGGCGGTCCGCGTGGCTGGCGCTCGGGTCGGTCGCGATCGGCTCCGGCATCTGGACCATGCACTTCATCGCCATGATGGGCTTCTCCATCGCCGGGACGCCGCTCCGCTTCGACGGCCCCATGACCTGGGCGAGCCTCGGACTCGCCGTCGTCATGGTCGGCGTCGGGATCTTCATCGTCGGTTACCGGGGTACCGACCGCACCTCGCTCGTCACCGGCGGCACGATCACCGGTCTGGGCGTCGCTTCAATGCACTACCTCGGCATGGCGGCGGTCCGCTTCGGCGGGCACTTCGCCTACAACACGCTCACCGTGGCCGCCTCCGTCGTTATCGCCGTCGCAGCCGCCACGACTGCCCTGTGGGCCGCCGGACGTGTCCGGGGCCTCGCGGGCAGCGTCGGCGCGAGCCTCCTCCTGGGCCTCGCCGTCACCGGCATGCACTACACCGGCATGGCCGCCCTCGGCGTCCACCTGCACCACACCGCCCACGCCACCCCGCCCGGCGCGCCTGCCGAGGCGCTCCTGCCGATCCTCGTCGGACCGCTCGCCCTGCTGCTCCTCGCGGGCGTCGTCGTCATCTTCGACCCGCTGATGGTCAAGGGCGGACAGGGCCGCCCGGCCACCGAGTCCAAACCGGGTGTCCCGGCCGCCACCATCGCCTCCCACCAGCACCTTCGCGCGCCGCACCGGCCCGCCCGCCTGCCCGTCGGCCATGCCGGGGCGCAGGGCTCCCGGGCCCCGCGCGGCCACTGACCCGGGCCCGTTGTCAGTGGGGGGTCGTACGGTGGATGCCATGCGGCCCGTTTCCCAGATCGAACGCACGGTGGCGCCCTTCGAGGTCGTCAGCCCCTACCAGCCCAGCGGCGACCAGCCGGCGGCCATCGCCGACCTGGCCAAGCGCATCGAGGCCGGGGAGAAGGACGTCGTCCTGCTCGGCGCGACCGGCACCGGCAAGTCCGCCACCACGGCGTGGATGATCGAGAAGCTCCAGCGCCCCACCCTCGTGATGGCGCCGAACAAGACACTGGCCGCCCAGCTGGCCAACGAGTTCCGCGAGCTCCTGCCGAACAACGCGGTCGAATACTTCGTCTCGTACTACGACTACTACCAGCCCGAGGCGTACGTCCCGCAGTCGGACACCTACATCGAGAAGGACTCCTCGATCAACGAGGAGGTCGAGCGCCTGCGCCACTCGGCGACGAACTCCCTGCTCACCCGACGTGACGTGATCGTGGTCGCCTCGGTGTCCTGCATCTACGGCCTCGGCACCCCGCAGGAGTACGTGGACCGCATGGTCCCGCTGCGCGTGGGCGACGAGATCGACCGCGACGAGCTGCTGCGTCGCTTCGTCGACATCCAGTACACGCGCAACGACATGGCCTTCACCCGCGGCACCTTCCGCGTGCGCGGCGACACCATCGAGATCTTCCCGGTCTACGAGGAACTGGCCGTCCGGATCGAGATGTTCGGGGACGAGATCGAGGCGCTGTCCACGCTCCACCCCGTCACCGGCGAGATCATCACCGACGACCAGCAGCTCTACGTCTTCCCGGCCTCGCACTACATCGCCGGTCCGGAGCGCCTGGAGCGGGCGGTCAACGACATCGAGAAGGAGCTCGTCGAGCGTCTGTCGGAGCTGGAGAAGCAGGGCAAGCTCCTGGAGGCCCAGCGGCTGCGGATGCGCACCACCTACGACATCGAGATGCTCCGCCAGATCGGCAGCTGCTCCGGCGTCGAGAACTACTCGATGCACTTCGACGGTCGGCTCCCCGGCTCCGCGCCCAACACCCTGCTGGACTACTTCCCGGACGACTTCCTGCTCGTCATCGACGAGTCCCACGTCACGGTCCCGCAGATCGGCGCCATGTACGAGGGCGACGCCTCCCGCAAGCGCACCCTGGTCGACCACGGCTTCCGGCTGCCCTCCGCGCTGGACAACCGCCCGCTGAAGTGGGAGGAGTTCCAGAAGCGTGTCGGCCAGACCGTCTACCTGTCCGCGACCCCGGGCGCCTACGAACTCTCCCGCGGCGACGGTGTCGTGGAGCAGATCATCCGACCGACCGGACTGGTCGACCCCGAGGTGGTGGTCAAGCCCACCGAGGGCCAGATCGACGACCTGGTGCACGAGATCCGCGAGCGCACCGAGAAGGACGAGCGCGTCCTGGTCACCACCCTCACCAAGAAGATGGCCGAGGACCTCACCGACTACTTCCTGGAACTCGGTATCCAGGTGCGCTACCTGCACAGCGACGTGGACACCCTGCGCCGCGTGGAGCTGCTGCGCGAGCTGCGGGCCGGCGAGTTCGACGTCCTGGTCGGCATCAACCTCCTGCGCGAGGGCCTGGACCTGCCCGAGGTGTCCCTCGTGGCCATCCTCGACGCCGACAAGGAGGGCTTCCTGCGCTCGGGGACCTCGCTGATCCAGACCATCGGCCGCGCGGCGCGCAACGTCTCCGGCCAGGTCCACATGTACGCCGACAAGATCACCCCGGCGATGGCGAAGGCCATCGACGAGACCAACCGGCGCCGTGAGAAGCAGGTCGCCTACAACAAGGCCAACGGCATCGACCCGCAGCCGCTGCGCAAGAAGATCAACGACATCGTCGCGCAGATCGCCCGCGAAGAGGTGGACACCGAGCAGCTGCTCGGCTCGGGCTACCGCAAGCAGAAGGACGGCAAGCCGGCCAAGGCGCCCGTGCCGTCGCTCGGCGGCAAGGCGGCGAAGAACGCCAAGGACGCCGACACCAAGGCCGCGAAGTCCACGAAGGCCGGGCGGGGCAAGGCCGCCGCGCCGACCGACCGTCCGGCGGCCGAGCTGGCGGAGCAGATCGAGGAGATGACCGAGCGGATGCGCGCCGCGGCCGCCGAGCTGAAGTTCGAGATCGCCGCCCGGCTGCGCGACGAGGTCTCCGAGATGAAGAAGGAGCTGCGCCAGATGCGGGAGGCGGGCCTCGCCTGACCCTCCGAACGCGGTCCGGCCCCCGCCCGCGTGCGATGTGTTGCAACACCGACACAAAGCGCGGGGCGGGGGTCGGCACGTCCGGTGCCCCTGCGTAGGGTTCCTGACAACCGCGTGACACGCGGCAACAGGGGAAACGCCGAGAGGGGAATCAGCCGTGTCCGTCAACTTGTCCAAGGGCCAGGCCATCAGTCTGGAGAAGCAGGACGGGGCCAGCCTGACCGCGGTCCGCATGGGCCTCGGCTGGCAGGCGGCCAAGCGGCGCGGCCTGTTCGGCTCGCGCACCCGCGAGATCGACCTGGACGCCTCGGCGGTCCTCTTCGCCGAGAAGCAGCCGGTCGACGTCGTCTTCTTCCGTCACCTCGTGAGCGACGACGGCTCCGTCCGGCACACCGGGGACAACCTGGTCGGCGGCGTCGGCCACGGCGGGGACGACGAGGCCGTCCTCGTGGACCTCCAGCGCGTCCCGGCCCACATCGACCAGATCGTGTTCACGGTGAACTCGTTCTCGGGCCAGACCTTCCAGGAGGTGGAGAACGCCTTCTGCCGTCTGGTCGACGAGACCAACGGTCAGGAGCTGGCCCGCTACACGCTGGCGGGCGGCGGCGAGTACACCGCCCAGATCATGGCCAAGGTCCACCGCGCGGGCCAGGGCTGGAAGCTGACGGCGCTCGGCGAGCCGGCCCGGGGCCGCACCTTCCAGGACCTGATGCCGACGATCCTGCCGCACCTGTAGAGGGAGACATGATCAAGCAATGGCAAAGGGGGCTTGACCTGCTGACTTGATCTTTATTTTACCTTTCTCTTTACTGTTCCTTGGGTATTGGGGTACTGTCGTCCGTACGGAGGGGAGTACTCCTCATCGCGGCGCACCCGTCAGTACGGACCCGAATGGTCCCGGGGCGTCGGCCCGTACAGCGGGTGGAAGAGACCTCCGGCAGCAGCGACAAGCTGATGTGTTTGCCGTTACCCCATGCCGGAGGTGCAGTGGAAGTCTCCGTGACCCTTTGGGTCCTCACCATCGCGGGCCTCGCCGCGCTGATCGCCGTCGATTTCTTCATCGGCCGCAAGCCGCACGAGGTCTCCATCAAGGAAGCGGGCATCTGGACGGCCGTCTGGATCGCCCTGGCCGGACTCTTCGGCCTCGGCCTGTTCGTCTTCGGCGGCGGCCGCCCGGCCGGAGAGTTCTTCGCCGGCTTCATCACCGAGAAGTCGCTGAGCGTCGACAACCTCTTCGTCTTCGTCCTGATCATGGCGAAGTTCGCCGTCCCCAAGCAGTACCAGCAGCGCGTTCTGCTCATCGGCGTGCTCATAGCCCTGGTCCTGCGGGCGATCTTCATCGCCGCCGGAGCCGCGATCATCGCCAGCTTCTCGTGGGTGTTCTTCCTCTTCGGCGCCTTCCTGATCTGGACCGCCTGGAAGCTCGTCCAGGACGCCCGGTCCGACCAGGAGGACGAGGAGTACGAGGAGAACAAGCTCCTGAAGGCGGCCGAGCACAGGTTCGGCGTGGCCGACCGGTACCACGGCACCAAGCTCTGGATCCAGCAGAACGGCAAGCGGGTCATGACCCCGATGCTGGTCGTGATGCTGGCCATCGGCACCACCGACGTGCTCTTCGCGCTGGACTCGATCCCCGCGATCTTCGGCCTGACCCAGGATCCGTACATCGTCTTCACCGCCAACGCCTTCGCCCTGATGGGTCTGCGGCAGCTGTACTTCCTCATAGGCGGCCTGCTGAGCAAGCTGGTGCACCTGTCCTACGGCCTGTCGATCATCCTCGGCTTCATCGGCGTCAAGCTGGTGCTGCACGCCCTGCACGAGTCCGGGGTCCACGTCCCGGAGATCAGCATCCCGGTCTCCCTCGGCGTGATCTGCGGCGTCCTGATCGTCACCACGGTCACCAGCCTGCTCGCGACCCGCAAGCAGGCGGCCCTGGAGGCGGCCGAGGGCAAGGGCGACAAGGACCAGGCGAAGGCCGACGTGGACGCCTGACCCCGGAGCGGCACCCGGAGCGATGCCCGGCAGAGACGGAATGCGAAGCGTGCCCGTCTCTGCCAGCATCGCTGCATGATCACTCGGCTCAGGTCGCTCGCCGCACGGTGGACGCTCCTCGTGCCGGTGCTCGCGATCGTCCTGCTGGCCCTCACCTGGGGGCGCGAGCTGCCCGTGGGGTTCGTCGCGCTGATCACCCTGGTACTCGCCGGGGCCGTCCTCGCCGCCGTGCACCACGCGGAGGTCGTCGCCCACCGGGTCGGCGAACCCTTCGGCTCCCTGGTGCTGGCCGTCGCCGTGACGATCATCGAAGTGGCGCTGATCGTCACCCTCATGATCGACGGGGGAGAGAAGGGTTCCACCCTGGCCCGGGACACCGTCTTCGCCGCCGTGATGATCACCTGCAACGGCATCCTCGGCCTCTGCCTCCTGGTCGCCTCGCTGCACCACGGCACGGCGGTGTTCAACCCCGAGGGCACCGGAGCGGCCCTCGCGACGGTGGCGACCCTGGCCACGCTCAGCCTCGTCCTGCCGACGTTCACCACCAGCAAGCCCGGCCCCGAGTTCTCCAGCGTGCAACTGTCGTTCGCCGCGCTGTCCTCGCTCATCCTCTACGGCCTGTTCGTGGCCACCCAGACCGTGCGGCACCGCGACTACTTCCTCCCGGTCACCCGGGAGGGCGAGATCATCGCCGCCGACCGGCACGCCGAGCCCCCGACCGCCCGCCGCGCCTGGATCAGCCTCGGTCTGCTCGGCCTCGCACTGGTGGGAGTGGTCGGCCTGGCCAAGGGGGTCTCGCCCACCATCGAGTCCGCGGTGGAGCGGGCGGGGCTGCACCATGCGGTCGTCGGCGTGATCATCGCCCTGCTCGTGCTGCTGCCCGAGACGATCGCCGCCCTGCGCGCCGCCCGCCGCGACCGCGTGCAGACCAGCCTCAACCTCGCGCTCGGCTCCGCCATGGCCAGCATCGGCCTGACCATCCCCGCCGTCGCCCTGGCCTCCTTCTGGCTGCCCGGCCCGCTCGTGCTGGGCCTCGGCTCCACGCACATGCTGCTGCTCGCGCTGACCGTGATCGTCGGCACCCTGACGGTCGTACCCGGCCGCGCCACCCCGCTCCAGGGCGGCGTCCACCTGGTCGTGTTCGCGGCCTACCTGGAGCTGGCGGTCAATCCGTAGCCGTCCGGCACCGCCCCAAGCCGCCGTGATAGACCGGTCCGACGAGCGGTCGTGGACGTACCGCACCCCTTACGGACCGGAGGAACCGTGCCCCGCACCCTGGCCAGCGCCCCGATCATGATTCTCAACGGGCCCAATCTGAATCTCCTCGGCCAGCGGCAGCCCGAGATCTACGGCAAGGACACGCTCGCCGACGTGGAGGCGATGTGCGTCGCGGCGGCGGCGGGGTACGGCGGCACCGTGGACTTCCGGCAGTCCAACCACGAGGGCGAACTGGTGGACTGGATCCACGAGGCACGGCTCGGCCACGCCGGGATCGTCATCAACCCCGCCGCCTACTCCCACACCTCGGTCGCGATCCTGGACGCGCTCAACACCTGCGACGGGATGCCCGTCGTCGAGGTGCACATCTCCAACATCCACCAGCGCGAGTCGTTCCGGCACCACTCGTACGTCTCGCTGCGCGCCGACGGTGTGATCGCGGGCTGCGGAGTGCAGGGTTACGTCTTCGCGGTCGAGCGGGTGGCCACGCTGGCCGGGGCGGCGCGGGCGGACGCGTAGCGGGCGCGGCAGGGCGCCGTCTCACCAGCCGCGCGCGTGCCACTCCGGCAGGTGCGGGCGCTCGGCGCCCAGGGTGGTGTCGTCGCCGTGACCGGGGTAGACCCAGGTCTCGTCGGGCAGCACGTCGAAGATCTTCGTCTCCACGTCGTGGATGAGGCTCGCGAACGCCTCGGGGTCCTGGTGCGTGTTGCCGACGCCGCCCGGGAAGAGGCAGTCGCCCGTGAAGACGTGCGGGTGGCCGTGCGGGTCGTCGTAGACCAGGGCGATGGAGCCGGGGGTGTGGCCGACGAGGTGGCGGGCGGTGAGTTCCACCTGTCCCACGCGGATGACGTCGCCGTCGTCCACCAGGACGTCCGTGGTGACCGGGATGCCGGGGGCGTCCTCGCGGCCGGCGTAGGTGCGCGCGCCCGTGGCGGCGGTGACGTCGGCGAGGGCCTGCCAGTGGTCGCCGTGCTGATGCGTGGTGACGACGGACGCGATGCCGTCGTCACCGATCGTGCCGAGGAGCGAGGGCGCGTCGTTGGCCGCGTCGATCAGCAGTTGCTCGTCGGTGGCCCGGCAGCGCAGCAGATAGGCGTTGTTGTTCATCGGGCCGACCGCGATCTTCGTGATCATCAGGTCTTTGAGCTCGTGCACGTCGGCCGGCCCGCCGACCTTGACCTCGCCGCTGTACGTCATGGTGATCAGCCTATAGCGGGGGAGCGTGCGGCGGGGCGCCGAGGAACGGGAGCCGGGACCTCAGAGCGGGGGCAGTTCGGGCAGCGCCCCGCCCCGGACCGTCAGCGCGGAGCCGTCGCGGCGGCCGGAGAGCCAGCCGAGCAGCTCGGCGGCCGGTCCCTCGACCGTGACCGGACCGCCCGGGGCGCCGCCGCCGGTCGTCCGGGTCCGTCCCGTGTCGGAGACCAGAACCGTCGACGGCACGTCCGTGTGCCCCGTGAACCGCTCCGTGAGGAAGTCGGTCTCCCGCTCGGTGAACTCCGCCGGGAGGTCCTCCAGCTCGTAGCCGGTCCCGAGGTCCACGTGGTGCAGCTCGACCTCGGCCCACCGCCGGAACGGCACCCGGGCCGCGATGTCGGTGACGCCGTTGCGCAGCTCCACGACGCGATTCCGGTCCGCCGGGGCCCCGGCCGTGCGCCGGAACCGGTCGGCGCTCTCGCGCAGGTCGTCGAGCTGGGCGGCGGGCGGCCGCGGGGCGTCGCGGTTGATGTCGGCGTCGCGGGTCGCGGCGTCGGTGTACATGGGGCGGCCATCGAGGACGTTCACGAGGGCGTCGGCGTTCCGGGAGAGATGGGCGAGGACGTGTCCGCGACTCCAGCCGGGAAGCCGTGACGGCTCGGCCAGTGACGCGTTGTCCAGTCCGGCGGCATCGCTCAGGAGCCGTTCCGTCGCCGCGTGTACACATGCCAGGTCATGAGCATCGTCGATCATGCGCCGAACCCTAGCCCCGCCACTCCTTCGGGTGAAGGTGGCGAACCTGGCCCGGTAATCGAAAGCGCGTGCTATATCGTCGTGAGTGGCGCCGGGCATGTTCAGGGCCCCGAGGTTGTTGTGCAACAGGGAATCCGACCGGCGTTGTCAGTGGCTCCCCCTAGCCTGGAAGAGCACGGGGGCCCCGCCCCTGTCACTTCTCTCAAGAAAGGTGCGGACCGGCGTGGCCGACCGTCTCATCGTCCGTGGCGCGCGCGAGCACAACCTGAAGAATGTCTCGCTCGACCTGCCGCGTGACGCACTCATCGTCTTCACGGGCCTGTCCGGGTCGGGCAAGTCCTCCCTGGCCTTCGACACGATCTTCGCCGAGGGCCAGCGTCGCTACGTGGAGTCGCTCTCCTCGTACGCCCGGCAGTTCCTCGGCCAGATGGACAAGCCCGACGTCGACTTCATCGAGGGCCTCTCCCCGGCCGTCTCCATCGACCAGAAGTCGACCTCCCGCAACCCCCGCTCCACGGTCGGCACCATCACCGAGGTCTACGACTACCTGCGCCTGCTCTTCGCGCGCGTGGGCAAGCCGCACTGCCCCGAGTGCGGCCGTCCGATCGCGCGCCAGTCGCCGCAGGCCATCGTGGACAAGGTCCTGGAGCTGCCCGAGGGCAGCCGCTTCCAGGTCCTCTCCCCGCTGGTGCGCGAGCGCAAGGGCGAGTTCGTGGACCTCTTCGCCGAGCTCCAGACCAAGGGCTACTCCCGCGCGCGGGTGGACGGCGAGACCATCCAGCTCTCCGAGCCGCCGACCCTGAAGAAGCAGGAGAAGCACACCATCGAGGTGGTCGTCGACCGCCTCACGGTGAAGGACTCTGCCAAGCGCCGCCTCACCGACTCCGTGGAGACCGCCCTCGGCCTGTCCGGCGGCATGGTCGTGCTCGACTTCGTGGACCTCCCCGAGGACGACCCCGAGCGCGAGCGCATGTACTCGGAGCATCTGTACTGCGCGTACGACGACCTCTCCTTCGAGGAGCTGGAGCCCCGCTCCTTCTCCTTCAACTCGCCGTTCGGCGCCTGCCCCGAGTGCACCGGCATCGGCACCCGCATGGAGGTCGACCCGGAGCTGATCGTCCCGGACGAGGAGAAGTCCCTCGACGAGGGCGCGATCCACCCCTGGTCGCACGGCCACACCAAGGACTACTTCGGCCGTCTGGTCGGCGCCCTCGCGGAGTCGCTCGGCTTCCGCACCGACATCCCGTTCGCCGGGCTGCCGCAGCGGGCCAAGAAGGCCCTGTTGTACGGCCACAAGACCCAGATCGAGGTGCGCTACCGCAACCGGTACGGCCGCGAGCGGCGCTACACCACGCCCTTCGAGGGCGCTGTGCCCTTCGTGAAGCGGCGGCACAGCGAGGCCGAGAGCGACTCCAGCCGTGAGCGCTTCGAGGGCTACATGCGCGAGGTGCCCTGCCCCTCCTGCGAGGGCACGCGGCTGAAGCCGATCGTCCTCGCGGTCACGATCATGGGGAAGTCGATCGCCGAGGTCTCGGGCATGTCGATCAGCGACTGCGCGGACTTCCTGGGCGAGCTGAAGCTGAACGCCCGCGACAAGAAGATCGCGGAGCGGGTGCTGAAGGAGGTCAACGAGCGGCTGCGGTTCCTGGTCGACGTCGGCCTGGACTACCTCTCGCTCAACCGCGCGGCGGGCACCCTGTCCGGCGGCGAGGCCCAGCGCATCCGCCTGGCCACCCAGATCGGCTCCGGCCTGGTCGGCGTGCTCTACGTCCTGGACGAACCGTCCATCGGTCTGCACCAGCGGGACAACCACCGGCTGATCGAGACCCTGGTCCGGCTGCGCGACATGGGCAACACGCTCATCGTGGTCGAGCACGACGAGGACACCATCAAGGTCGCCGACTGGATCGTGGACATCGGCCCCGGCGCCGGTGAGCACGGCGGCAAGGTCGTGCACAGCGGTGACCTCAAGGAACTGCTCGCCAACCCCGAGTCGCAGACCGGGCAGTACCTCTCGGGCCGCAAGGCCATCCCGCTCCCGGACATCCGCCGCCCGATCGACCCGGGCCGGCAGCTCGTCGTGCGCGGCGCCCGCGAGAACAACCTGCGGGACATCGACGTGGCCTTCCCGCTGGGCGTGTTCACGGCCGTCACGGGCGTGTCCGGCTCCGGCAAGTCCACGCTGGTCAACGACATCCTCTACACCCACCTGGCCCGCGAGCTGAACGGCGCGCGCAACGTCCCCGGACGGCACACGCGCGTGGACGGCGACGACCTGGTGGACAAGGTCGTGCACGTCGACCAGTCGCCCATCGGCCGCACCCCCCGGTCCAACCCGGCGACGTACACCGGCGTCTTCGACCACGTCCGCAGGCTCTTCGCGGAGACCACCGAGGCGAAGGTCCGGGGCTACCTGCCCGGCCGCTTCTCCTTCAACGTCAAGGGCGGCCGCTGCGAGAACTGCGCGGGCGACGGCACGATCAAGATCGAGATGAACTTCCTCCCGGACGTGTACGTCCCGTGCGAGGTCTGCCACGGCGCCCGGTACAACCGGGAGACCCTGGAGGTCCACTACAAGGGCAAGTCCATCGCCGACGTGCTGAACATGCCGATCGAGGAGGCGACCGAGTTCTTCGAGGCCGTCCCCGCGATCTCCCGGCATCTGCGCACCCTGAAGGACGTCGGCCTCGGCTACGTCCGGCTGGGCCAGTCCGCCACCACCCTGTCCGGCGGTGAGGCGCAGCGCGTCAAGCTCGCCAGCGAGCTCCAGAAGCGCTCCACCGGCCGCACGGTCTACGTCCTGGACGAGCCGACCACCGGTCTGCACTTCGAGGACATCAGCAAGCTGCTGAAGGTGCTCTCCGGCCTGGTGGACAAGGGCAACTCGGTCATCGTCATCGAGCACAACCTCGATGTGATCAAGACCGCCGACTGGCTCATCGACATGGGCCCGGAGGGCGGCGCCGGAGGCGGCATCGTGGTCGCCGAGGGCACGCCCGAGGAGGTCGCGGCGGTTCCGGCCAGCCACACCGGCAAGTTCCTGCGCGAGGTCCTGGGCGCCGACCGGATCAGCGACGCGGAGCCGGTCAAGAAGCGCGCCACGACGGCTCGCAAGACGGCCAAGACGGTGGCCGCGAAGAAGGCCACGACCGCCACGACGGCGACCGCCAAGGTCAACAGCACCGCCACCAAGAAGGCGGCCGCGGCCAAGAAGACCACGGCGGCGACGAAGAAGACGGCGGCCGCGACGAAGACGACGCGGGCCCGCAAGGCCTGACGCCTGCTGGCTGACGGTTCGTCAGAAAACGGTGCCCCCGGGAAACTTTTCCGGGGGCACCGCGCGTTCCACCGTCAGACGCCCGGGCCGCACGGCCCGGCCCAGGTCACCATCCGCCCAGCTCCGCCGCGTACGGCGGCTCCGCCCCCGCCCGGGAGCAGGTGAGCGCCGCGGCGCGCGCGGCGAAGCGCAGCAGCCGGTGCCAGCCGTCGGCGCCGAGCCCGGCCAGCGCCCGCGCGGACAGCGCGTCCTGGGCCGAAAGACCGTGCAGCAGGGCCGCGTTCACGGTGTCACCGGCGCCGATGGTGTCCACGACGTCGACCTTCTCGCCGGGCACGGAGTACTCCGCGCCGTCCCGTGTGAAGACGGTGAGGCCGTCGCCGCCCCGGGTGAGCACGACGGCCGACGGACCGGCGGCCAGCCACTCGGCCGGGCTGCCGCCGAGCCACGCCGCGTCCTCCTCGGACAGTTTCAGCAGCGTCACCGAGGGCAGCCAGTCGCGGAAACGGGCCCGGTAGGCGTCCGCGTCCGGGATCAGCCCCGCGCGGATGTTGGGGTCGAGCGCGGTGAACAGGCCCTGACCGGCGGCGGTCCGCATCAGCTCCGAGTAGGCGCTCGCCCCGGGCTCCAGGACGAGCGAGCAGGTGCCGAAGGACACCGCACGGGTACCGGCGGGGAGTTCGGGCGGGGCGATGAACAGGCGGTCGGCGGTGCCCTCCACGTAGAAGGAGTAGGCGGCCGAGCCGTCGGAGTCGATCGTGGCCACCGCGAGGGTGGTGGGCTCCGGCCCGCGCTGGACGCCGGACACGTCCACACCCGCCTGCCGCAGCCCGTCGAGCAGGGCCTCCCCGAAGGCGTCGTGCGAGGTGCGGGAGGTGAAGGCGGTGGGGGAGCCCAGGCGGCCGAGGGCCACGGCCGTGTTGTACGGGCCGCCGCCGAGCGCGGGCTTGAGGCCGGCCAGGGCGCCGGGGCCCTGCGGTACCAGGTCGATCAGTGCCTCACCGGCGACGACGATCACGTGGTGGTTCCCTTCTCGGACTGCGCGGATGCTTCCGTGTTCACCCCGGCCGGGCGCGCGTCGGCGCCCTCGGCCCCGCCGCGCACCTCCTCCGGGCATCCGCAGGAGGTGCGGTGGACGAAGGCGCAGGGCAGCCGGACGGTCCTGGTCGGCCGGTCCGGTGCGGCCAGGCGGTCGAGCAGCACCTGTACGGCCCGGGCGCCCATCTCGCGGCTGGGCTGCGCGACGGCGGTGAGCCGGGGCGAGAAGAGGTCGGCCCAGGCGAAGTCGTCGAAGGAGCACAGGGCGATGTCGCCCGGCACGCTCAGCCCCCGCTCGCGCAGCGCGCGCAGGGTGCCGATGGTCATCGCGTTGTTGGCGGTGACGAGGGCCGTGGGCGCGGCGGGCCGGGAAAGCAGGTCGGCCGTAGCGTGCTCGGCGGCGGCCGACTCGGAACTGCCGGACACGACCAGGTCCGCGTCGTAGGGGAGCCCGGCTGCGGCCAGGCCCCGACGGTACCCGGTGATTCGCTCGCTGGTGGTACTCAGGCCGGGCAGCCCGGCGATCAGGCCGATGCGACGGTGGCCGAGACCGGCGAGGTGGGTGACCAGCCGGGCCATCGGCTCGCTGTTCTCGGCACAGACCTGATCGAAACCGCCCGCTTGTGACGTGAGTTGACCGTCGCGGCCCGGTCCGGCGGGTCTCTCGGCCACCTCGCCGTCGCCACTGCCACTGCCATCGTCGTCGTCCCGCGTGATCACACGGTCCAGGAACACCGTCGGCACGGCCTGGCGGCGGAGGTAGGCCACCAGCTCGTCCGGCCGGGCCGAGGGGGCGACGATCATGCCGTCCACGCGGCGCTCGTGCAGCAGCTGTACGACCTTCAGCTCGTGCTCGGGGTCGTCGTGCGGGTCGGCGATGAGGAGGCTGTAGCCCTCGGCGAGGGCGGCGGCCTCGACGCCCTGGAGGATCTCGGTGAAGTACGGATTGCTGATCGCGGACACCGCGAGCCCTATGGAACGGGTGCGGGAGGTCACCAGGGAGCGCGCGAGGGTGTTCGGGGTGTAGCCGAGGGCGTCCACCGCGTCCAGGACGGCCTGCCGGGTGTGGGGCAGGACCGGGCGCGTGTCGTTGAGCACGTGGGACACGGTCGCCACGGAGACTCCGGCGCGCCGGGCGACGTCGGCCATGGTGGGCATCGCGGTTCCCTCCCCGGGGTGTCCGCCGGGGGCACGGGTGAGCCCTCCTGGCTGAGGACGGACCGTCGGTGGTCCGTACCCGTGGCGAACACCCGGCGCGACCGGCCGAGAGCTCTCCGGGCGGGAAGGTATCCCATCCACCACCCAGCCGTAAACGCTTGCGCAAGCGTTTACGGGCGGGAGATGCGGCTGCCTGTGTGTGAGGGACGCGGCCGCCCGCCGTGTGGGCGACGCGACTTCCGCGCTCCGGCGTGCTCCCGGCCCCCGACCCGCCCGTTCTCCCCGCCCCCCGGGCTCGCCCGTGCGCCCCGTCCCGGAGCCGCCCGGGTGCCCTGCCCCGGAGTCGCCCGGGTGCCCCGCCCCGGGCCGGTCCGCTCTGCCCGGGTATCGTCGGGTCGCACACCGTCTGACCTGTGGAGAGCCTCATGCTGGCCCAGCCGTCCGCGAGCCGCCGTACTGTCCTTCGAGGGGCCGCCGTGGCCCCGGTCGCCGGGCTCGGCCTGGCCGCCTGCGCGGCGCCGGGCGGCTCTCCCGCGCCGACCCCGACCGCGCCCGTCGACCTCGGCGCGGAGAGCGAGCTGGCCAAGGGCGGGGCCAAGCTCTACCGGGACCACAACGTGGTCGTCAGCAGGGGTGCCGACGGCGCCCTGAAGGCGTACAGCACGATCTGCACGCACGCGGGCTGTGCGATCAACAAGCTCCAGGGCACGACCCTGACCTGCCCCTGCCACGGCAGCGAGTTCGACGCCGCGACCGGCAAGGTGCTCGCGGCCCCGGCCACCGTGCCGCTGAACGAACTGCCGGTGAAGGTCTCGGCGGGCAGGATCGTCGCGGGCCCCGGGGCCTGACCCCGGCCGACGGGGCCGGACCCGACCGAGCCTGCGTCGCTCCCTCCGCTAAGCCCGCGCCGCTCCCTCCGCCGGACCGTCCACCGGGCCCTCCCACTCCCAGGCAATCCCCACCATCCCCGGCCGGACCCGGGGCTCGACCACGTGGACGCTGCGGTACGGGTGGGTCACCGGCAACTCGACGCGGCCGCCGCGCGGCGCTGCCGGGGAGACCTGGCTGAAGCGGTGGCAGCGGACCGGCAGCGCGGGGCTGTCGAAACGGACCTGGAGCGCGTACTGCCCGCCCAGCGCGCCGAACCGGTGCACGTACTCGTGCGAGACGCCGCCCGTGCCGTCGGCCACGCCGTACCGGAACAGGAAGGTGTCGCCCCGGCGTAGCGGAGTGCCGAAGAGCAGCTCCGCGGCCAGGACCCCGGTGTCCCGGTCGAACAGGACGCGCCCGGTGCGGCAGTTCTCCAGGGCGCGGACGGCCATGCCGCGCGGGTCGCAGCCGGGGTCGCCCTGATGGACGGCGACGAAGCGGTCCACGCCGTCGCGGTGGGCGCGCACGATGTGCTCGGACTCGCGGGCCGCCAGCTCGCGCCGGGTGCCGATCCGG
Source organism: Streptomyces sp. NPDC026659 (assembly GCF_040638245.1). NCBI lineage: Bacteria > Bacillati > Actinomycetota > Actinomycetes > Kitasatosporales > Streptomycetaceae > Streptomyces > Streptomyces sp. NPDC026659. The sequence continues at coordinate 174,984 of NZ_JBEZXY010000012.1, read as the reverse complement.
ACGCGTTCATGGTGGCCGAGGACGTGCAGGCCGCCGTCGGAGGTCCAGCCCAGCTCGGCCTGGAGGCGGCGCAGCACGCCGGAGGTCTCCAGCAGGGAGCGGTAGGAACGGGTCGCCGGGCGCCCGTGCACGGAGCAGTCACCGGACTCGGCAAGCAGCCGGATCAGGGACTCCTCCGGCAGCCGCAGGATCTCCTCCAGCGCGCGTACGGCCCGCAGCGACTCGGGGCGCTGCGGTCGGCGCGCCCCCTGCTGCCAGTAACTCAGGCTGGTCAGGCCCACCTTGACCCCGTGGCGGGTCAGATGGTGCTGCACACGCTGGAGCGGCAGCCCGCGCGCGGCGATCGCGGCGCGCAGCGCCACGTGGAAGGGGCCGCCCCGCAGGACCGTGTCCAGCTCGGGCACGTCCGGGGGAGCGGCGGCGTCCGTGTGCTCTGTGACATGCCACATGCACAGAAGCCTTTCTGTGAGGTGTCACCTCGGCTGGTCAGACCGAGGCGCGGGGTTCTGCTGCCACCCCGTGGGGCACCGGGGCGCGTGCGCACGCGGGCACGCTGTGCGCGTGCGCCGTGCGGGCGCCGCCCCGAGTTCCCCCGCATTGAAGCGTGTTGACTTGGACCCGACAACACCTCGGACAGTGCGGTGGCCCACACGCCACCCCCGTACGACGCCCCGCGCGGGGCCTGCGACGGCCCCCGGGAGCGCCCTCCCGCAACGCTCCCGTCACTCCGCCGTCACCCCGTGCCCACCCGCCGGCCGGGCCGGTGCGCCGTACGGGTGCCGGCGTTGTCCACAGGCCCGACGCGGTGTCGGTCCTCGCCAGTAGGGTGTGAGACATGGCCGACCCCTCCAGCTACCGCCCCAGGCCGGGAGACATCCCGGACTCCCCGGGGGTGTACCGATTCCGCGACGAGCACCGCCGGGTGATCTACGTCGGAAAGGCCAAAAGCCTGCGCCAGCGCCTGGCCAACTACTTCCAGGATCTGGCGAACCTGCACCCCCGCACCCGGTCGATGGTCACCACCGCCGCGTCCGTGGAGTGGACCGTGGTGTCCACGGAGGTCGAGGCGCTTCAGCTGGAGTACTCCTGGATCAAGGAGTACGACCCCCGGTTCAACGTCAAGTACCGCGACGACAAGAGCTACCCGTACCTCGCGGTGACCATGAACGAGGAGTTCCCGCGCGTCCAGGTGATGCGCGGTCACAAGAAGAAGGGCGTGCGGTACTTCGGGCCGTACGCCCACGCGTGGGCCATCCGCGACACCGTCGACCTGCTGCTGCGCGTCTTCCCGGTGCGCACCTGCTCCGCCGGGGTCTTCAAGAACGCCGCCCGCACCGGCCGCCCCTGCCTGCTCGGGTACATCGGCAAGTGCTCCGCGCCGTGCGTCGACCGGATCTCCCCGGAGGACCACAGGGAGCTGGCCGAGGAATTCTGCGACTTCATGGCGGGCCGCACCGGCACCTATCTGCGCCGCCTGGAGAAGCAGATGGCCGAGGCGGCCGACGAGATGGAGTACGAGCGGGCGGCCCGCCTGCGCGACGACATCGTCGCCCTGAAGAAGGCCATGGAGAAGAACGCGGTCGTGCTCGCCGACGCGACCGACGCCGACCTGATCGCCGTCGCCGAGGACGAGCTGGAGGCCGCCGTCCAGATCTTCCACGTGCGCGGCGGCCGGGTGCGCGGACAGCGCGGCTGGGTCACCGACAAGGTCGAGGAGATCACCACCGGCGCCCTCGTCGAGCACGCCCTCCAGCAGCTCTACGGCGAGGAGAGCGGGGACTCGGTGCCCAAGGAGGTGCTGGTCCCGGCGCTGCCCGACCCGGTGGAGCCGGTCCAGGAGTGGCTGACCGGCAGGCGCGGGTCGAACGTGTCGCTGCGCATCCCGCAGCGCGGCGACAAGAAGGCGCTCATGGAGACCGTGGAGCGCAACGCCCAGCAGGCCCTCGTCCTGCACAAGACCAAGCGCGCCTCCGACCTGACCACGCGCTCGCGCGCCCTGGAGGAGATCGCCGACGCCCTCGGCCTGGACAGCGCCCCGCTGCGCATCGAGTGCTACGACATCTCCCACCTCCAGGGCGACGACGTGGTCGCCTCCATGGTCGTCTTCGAGGACGGCCTCCAGCGCAAGAACGAGTACCGCCGCTTCCAGATCAAGGGCTTCGCGGGCCAGGACGACGTCCGCTCCATGCACGAGGTGATCACCCGCCGCTTCCGGCGCTACCTCGCCGAGAAGGAGCGGTCCGGGGAGTGGACGGCGGGGGAGGACGCCCCGGCGGACGGCGGGGTCCCGCACACGGACGGCGCGCCTGCCGGCAACGGCCCGTCCGGCGCCGACGACATCCGCACCGACGTCACGCCCCTCACCGGCAGCCCGGCTCCGGCCGAGGGCGCCCCGCACACCGAGGGCGCTCCGCACACCGACGGCGCGCCCCTCACCGATGGCACGCCCCCCACCGGCGGCGCCCCCCGCGCCCTCCCCACCGGTGTCGACGGCGCCCCGCTCCCCGCTCCCGCCCGGGCCGCCGCCCCCCTCCCCGGCCCCGGTCAGGACGGCGACCTCTTCGCCGACCCGCTCAAGGACGAGGACGGCCGTCCCCGGAAGTTCGCCTATCCGCCCCAGCTCGTCGTGGTCGACGGCGGTCAGCCGCAGGTCGCGGCGGCCCGGCGGGCGCTGGACGAGCTGGGGATCGACGACATCGCCGTGTGCGGCCTCGCCAAGCGCCTGGAGGAGGTCTGGGTTCCCGGTGAGGACGACCCGGTGGTGCTGCCCCGCAGCAGCGAGGGCCTCTATCTGCTCCAGCGCGTGCGCGACGAGGCCCACCGCTTCGCCATCACCTACCAGCGCACCAAGCGGTCCAAGCGCCTGCGCTCCGGTCCGCTGGACGACGTACCCGGCCTCGGCGACACCCGCAAGCAGGCCCTCCTCAAGCACTTCGGCTCGGTCAAGCGGCTGCGCGCCGCCACGATCGAGCAGATCCAGGAAGTACCCGGCATAGGCCGGAAGACGGCCGAGACCATCGCCGCGGCACTCGCGCGCGCCGTCCCGGCCGGGCCCGCCGTGAACACGGCGACCGGAGAGATCATCGATGACGAGGAACCCGGCACGACGGCGGGTTCCCCCGGAGAGCCCGTGAGCGCGGGTCTCCCGGACGACCGACGGGGGCAGGAGAGATGACCGAGCACGACACGGGACCCACGCGGAGCGAACGCGCGCAGGGGAAGGCGGGCGAGGCACGGCCGCGGGAAGCGGCCGAGGAGAACGGAGCACAGGTGAGTACGGACGGTACGGCGAACGGGGCCCAGGAAGCGGCCATCCCGGAGCTGGTGATCATCTCCGGGATGTCCGGAGCGGGCCGGTCCACCGCGGCCAAGTGCCTGGAGGACCTCGGCTGGTTCGTCGTGGACAACCTCCCGCCCGCGCTGATCCCGACCATGGTGGAGCTGGGCGCCCGCTCCCAGGGCAACGTGGCCCGGATCGCGGTCGTCGTCGACGTGCGCGGCCGCCGCTTCTTCGACAACCTCCGCGAGTCCCTCGCCGACCTCGACGGCCGGGGCGTCACCCGGCGGATCGTCTTCCTGGAGTCCTCCGACGACGCCCTGGTGCGCCGCTTCGAGTCGGTCCGCCGCCCACACCCCCTCCAGGGCGACGGCCGGATCGTCGACGGCATCGCCGCCGAGCGCGAGCTGCTGCGCGAGCTGCGCGGCGACGCCGACCTGGTGATAGACACCTCCAGCCTCAACGTGCACGAACTGCGCGCCAAGATGGACGCCCAGTTCGCCGGTGAGGAGGAGCCGGAGCTGCGGGCCACGGTGATGTCCTTCGGCTTCAAGTACGGGCTGCCGGTCGACGCCGACCTCGTCGCCGACATGCGCTTCCTGCCCAACCCGCACTGGGTGCCGGAGCTGCGCCCCTTCACGGGGGTCAACGAGGAGGTCGCCTCCTACGTCTTCAACCAGCCCGGCGCCAAGGAGTTCCTCGACCGCTACGCCGAGCTGCTGCGCCTGATCGCGGCCGGGTATCGGCGCGAGGGCAAGCGGTATGTGACCATCGCCATCGGCTGTACCGGCGGCAAGCACCGCTCGGTCGCGATGTCGGAGAAGCTCGCCGCGCGTCTGGCGGCAGAGGGCGTGGAGACGGTGGTCGTACACCGGGACATGGGACGGGAATGACAGGACGTACACGGCGGCTCGCCGGCCTGCGCCGGGTGGTGCCGGAGGGGCGCGCCGGGCGCGCCATGGCGGAGGCCCGCGCGGGCCGCGCCGAAGCGCGTGGCGGCCGGCCGCGCAGGCGGGGGGCGCAGCCCAAGGTGGTCGCCCTCGGCGGCGGCATGGGCCTGTCCGCTTCGCTCGCCGCGCTGCGCCGGATCACCGGCGACCTCACCGCCGTGGTCACGGTGGCCGACGACGGCGGCTCCAGCGGCCGTCTGCGCGACGAACTGGGGGTGCTGCCCCCCGGCGACCTGCGCAAGGCGCTGGCCGCCCTGTGCGGCGACGACGACTGGGGCCAGACCTGGGCCCGGGTCATCCAGCACCGCTTCCACTCCAAGGGCGATCTGCACGACCACGCGGTGGGCAATCTGCTGATCGTCGCGCTGTGGGAGCAGCTGGGCGACCACGTACAGGCCCTGGACCTGGTCGGCAAGCTGCTCGGCGCGCACGGGCGCGTGCTGCCCATGTCGGCCGTGCCGCTGGAGCTGCAGGCCCTGGTCAAGGGGCACGACCCGGAGCGCCCCGAGGACGTGGACACGGTGCGCGGCCAGGCCACCGTCGCCCTCACCCCGGGCGAGGTGCAGTCGGTGCACGTCGTGCCGTCGGACCCGCCCGCCGTGCCCGAGGCCGTCGAGGCCGTGCTGGACGCGGACTGGGTGGTGCTCGGCCCCGGGTCCTGGTTCTCGTCCGTCATCCCGCATCTGCTGGTCCCCGAGCTGCTCGACGCCCTCACCGACACCAAGGCGCGCAAGGTGCTCCCGCTGAACCTGGCGCCGCAGCCGGGCGAAACCGAGGGCTTCTCCCCGCAGCGTCATTTGGAGGTTTTGGGGCGACACGCCCCTAAACTCGCCCTGGACGTGGTGCTGGCCGACGAGGCGGCCGTGCCCGACCGCGATTCGCTCACCGAGGCCGCCAAGCGGCTGGGAGCCGCGGTCGAGCTGGCGCCGGTGGCCCGGACCGACGGAACTCCCCGGCACGATCCGGAGCTGTTGGCCGCCGCGTACGACCGTATTTTTCGGATGCATGGAAGGATCGGCCCATGGCGATGACGGCAGCGGTGAAGGACGAGATCTCCCGGCTCCCCGTCACCCGGACCTGCTGCAGGAAGGCGGAGGTCTCCGCCCTTCTGCGGTTCGCCGGCGGCCTCCACCTGGTGAGCGGGCGCATCGTGATCGAGGCGGAGCTGGACACCGCGATGGCGGCCCGCCGCCTCAAGCGGGACATTCTGGAGATCTTCGGCCACAGCTCCGAACTGATCGTGATGGCGCCCGGCGGTCTGCGCCGGGGCTCGCGGTACGTGGTGCGCGTGGTCGCCGGTGGCGACCAGCTGGCCCGGCAGACGGGCCTGGTGGACGGCCGGGGCCGCCCGATCCGCGGCCTGCCGCCGCAGGTCGTCTCCGGGGCCACCTGTGACGCCGAGGCGGCCTGGCGCGGCGCGTTCCTCGCGCACGGCTCGCTCACCGAGCCCGGCCGGTCCTCCTCGCTGGAGGTGACCTGCCCCGGCCCCGAGGCGGCGCTCGCTCTGGTCGGCGCCGCCCGCAGACTGTCCATCGCCGCCAAGGCCCGCGAGGTGCGCGGGGTGGACCGGGTCGTCGTCCGCGACGGCGACGCGATCGGCGCCCTGCTCACCCGGCTCGGCGCCCACGAGTCGGTGCTGGCCTGGGAGGAGCGCCGGATGCGCCGCGAGGTGCGGGCCACCGCCAACCGGCTCGCCAACTTCGACGACGCCAACCTGCGCCGCTCGGCCCGCGCCGCAGTGGCCGCCGGGGCCCGGGTGCAGCGCGCGCTGGAGATCCTCGCCGACGAGGTGCCCGAGCACCTCGCCGCCGCCGGACGGCTGCGCATGGAGCACAAGCAGGCGTCCCTGGAGGAGCTGGGCGCGCTCGCGGACCCGCCGCTGACCAAGGACGCGGTCGCGGGCCGTATCCGCCGCCTCCTCGCGATGGCCGACAAGCGCGCCTCCGACCTGGGCATCCCGGGCACGGAGGCCAACCTCTCGGAGGAGCTGGCGGACAACCTCGTCGGCTGATCCACTCGGCAGATCCACGGTGTGAGATCGGCCGATCCACGGTGTGAGAGCCGGTGCCGGCGCCCGTTCGGGTGGTCGGCACCGGCTTTCGCGTGTCCGTGAGGCGCCCTTGACGCCCCCCTGGTGTGACATGAGCCTGGCAACCTGGTCCGCGCTGTGGCGGACCACCACGAGGGGGGTTCATGAGACACCCAGTGAGATCGATCCTCGCCGCCGGAGCCCTGCTGGCGGGCACGGCGGCCCTCGGGCCCGTACCGGCCCAGGCCCACCCCGCGAGCCCCGCGAAGGCGGACCGCGCCGCCGAGGTCAAGGTCTTCCGCGCCGAGGTGACCCGGGCCCAGCTGCCCCTGCTCGTCGAGGCGGGCCAGGACGGCCGCGAACTCGACGCCCAGACGGCCGGAGCGGGCCGCAGCACCGTCGAGGTGTACCTCACCGACCGCCAGGCCGGGCAGCTGCGCGCGCGGGGCGTGCGCCTCACCGAGCACGAGCTGCCCAAGGCCGCGGACAAGCGGGTGGCGGCCGCCGCGCAGGGCGTCTTCCGCCCCTACAGCGGCAGCGGCGGCCTCCAGGAGGAGCTGCTGCGCACCGCGCGGGAGCACCCGGACCTCGCCAAGGTCGAGTCCATCGGCCGTACCGTCCAGGGCAAGGACATCCTCGCGCTCAAGCTGACCAAGGACGCGAAGCGCTCCAAGGACGGCACCAAGCCGGCGGTGCTCTACGTGTCCAACCAGCACGCACGCGAGTGGATCACCCCGGAGATGACCCGGCGGCTGATGCACCATTACCTGGACAACTACCGCTCGGACAAACGGATCAGAAGGATCGTCGACACGACCGAGCTGTGGTTCGTCCTCTCCGCCAACCCCGACGGCTACGACTACACCTTCCAGGGCGACGACACCCGCCTGTGGCGCAAGAACCTGCGCGACCTGAACGGCGACGGCGTGATCGGCGCGGGCGACGGCGTCGACCTCAACCGCAACTTCTCCTACAAGTGGGGCTACGACGACGAGGGTTCGTCCCCCAGCCCCGCCTCCGAGACCTACCGGGGCCCCGCCCCCGCCTCCGAGCCCGAGACCAGGGCACTGGACGCCTTCGAGAAGCGGATCGGCTTCCGGTACGCCGTCAACTACCACTCCGCCGCCGAACTCCTCCTCTACGGCATCGGCTGGCAGGTCGCCACGCCCAGCCCGGACGACGTCCTCTACAAGGCGCTCGCCGGCACCCCGGACCACTCGGCGATCCCCGGCTACCGCCCGCAGATCTCCTCGGAGCTGTACACCACCAACGGCGAGGCCGACGGGCACGCCGCGAACGTCAACGGCCTGGCGATGTTCACCCCCGAGATGTCCACCTGCCAGACGGCCTCGGAGTCCGACCCGGACGACGCCTGGAACCCGGACGACTGCCGCTCGGTCTTCAGCTTCCCCGACGACGAGCGGCTGATCCAGCGGGAGTTCGAGAAGAACATCCCCTTCGCGCTGTCCGTCGCCGAGACCGCCGCCCACCCCGACCACCCCGTCTCGGCGGTCGGCCTGGGCGCGGCCGACTTCACCCCGGCCCCCTTCGCCGTCTCGTACGCGCGCGGCACGGCCCAGGAGGTCTCCGTCACCGCCCGCAAGGCGGTCCGCGACAAGCGGCTCGAGTACCGCGTCAACGGCGGCCGTACGCAGCAGCGGAGCCTGCGCGCCTGGAAGGGCGGCGAGCGGTACGGCGGCGCCGACCACCTCTACTTCGACGAGTACCGCGCCGAGGTGCCCGGCGGCAGGCCCGGTGACCGGGTCGAGGTGTGGTTCAGCGGCAAGGGGAGGAACGGCGCGAGGACCGCCAGTGCCCACTTCACGTACACCGTCGAGAAGCGCCCCGCCGCCGACACCCTCGTCGTCGCGGAGGAGGGTGCGAAAGCCGCGCGGGCCACGGCCTACACGGACGCGCTGCGGGCGGCCGGACACCACGCCCTCTTCTGGGACACCGCGACCCGGGGCGCCCCGGACGCGCTCGGCGTGCTCGGCCACTTCCGCACGGTCGTCCACTACACGGGCCCCGGCGGCCCCGGCAACGCCACCCAGCTCCAGCTGCGCGCCTACCTCAACGAGGGCGGGCGGCTGATCGAGGCCGGGGAGAAGGCCGGGGGCAGCGTCGACCTCGGCGGCGGCAACCGGTCGGACGACTTCAGCCAGTACTGGCTGGGCGCGTACAGCCGCACCTCCGTCAAGGGCGTCACCGCGCTCACCGGCTCCGGCGCCCTCTCCGGCATCTCCGCCGCCCTCGGCGACGCGCCCGGCGACCCGCTCGACGCGGCCGGTGCCTACGGGGTCACCTCCGACGAGCTGGCCCCCGCCAACTACCCGCAGTTCGGGAGCGCGGGCGCGGGCGCCTTCGCCGGGGCCCCCACCCCGTACGGCCCGTACTCCGGCTCCTTCATGGCGGCCGCCGTCCACACCGACGACGCCTACAAGCGCCTCACCCGCACCGTCGACCTCACCGGTGTCGGCGCCGCCGACAAACCCGCGCTGAGCACCCGGCTGCTGTGGGACACCGAGCCCGGCTACGACCACGCGATCGTCGAGGTCCACACCGTGGGCGCCGACGACTGGACGACCCTGCCCGAGGCGGGCGGTGCGACCGGCACGGCCGTGCCCGAGGAGTGCGGGGCCGGGTTCCTGATCGGCGAGCACCCCTGGCTGCGCCACTATCTGACGCTCTCCGGCGGCGTCTGCACCGCTACCGGCACCACCGGCACCTGGCACAGCCTCACCGGCGCCTCCGCGGGCTGGCAGCACGCGCAGTTCGACCTGAGCGCGTACGCGGGCCGGAACATCGAGGTGTCCGTCTCCTATGTCACCGACCCCGGCACCGGCGGCCACGGCGTCCTCGTGGACGACGCCTCGCTCGTCGTCGGCGGCACCGCGCGGGACACCGAGGGATTCGAGACCTCCCTCGGCCCCTGGCGCGTGGCCGGACCCCCGCCCGGCAGCCCCGGTGTGCTGAAGGACTGGACGCGCACCGGCGCCCTCTTCCGCACCTACGGAGCAGTCACCACCCGCGACACGGTGCTCCTCGGATTCGGCCTGGACCAGATGTCCTCGGCGGCCGACCGGACCGCTCTGACGCGCAAGGCGCTGGCCGCGCTCGGCAGATGACGGAGGCCGCCCCTCACAGGTGAGCGAGACCCCTTCTCAACGGTGCGCGGGAGCACCCGACATCAGGTGAGCCGACACCCTCACGAACGAGTGAAATACCCGCCCGGAACGACAGTCAGTCTCTGACAAAAGGGAGTGAAACGACCGCCGTTCCGGGCTGGTCCGTACCCTACTGACGGGTAAGGAAGGCCTGCCCGTGTATGCGCCATCTCGATGTCACCCCGGGGGCTGCGGAGAGGTAGGGTCGGGGGTGGTCGGGGACATCCCAAATACAGCTCGCCGGCACCGCATAGCCGGCGTACCAACGAGGAGATCGGTTCGTGACGATCCGCGTAGGCATCAACGGCTTCGGCCGCATCGGGCGTAACTACTTCCGTGCACTGCTGGAGCAGGGTGCGGACATCGAGATTGTGGCTGTCAACGACCTGGGTGACACCGCGACCACGGCGCACCTGCTGAAGTACGACACGATCCTGGGCCGCCTCAAGGCCGAGGTCACGCACACCGCCGACACCATCACGGTCGACGGCCACACCATCAAGGTGCTCTCCGAGCGCAACCCCGCCGACATCCCGTGGGGCGAGCTGGGCGTCGACATCGTCATCGAGTCGACCGGCATCTTCACCAAGCGCGAGGACGCCGCCAAGCACCTCGCCGGTGGCGCCAAGAAGGTCCTCATCTCGGCTCCGGCCAAGAACGAGGACATCACCATCGTCATGGGCGTCAACCAGGACAAGTACAACCCGGAGACGGACCACGTCATCTCCAACGCCTCCTGCACCACCAACTGTGTGGCGCCGATGGCGAAGGTCCTGGACGAGAACTTCGGCATCGTCAGCGGCCTGATGACGACGGTGCACGCGTACACCAACGACCAGCGCATCCTTGACTTCCCGCACAGCGACCTGCGCCGCGCGCGGGCCGCCGCCGAGAACATCATCCCGACCACCACCGGTGCCGCCAAGGCCACCGCGCTGGTCCTGCCGCAGCTCAAGGGCAAGCTCGACGGCATCGCGATGCGCGTCCCGGTCCCGACCGGCTCGGCCACCGACCTGGTCGTGGAGCTGCAGCGCGAGGTCACCAAGGACGAGGTCAACGCCGCGTTCAAGAAGGCCTCCGAGGACGGCTCCCTCAAGGGCTTCCTGTCCTACACCGAGGACGAGATCGTCTCCTCCGACATCGTCGGCGACCCGGCCTCCTGCACCTTCGACTCGTCCCTGACCATGGTCCAGGACGGCAACACGGTGAAGATCCTCGGCTGGTACGACAACGAGTGGGGCTACTCCAACCGCCTCGTGGACCTGACGGTCTTCGTCGGCGAGCAGCTCTGAACGACCCCCGCAGGACCTTGAAGTGAGAGCAGGGCCCGGGCAGCGCACGGCCGCGCTGACCGGGCCCTGTCTCACGCACGGACCACGCCCTCTTACGATCGGGGGCATCACGAGCCCTCCTCAGGAGTCCACTCAATGAAGACGATCGACGAACTTCTCGCCGACGGCGTGAGCGGCAAGCGGGTCTTCGTCCGCGCCGACCTCAACGTGCCGCTGGCCGACGGGACCATCACCGACGACGGCCGCATCCGTGCCGTCCTGCCCACCGTCAAGGCCCTCGCGGACGCGGGCGCCAAGGTGGTCGTCGCCTCCCACCTGGGCCGCCCCAAGGGCGCCCCGGACCCGGCCTTCTCGCTGCTGCCCGCCGCCGAGCGCCTCGGTGAACTGCTCGGCGCCCCGGTCGCCTTCGCCCAGGACACCGTCGGCCCCGCCGCCCACGCCGCCGTCGACGGCCTGGAGCCCGGCCAGGTCGCGGTCATCGAGAACCTGCGCTTCAACCCCGGCGAGACGTCCAAGGACGACACCGAGCGCGGTGAGTTCGCGGACCGGCTGGCCGCCCTCGCGGACGTGTACGTGGGCGACGGCTTCGGCGCGGTGCACCGCAAGCACGCCTCCGTGTACGACCTCCCGGCCCGGCTGCCGCACTACGCCGGTTACCTGATCGCCCAGGAGGTCGGTGTCCTGAAGAAGCTCACCGACGACGTCGAGCGCCCCTACGTCGTCGTCCTCGGCGGCGCCAAGGTCTCCGACAAGCTCGCCGTCATCGACCAGCTCCTCGACAAGGCCGACCGGCTGCTCATCGGCGGCGGCATGGCCTACACCTTCCTCAAGGCCCAGGGCCACGAGGTCGGCATCTCCCTCCTCCAGGAGGACCAGATCCCGGCCGTCAAGGAGTACATGGAGCGCGCCGAGAAGAACGGCGTGGAACTGCTCCTGCCCGTCGACGTCCTGGTCTCCCCGGAGTTCCCGGACCTGAAGACCAAGGCCCCCTCCCGGCACACCGTCGTCGACGCGGACAAGATCCCCGCCGACGAGGAGGGCCTGGACATCGGCCCGAAGACCCGGGAGCTGTACGCCTCGAAGCTCGCCGACGCCAAGACCGTCTTCTGGAACGGCCCCATGGGCGTCTTCGAGCACCCCGACTACGCCGAGGGCACCAAGGCGGTCGCCCAGGCCCTCGTCGACTCCGACGGCTTCACCGTCGTCGGCGGCGGTGACTCCGCCGCCGCGGTGCGTACCCTCGGTTTCGACGAGAACGCATTCGGCCACATCTCGACCGGCGGCGGCGCCTCCCTCGAGTACCTCGAGGGCAAGACGCTCCCCGGCCTCGCCGCACTGGAGGACTGACCCCGCATGACCACTCGCACGCCGATCATGGCGGGCAACTGGAAGATGAACCTCAACCACCTCGAGGCCATCGCCCACGTCCAGAAGCTCGCCTTCGCCCTGGCCGACAAGGACTACGACGCGGTCGAGGTCGCCGTCCTGCCGCCCTTCACCGACCTGCGCTCCGTGCAGACGCTGGTCGACGGCGACAAGCTCAAGATCAAGTACGGCGCCCAGGACATCTCGGAGCACGACTCCGGTGCCTACACCGGCGAGATCTCCGGCCCGATGCTGGCCAAGCTCAAGTGCTCCTACGTGGTCATCGGCCACTCCGAGCGCCGCCAGTACCACCACGAGACCGACGAGATCGTCAACGCCAAGGTCAAGGCCGCCTTCAAGCACGGCCTCACCCCGATCCTGTGCGTCGGCGAGGAGCTGGACGTCCGCGAGGCCGGCGACCACGTCGCCCACACCCTCCGCCAGGTCGAGGGCGGCCTGAAGGACGTCCCGGCCGACCAGGCCGAGACCGTCGTGATCGCCTACGAGCCCGTGTGGGCCATCGGCACCGGCAAGGTCTGCGGCTCCGACGACGCCCAGGAGGTCTGCTCGGCCGTCCGCGGCAAGCTGGCGGAGCTGTACTCCCAGGACGTGGCCGACAAGATCCGCATCCAGTACGGCGGCTCCGTGAAGGCGGCCAACGTGGCCGAGATCATGGCCAAGCCGGACATCGACGGCGCCCTGGTCGGCGGTGCCTCGCTGGACACGGACGAGTTCGTCAGGATCGTGCGCTTCCGCGACCAGTGACCGGCCGCGATCATTGATCCTGATCAAGGCCGTGAGTAGGCGGTAGCGGCGATACGTCGTACCCTTGCGAGGGGCATGGCCAGGGTGCCGTGCCCCGTCGTCCATCCGAATCCGAGGAAGTTGGTCCAGCCGTGGTTTTGGGGTTCTCGATCGCCCTGATCGTCTTCAGCCTGCTGCTGATGCTGCTGGTGCTGATGCACAAGGGCAAGGGCGGCGGTCTCTCCGACATGTTCGGCGGTGGCATGCAGTCCTCCGTCGGCGGCTCCTCGGTCGCCGAGCGCAACCTCGACCGCATCACCATCGTGATCGGTCTGCTGTGGTTCGCGTGCATCATCGTCCTCGGCATCATGATGAAGTCGAACGCCTGACGCGCACGTCCGCACCGCACAACTCGATACATCCCGTACGTAAAGCCCCATGTTCGGTACGCGCTTCACGGCGCGGCCTATCATGGGGCTTGCGTCTGGGCGGGGACCGTACCTCCCATCACTGGACGCGCGTTGGGCCTTACGTAGACTGAGGCGCTCGCGGCGAAGCGAAAGGCCGACCGGCTTCGCGGCACCATCACGCAGGGAGTTACGACCGTGGCAAGTGGCAACGCGATCCGAGGAAGCCGGGTCGGGGCGGGGCCGATGGGCGAGGCAGAGCGCGGGGAGTCCGCTCCGCGGCTGCGCATCTCCTTCTGGTGCTCCAACGGGCACGAGACCCAGCCGAGCTTCGCCAGCGACGCGCAGGTCCCCGACACCTGGGACTGCCCGCGCTGCGGCTTCCCGGCCGGTCAGGACCGGGACAACCCGCCGGACCCGCCGCGCACCGAGCCCTACAAGACGCACCTGGCCTATGTCCGGGAGCGCCGCAGCGACGCGGACGGCGAGGCGATCCTCGCCGAGGCGCTCGCCAAACTGCGGGGCGAGATCTAGTAGTTCACACCGGCCGGGAGCCCTGAGGGTGCCCGGCCGGAGCCGTACCACCCGGCGGTCAGGACCCGTTGTCAGTGGTGCCCGCTACGGTTCACGCATTGATGGAACGTGCGTCGGTGAAGCGTGTGCCGAGGGGGATGGATGGCCGGGGCCGTGGCGGCGGAGGAGCGGGCGCCCGCGTGGCGCGGGGGGTTCGGGCGGCTGTGGACGGCCGCGATCGTCTCCCGCGTCGGTGACGCGCTGCGCACGGTCGCCCTGCCCCTGCTCGCCGTGCGGCTGACGGACGATCCGCTCGCGGTCGCCGCCGTCAGCGCCTGCGGCTATGTGCCCTGGCTGCTGTTCGGGCTGCTGGGCGGGGCGGTCGCCGACCGGGTCGACCAGCGCCGGGCCATGTGGTCGGTCGATCTCGTACGCGCCCTGCTGGTCGCCGCGTTCGCCCTCGCCGTCGGCCTGGGACACGCCTCGCTCCCGCTGCTGATCGCCCTGGCCTTCTGTCTGACCGCCCTTCAGACGCTCTTCGACAACGCCGCCACGGCCCTGCTGCCCTCGCTGGTCCGGCCGGACGAGCTGGGCACCGCCAACGCCCGGCTGATGACCGGTCAGCAACTCGCCGGCGGGCTGCTCACCGGGCCGTTCGTGCCCCTGCTGTTCGCGGCCGGGGCCTCGATGCCCTTCGCGGCCGACGCGGGCACCTTCCTGGCCGCCGCCGCACTCGTGGCCTCCCTGCGCACCGCGCCCCCGGACCGCGAGCCCCGGCCGCAGGGCAGCACCCTGCGAGCCGAGACCGCCGAGGGCCTGCGCACCCTGTGGCGCGACCCCGCGCTGCGCGCCTGCTGCGTGGCGACCCTGCTGTGCAACATCGGCATGGGCGGCCTCATCGCCACCCTCGTCCTGCACGTCACCCGCTGGCTGCACGCGAGCAACTCCGGCTACGCGGCCGCCATGTCGGTGTACGCCGCCGGAAGCATCGCCGGAGGCTTCCTGGCCCAGCGGATCGCCCGCCGCACCGGACGCGTGCGGGCCCTGCTCCTCGGCGGCACCGTGCAGACCGCCGCGCTCCTCCTCATGGGCTCGGTACGCCACCTGTCCGCGCTCCTCGTCGCCATGGCCGTGCTCGGCGCCATGGGCATGGTGTGGAACGTGAACCAGACGACGCTGATGCAGCAGCGGGCCCCCGCGTCCATGACCGGCCGGGTCTCCGCCGCGTTCCGTACCGCCTCCGTCGCCGGGGCGCCGCTGGGCGCGCTGCTCGCCGGGGGCGCCGCCCGGTTCCTCGGCCTCCAGGCCCCGGCCCTGCTCGCGGGCGCCCTCTTCGCCCTGGCCGTCGTCTCGCTGATACCGGCGCGGCGCGCGGACGTACCAGTGGTCACGACGCGGGTGGACACGGCCACCGTTCCTCCCGCCCGCTGATCAACTAGGTTGGTTCCGCCGCCGGGCAAGGCACGCGGCAGGACAGGCCCAGGAAGGAAGGCTGAAGTCGGAGATGAACGCAGACGGCCGTACCAGGCTCAACCAGTTGCCCGAGTGGAACGCCCTCGCCCGGCACCGCGAGGACATCGGCGGCACCGACCTGCGGGAGCTGTTCGCCGCCGATCCCGGACGCGGCACCGGATACACCGTCCAGGTCGGTGACCTCTACATCGACTACAGCAAGAACCTGGTGACGGACGAGACGCTCGCCCTGCTCCAGGAACTGGCCACGGCCACGGACGTGTTCGGGCTGCGGGACGCGATGTTCCGCGGTGACCGGATCAACGTGACCGAGGACCGCGCGGTCCTGCACACCGCGCTGCGGGCTCCGCGCGATGCGGTGATCGAGGTCGACGGCGAGAACGTCGTCCCCGGCGTGCACGCCGTCCTCGACAAGATGGCCTCCTTCGCCGACCGTGTCCGTTCCGGTGAGTGGACCGGTCACACGGGCAAGCGGATCAAGAACGTCGTGAACATCGGCATCGGCGGCTCCGACCTCGGTCCCGCCATGGCGTACGAGGCGCTGCGCGCCTTCACCGACCGCGATCTGACCGTGCGGTTCGTGTCCAACGTGGACGGCGCGGACCTGCACGAGGCGATCCGTGATCTGGATCCGGCGGAGACGCTGTTCATCGTGGCGTCGAAGACGTTCACCACGATCGAGACGATCACCAACGCGACCTCCGCGCGCCAGTGGCTCCTGGAGTCGCTGGGCGACGAGAAGGCGGTGGCGCGGCACTTCGTGGCGCTGTCCACGAACGCCGAGAAGGTCTCCGGTTTCGGGATCGACGTGGACAACATGTTCGAGTTCTGGGACTGGGTCGGCGGGCGGTACTCGTTCGACTCGGCGATCGGTCTGTCGCTGATGATCGCGATCGGCCCGGACCGGTTCCGGGAGCTGCTGGACGGTTTCCGGATCGTGGACGAGCACTTCCGCACGGCTCCGGCGGAGGCGAACGCGCCTTTGCTGATGGGGTTGTTGGGGATCTGGTACAACAACTTCTTCGACGCGCAGTCGCTGGCGGTGCTGCCGTACAGCCACTACCTGTCGAAGTTCACGGCGTACTTGCAGCAGTTGGACATGGAGTCCAACGGCAAGTCGGTGCAGCGTGACGGTGCTCCGGTGGAGTGGCAGACCGGCCCGGTCGTCTGGGGTACTCCGGGTACGAACGGGCAGCACGCGTACTACCAGTTGATCCACCAGGGGACGAAGCTGATCCCGGCGGACTTCATCGGATTCGCGCGCCCCGCCGAGGAGTTGAGCGACGCGCTCAAGGGCCAGCACGACCTGCTGATGGCCAACTTCTTCGCCCAGACCCAGGCCCTCGCCTTCGGCAAGACGGCGGAGGAAGTGCGGGCGGAAGGGGTGCCGGAGGAACTCGTCGCGGCCAAGACCTTCCAGGGCGACCGGCCGACGACCACCATCCTGGCCCCCGAGCTGACCCCCTCCGTGCTCGGCCAGCTCATCGCCCTCTACGAGCAGAAGGTGTTCGTGCAGGGCGCGGTCTGGAACATCGACTCCTTCGACCAGTGGGGCGTGGAGCTGGGCAAGGTCCTCGCCAAGCGGATCGAGCCCGCCCTGACCGAAGGTGCCGAGGTGCCGGGGCTCGACCCGTCGACCAAGGCACTCGTGGCCGAGTACCGCGAGCTGCGCGACCGGAGCTGACCTGCCACCGGAGCGGCCCTCGTCAGCCCACCGCGCTCATCGTGTCCGCCGGCCGGCCGCGTGCCGACCGGGCGGCGGGCAGTGCGGCGAGGGCGGCCGCCCCGAGCACGGCGCCGCCGCCGACCAGGAGCAGCAGTCCGGGGGAGGGCGAGCGGGCGATTCCGGCGCCGATGCCGCTGGAGTCGCCCTGGGCGTCGATCAGCCGCCGGGCCAGCGGCAGGCCGAGGGCCGTCGCGGCGAGGGCCGCCGCCAGGGCCGTACAGCTGATCGAGGTGACGGTGATCGCGGTGATCTGGCGCGGGGACATGCCGATGGCGCGCAGGGCGAGCACGTCCCGTTCGCCCTCGCGGACGGTGCCGCCGATGGCGGTGAGCAGTTCGACCAGGCCGACCAGGGCGAGCACGGCGATCAGGCCCGCGACCACCGCGCGCAGCGGGGTCAGGCCGTCGGCCGGGTTGGTGACGGTGTGCACGTCGAGATGGCCGCCGCCCGCCGAGGACAGCGCGGCGGCGACCCGCGCGGGATCGGCCCCGGGGCGCAGCCGCAGCTGGTAGAAGGCGGGGGCGAGCGCGGGGCCGTTCTCGCGGAGGGTGTCCAGCGAGGTGGTCACGGTCCGGCCGCCGTTCTGCGGTTCGAGGGCGCGGCCCACGATGTGCAGGATCTGCGGCTGGTCGCCGACCGTCATCCGCACCCAGTCGCCCACCCGCACGTGCAGCAGGTCGAGCAGCCCCTGGCCCGCCACCGCCTCGTCGGGCCCCTGTGCGCGCCGCCCCTCGACGAGGGCGTAGGGATACGGCCGTTCGCGGGTGCCGAGGCCGCGCAGGGCGATGGTGCCGGTCTGGCCGGGTACCAGCGCGGCCAGTTCCACGCCCGGGTACGCCTCGGCGATCCGGTCGTCGGCCGCCAGTAGCTGCCGGGTCCGCTGGTCGCTCAGGCCGTCGTCGGCGCGGACGGTGAGCGCGGCGGGCAGGCCCACGTGGGACGGATCGGTGTGGAAGCGGTCGATGGTGGTCCAGGCGCTCAGCGCGACCACCATGAGCAACAGCGGAAGCGTCAGCCGGGCCAGCGCGGCGGACGAGCGGCCGCGCCCGGCGAAGGCCCGGTGGCAGCCGAGGACCAGCGCGGCGGGCAGCCGCAGCCCGAGCGCCCGCCGGGCCACCCCGGTCAGCCCCGCACCCGACGGTCCCGCCGGACGGGGCACCGGTACCGGCGGCACCCGCCCCGCGCGCCAGGCGGCGAGTCCCGTCGTCAGGCCGATGAGCAGCACCGTGCCGACGGGGACGGCGGACAGTGCCAGGGTGTGCCCGGGCAGCCCCTGCCACACGCCCACCGCGTCACCGAGCCGACCCGGCACCCGGGTGCCCAGGCTCTCGATGAGCGCGGCCGAGGCGACCGCGCCGAGCAGGGCGTACGCCAGATGCTGGAGCAGGAAGACCCGGACGACCTGGGAGGGCGTGAAGCCGATCGCCTTGAGCACGGAGATGTCCCGCAGATGGCCCCGGATGCGGGTGCCGATCGCCCCGTGCACCGCGAACCCGGCGGCGGCCAGCGCGCCGAGCCCGAACGCCCCGAGCACCTGGCCGAGGAGCCGGTTGTCGCCCTGTGCCTGTGCCCGCGCCTGCTGCCAGGTGGAGACCTCCCCGACCGCGCCCGCGCCCAGCCGGGTCACCGCGCGCTGGACGGCGTAGTCGGTGTCGGCCGGGTCGGCCAGGCGCAGCCCGGTGACCTGGTAGCCGGGGGCGCGTACGGCGGAGGGCAGGGCCCAGACCAGGCCCGGCTGTTCGCCCGCGCTGTAGCGGGGCTCCGCGCTGTCGGCGATGCCCTCCACGGTGAGGGTGCGGGCGGTGCCGGGCAGCGTGAGGGTGTCGCCGGGTTCCGCCAGCAGGGCGCGGGCCAGGCCGCTCTCCAGGACCACGCCGTCCGGCCGGGCGGGGTCGAGCCAGTGCCCGGCGGTGAGCAACGGGCGTCCCACGGAGGGCAGTTGCGCGGTGGCGCGCAGTTCCACGGCGGCCCGGGTGCCCCGGCAGGAGACGGTGGCGGCCTCGGTGTCGTACGGCCCGGCGACCGCGCGCACCCCGTCCAGACCGGCGAGCCGCGTGGCGTCGGCGGAGGGCGCGGTGTGCAGCCAGACGTGGGCGCCGTGGGCCTGGGTGAAGACGCGCTGCCAGGGGTTGGTGGCGTAGCCGAACAGGGCGGCGGCAAGGAGCAGGGAGGCGACGATCCCGGCGGTGGCGAGGGTCAGGAACAGCGCCTCGCCGCGGTGCGCGCGCAGATCGGAGTGGGCCCAGCGCAGGGTGGCACGCACGGGCTCAGCTCCTCGTACCAAGAGCATGGTGGCGCACGGCGGTCAGTCCCTCAGCTCAAGGACGCCCGAGGTGCCGGACCTCGGGGACGGGGTGCCGTCGAGCGTCGCGTCGTCGGCGATACGGCCGTCGAAGAAGCTGATCACGCGGTCCGCCGCGCTCGCGAGGCGGGCGTCGTGCGTGACCAGGACGATGCTCTGGCCGCGCGCGTGGAAGCGGGTCAGCAGCCGCATCACCTCGCGGGTGCCCTTGCTGTCGAGGCTGCCTGCGGGCTCGTCGGCCAGCAGCAGCGGGGGGTGGTTGACCAGCGCACGGGCCAGCGCGACCCGTTGTTGTTCGCCGCCGGACAGCTCGCGGGGCATGGCGCGCTCCTTGCCGGTGAGGCCCAGCTCGGCGAGGAGTGCCTCGCGTTCGGCGCGGGCGCGCTTCGGGGGGACGCCCGCGAGGAGGGCGGGCAGCTCCACGTTGTCCGCGACGGACAGGTTGGAGACCAGGTTGAAGAACTGGAAGACGATGCCGATGGACTTGCGGCGCTCCACCGCCCAGCGGGCCTCGCTGAAGGAGTCCGTCGGGCGTCCGTCGAGCCGGATGCTGCCCGCGTCGGGCCGCTGGAGGCCGCCGAGCAGATGCAGCAGCGTGGACTTGCCCGCGCCGGACGGCCCGGTGACGGCCACGAACTCGCCGCGTGCCACGGTCAGATCGACCCCGCGCACGGCCCGCACCGGGGCGCCCTCGCCGTGGTGGGTCTTCTCCAGGCCCTCGGCCCGCAGCACGGGCGGCGGCGGTACGGGAGACGGCGGCTTCTCGCCCGGCTTCTCGCTCACTGAGGCCCCTCCAGTTCCTCCTGGCAGCGCTCCAGCCAGTCGAGGTCCGCCTGGAGATGCAGCATCGCGCCCTCGATGAGCAACTGGGCGACGCGGTTGTCCCGGTCCTCCGCCGCCGCGAGGCGTGACAGATCCCGCATGGTGTTCAGATAGCGGCGCCGCTGCTTGTTGATGAGGTCGATCTGGTCGGCGAGGCCGGTCCTCGGGGCCAGCGCGAGCTTCATGAAGAACTCGTCCCGCACCCGGGGTTCGCCCTCGGTCTCCTCGAACCAGACGTGCAGCGCCTCACGCCCGGCGTCGGTGAGGTGGTAGACCTTCTTGTTGGGACGGCCGGACTGCTCGACGTCCTCGCCCGCGATCAGCCCCGACTTCTCCAGGCGCCCGAGGGTCACATAGATCTGCCCGACGTTCGGCTGAGGGTACGCGGAGCCCAGCAGTTGCTCAAGGTCCTGTTTCAGCTCGTAGCCGTGGGCGGGGCCGCGCGCGAGGAGTGCCAGGAGGGGCAGGCGCACTCGTGCTGTCCTCCTGTCCGCCGAATGTGCTCCAGGCCCAAGGGCCTGCCGTCAAACTCCCGTCTGCGGCCCGGCGCCATGCACGCTCCCCCAAGCTCTTCGAGCAGGGGGCGCCCCCACTCGCCGCACCGGGCGCGGACCCACGTACGTCCAGTACGAGGGCCCACGCCCGGCACGCCGAGAGCACGCACCTGGCACCGCGCCGCCCGCCCTTCGGGCGGACGACGTGAGTTTGACGCCAGGCCCTAGTATCGCGCATACCTAACGGGTATACATGGCTCGGTCCCGGGCGATGATGCCCGGGGCGCGTGGGGTGCACGGGGAGGAACCTATGCGGTGGACGCACGCCGCCGGTAGGGGGCTCCTCGTTCTCGCCGTGGTGCTGGCCGGATGCGTGTCCTCCGGGGCCCGGGCCGACGGCGGAGGCGGGCGCGGACCGCTCACCCTGGCCACCGCGGGCGACCTCACCGGCTATCTCGGCCCACTGCTCGCAGGCTGGAACCGCGCCCATCCCGCCGAGCGCGTCACCCTCGTCGAACTCCCGGACTCCGCCGACGAGACCCACGCGCAGATGACCACCGACCTGCGCGGCGGCGACCGGGGCCGCTTCGACGTCCTCAACATCGACGTCAACTGGACCTCCGAGTTCGCCGCGGCGGGCTGGATACGCCCGCTGCCCCCGAGCCGCTTCCCGCTGAAGACCTTCCTGCCCCCGGTCGTGGACACGGCCACCTACGAGGGACGGCTCTACGCGGTCCCGTACGTCACCAACGCCGGGCTGCTGCTCTACCGCAAGGACGTGCTCGACAAGGAGGGCGTACCGCCCCCGCGCACCTGGGCCGAGCTGGAGCACGACGCCCGGACCATCGCCCCGAAGTACCATCTCGGCGGCTACGCGGGCCAGTTCCTGCCCTACGAGGGCCTGACCGTCAACGCGGCCGAGGCCGTCTATTCGGCGGGCGGCTCCATCCTCGGCGACGAGGGAACCCGCGTCACCGTGAACTCCGACGCCGCCCGCGAGGGCATCGGCTTCCTGGCCCGGGGCGTGCGCGAGGGCTGGATACCGAAGGCGGCCCTCACCTACAAGGAGGAGGAGTCCAAGCAGGCGTTCCAGGACGGCAAGCTGCTCTTCCTGCGCAACTGGCCCTACGCCTACGCCGTCGCCTCCGCCAAGGGCTCCAAGGTGGCCGGGAAGATCGGCGCCGTGACCCTGCCCGGCCCGCACGGCCCCGGCACCAGCGTGCTCGGCGGCTCCAACCTGGCCGTCAACAGCCATGCGCGGCACCCCGATTCGGCGGCTCGGCTGATCGCCTACCTCACCAGCGAGGCCGTCCAGCGCCAGGTCCTCACCCGGGGTGCGCTGCCACCCGTGCGCGCCGCGCTCTACCGGGACCCGGACCTGATCCGGCGCTTCCCCTATCTGCCGACCCTGCGCACCGCCGTACTCACGGCCGCCCCGCGCCCCAAGAGCCCGCGCTACGACCAGGTGAGCCTCGTCGTCCAGGCGGTCGTGCACGACGCGCTGACCGGCCGGCAGACCCCGGCCGCCGCCGTCCGCAGGCTGGCCCGGGAACTCGACGCCGTAGCCAGTCGCTAGCTCGACTAGTTACTTGTTAAGTAACGCGCTCATATCGAAGCGCTTCGCCTTGCCCGAGTAAGTTCCCTTTTGTGTGCTCTACTTGGCGGCGCCGTGCGTTCTTCTCATTGACACCCCTGAGAAACAGCTACCTAACATGCATGCATGAAAAGGCACCACTGGTGGCGCGACGCGGTGATCTACCAGGTGTATGTCCGGAGCTTCCTGGACAGCACCGGTGACGGCGTGGGCGACCTCGCCGGAGTCCGCGCCGGACTTCCGTACCTGAAGAAGCTCGGCGTGGACGGCGTCTGGCTGAGCCCGTTCTACCCGTCGCCCCAGCACGACCACGGCTACGACGTGGCGAACTACCGCGACGTCGACCCGCTCTTCGGCGACCTCGCCGAGTTCGACCTGCTGATGGCCGACGCCCGGCGGCTCGGCCTGCGCATCCTGCTCGACATCGTCCCCAACCACTGCTCCAGCGAGCACCCCTGGTTCCGCGCCGCCCTGGCCGCAGGGCCCGGCAGCGAGGAGCGCGCCCGCTTCCACTTCGCCGAGGGACGCGGCCCGGGCGGCGCCGAGCCGCCCAACAACTGGCACGCCATGTTCGGCGGACCCGCCTGGACCCGGACCGACGACGGCCAGTGGTACCTGCACATGTTCACGCCCGAACAGCCCGACTGGAACTGGCGCCACCCCGAGATCCCCGCCGAGTTCGAGGAGGTCCTGCGCTTCTGGCTCGACCGGGGCGTGGACGGCTTCCGCATCGACGTGGCCGCCGGACTCTTCAAGCACCCCGAACTGCCCGACTCCGACGACCCGGAGGCCGACGCCCGCACCCGCGACTCGGTCAACCCGCTCGCCTGGAACCAGCCCGAGGTGCACGACGTGTGGCGCCGCTGGCGCGCGGTCTGCGAGGAGTACACCGCCCGCGACGGCCGCGAACGCCTCCTGGTCGGCGAGGTCTCCGTCCCCACCGCCCGCGAGCACGCCGCCTACGTCCGCCCCGACGAACTCCACCAGGCCTTCTTCTTCGACCTGCTCGGCGCCCCCTGGGACGCCGACGCCTTCCGCAAGGTCATCTCCGAGGCCATGCGGGACATCGCCGGCACCGGCTCCACCCTCACCTGGGTCCTCAACAACCACGACCAGGTCCGCACCGTCACCCGCTACGGCGAACCCGCCCCCGGCGGCAGCGGCCTCGGCGCCGCCCGCGCCCGCGCCGCCGCCCTGCTGATGCTCGCGCTGCCCGGCGCCGCGTACATCTACCAGGGCGAGGAACTGGGTCTGCCCGAGGTCGTCGACCTCCCCGACGACGTACTCACCGACCCCGTCTTCCACCGCACCGGCAGCCGCGCCCGGGTCCGCGACGGCTGCCGGGTCCCGCTGCCCTGGTCCGGACAGGCCTCCCCGTTCGGCTTCACCACCGGCGTCGAGGGCGTCAAGACCTGGCTGCCCCAGCCCGACTACTTCGCCGAGTACGCCACCGAGCGCGCCCTCGCCGACACCCGCTCCTTCTGGCACCTCTACCGCGACGGACTCCAACTGCGCGCCTCGCTGCCCCAGTTGGGCGACGGTGACGGCACGCTGCGCTGGCTCGACACCGAGCCCGGCGTCCTCGCCTTCACCCGCGGCGACGGCCTGGTCTGCGCCGTCAACTTCGGTACCGCGCCCACGACCGCGCCCGTCCCCGGCACCCCTCTGCTCGCCAGCGGCCCCTGCCCGGCCGGGGAACTCCCCGGCTCCACCGCCGCCTGGTGGCTCGCCGACCTCTGATCCGCCGTCAACACCCACCCGGAAGTCAACTCCCGTCCTACCGAAGGGGCATCAACGATGATGCGACGACGCACCACCCTGCTCACCGGCTGCACCGCTCTCGTCCTCGCGCTCGGCGCGACCGCGTGCGGCGGCGACAAGCCCGTCGCCGCCGGGGGCGGCGACAAGGCGCTCACCGGCCAGACCGTCACCGTCGCCGGTGTGTGGTCCGGCAGCGAGCAGAAGAACTTCCAGAAGGTGCTCGACGCCTTCACCGCGAAGACCGGCGCCAAGACCCAGTTCACCTCCACCGGCGACAACGTCTCCACCGTCGTCGGCAGCAAGATCGAGGGCGGCAACGCCCCCGACGTGGTGATGGTCCCGCAGGTCGGCGTGCTCCAGCAGTTCGCCCAGAAGGGCTGGCTCACGCCGCTGTCCGCCACCACCGAGAAGTCGGTCGACTCGGGCTTCGCCCCGGTCTGGAAGAAGTACGGCAGCGTCGACGGCACCCTCTACGGCCTCTACTTCAAGGCCGCCCACAAGTCCACCGTCTGGTACAGCCCCGACGCCCTCGACCAGGCGGGCGTCAAGCCCCCCACGACGTACGCCGACCTGCTGAAGGCCGGGCACACCGTCTCCGACTCCGGGCTCGCCGCCTTCGCCGTCGCCGGACAGGACGGCTGGACCCTCACCGACTGGTTCGAGAACATCTACCTCTCCCAGGCGGGCCCCGAGAAGTACGACGCGCTGGCCGCCCACAAGCTCAAGTGGACCGACGCCAGCGTGGTCAAGGCGCTCACCACCCTCGGCACGCTGTTCAAGGACAAGCAGCTGATCGCGGGCGGCAGCAAGGAGGCGCTCAACACCGACTTCCCCGGCTCCGTCGAGAAGGTCTTCGGCCCCAAGCCCCAGGCGGGCATGGTCTACGAGGGCGACTTCGTGGCCGGTGTCGCCCACGACCAGTTCCACCGCACCATCGGCAAGGACGCGAACTTCTTCCCCTTCCCGGCGGTCGACGGCGGCACCGCGCCCGTGGTCAGCGGCGGTGACGCGGCGGTCGTCCTCAAGGACGGCAAGAACGCCAAGGCCGGCATGAAGCTCCTGGAGTACCTGGCCACCCCCGAGGCCGCCGCCGTCTGGGCCAAGGCGGGCGGCTTCCTGTCCCCGAACAAGAACCTCGACCTCGCTGCCTACGGCGACGACGTCACCCGGGCCACCGCCAAGTCCCTCGTGGGTGCTGGCGATTCGGTCCGCTTCGACATGTCCGACCAGGCCCCGGCCGCGTTCGGCGGCACCAAGGGTGCCGGTGAGTGGAAGATCCTCCAGGACTTCCTGCGCGACCCCTCCGACGCCAAGGGCACCGCGGCGAAGCTGGAGTCCGCGGCGGCCAAGGCCTACCAGAACTGAGTGGCCCGATGACCGCCACCGTCCCCGTCAAGGAACAGGCGGCCCCGTCCGCCGCCGGGCCGGCGCGCCAGCGCCGCACCCGGCGGCGCGGCCGGGCGGTCGCCCTCCTCTTCGTCCTCCCCGCGCTGCTCCTGCTCGGCGCGCTCGTCGTCTACCCGGTGCTCTTCTCCGTCGGCCGCAGCTTCTTCGACGCCTCCGGCACCCGGTTCGTCGGCGGCGGCAACTACGCCGAGATGTTCCAGGACCCGGCCACCGTGAAGGCCATCCGGAACACCGCCATCTGGGTCGTCGTCGCCCCCGCCCTGCTCACCGGGCTCGGCCTGATCCTCGCCGTCCTGGTGGAGAAGGTCCGCTGGGCCACCGCCTTCAAGCTGCTGCTGTTCATGCCGATGGCGGTCTCCTTCCTCGCCGCCGGGATCATCTTCCGGCTCGCCTACGACGAGGACCCCGACAAGGGCGTCCTCAACGCGGCCGTCGTCTCCGTCCACGACGCCTTCGCCGGCACCTCCTCCTACCCGACCGCCCGCGCCCGCACCGGCCACGGGCTCACCCCGGCCGCCGGTGGCGCGTACACCACGGCCGCTCATGTCTCGCCGGGCGGCAGCGGCGTCGTCCTCCCGATGGTCGGCGTCCTGCCCAAGGACCTCCCCAAGGGCGCCGAACCCGCACGGCAGCCGTCGGGCAGCGCCCCCTCCGGCGAGGTGCGCGGTGTCGTCTACCTCGACTTCACCCCAGGCGGGGGAGGGAAGCAGGGCCAGGTCGACGCCAAGGAGAGCGGACTGCCCGGCATGAAGGTCGAGGCCGTGCGCGACGGGCACACCGCCGCCACCGCGACCACCACCGCCGACGGCTCCTTCCGCTTCACCCACCTCGCCGCCGGTTCGTACGCGCTCCGGCTGCCCGGCGCCAACTTTGCCGCGCCCTACCAGGGCGTCTCCTGGCTCGGCCCGGCGCTGGTCACGCCCGCGATCATCGGCGCGTACCTCTGGATCTGGACCGGCTTCGCCATGGTCCTCATCGGCGCGGGCCTGTCCACGCTGCCCCGGGAGACCCTGGAGGCGGCCCGGGTCGACGGCGCGAACGAGTGGCAGATCTTCCGCCGCATCACCGTCCCGCTGCTCGCGCCCGTGCTCACGGTCGTCTTCGTGACCCTCGTGATCAACGTGATGAAGGTCTTCGACCTCGTCTACATCATCGCCCCGGGCCCGGTGCAGGAGGACGCCACCGTCCTCGCCACGCAGATGTGGCTGGTCTCCTTCGGAGGCGGCAACAACCAGGGCCTCGGCAGCGCCCTCGGCGTGCTCCTGCTGCTCCTGGTGATCCCCGCGATGGTCTTCAACGTCCGGCGTTTCCGAAGGAGTCAGCGATGAACGCGGTCCGGCGCGGCCTCGGCAACGGCCTGGTCCAGGCGTTCCTGGTGGTGGTCGGACTGGTCTGGCTGACACCGCTCGCCGGGCTGTTCGTCTCCTCCATGCGCACCCCCGAGGACACCGCCAAGGGCGGCTGGTGGACGGCGCTCACCAGTCCCGGCCAGCTGTCCTTCGACAACTACGCGGCCCTGCTGAAGAACTCCGGTATGACGCAGGCGTTCTGGAACACCGTGCTGATCTCGGTGCCGACCACCGCACTGGTCGTCATCCTCGCGGCACTGGCCGGATACGCCTTCGCCTGGCTGGAGTTCCCCCTCAGGGAGCCCCTCTTCCTGCTGGTGGTCGCCCTGTTGGTGGTGCCGGTGCAGGTCGGACTGCTCCCCGTCGCCAAACTCTTCGGCCAACTGGGCCTGTTCGGCACGATCCCCGGCGTCGTCCTCTTCCACGTCGCCTACGGACTGCCGTTCGCGGTGTTCCTGCTGCGCAACTACTTCGCCGAGATCCCCAAGGAGATGCTGGAGGCCGCCCGCATGGACGGCGGCGGCGAGTGGCGCATCTTCACCCAGCTGGTCCTGCCCGTGGGACGCCCCGCCCTCGCCAGCCTCGCCATCTTCCAGTTCCTCTGGGTGTGGAACGACATGCTGGTCGCCCTGCTCTTCGCGGACAGCTCGTCCCAGCCGCTCACCGTCCAACTCCAGTCACAGATACGCCAGTTCGGCAGCAACATCGACGTACTGGCACCGGGGGCCTTCCTCTCGCTGATCGTGCCGGTGGCCGTCTTCTTCGCCTTCCAACGGCACTTCGTGCAGGGGGTGATGGCCGGGTCGGTCAAGTGACCGGCGGTCAACACGCAAAAGGGCGGCGCGAGTCGAAACTCGCGCCGCCCCTCTGTGCTCTCAGCCCGCGGTTCTCACGGCGAAGCCGGGGGATACAGCGAACGCGGCAGGTCCTTCGCCGCGGCCGCGTCCAGCAGCCACAGCGTCCGGGCCCGGCCCTGGGCGCCAGCCGCCGGGGCCTGGACCTCGCCCGCGCCGGAGAGGGCCATGGCCACCGCCTCGGCCTTGTCCTCGCCCGCCGCCAGCAGCCACACCTCACGCGCCGCGCGGATCGCGGGCAGCGTCAGGGAGACGCGGGTCGGCGGCGGCTTGGGCGCGCCGTGCACGCCCACCACCGTGCGCTCGGTCTCCCGGACGGCCGGCAACTCCGGGAACAGGGAGGCCACATGGGTGTCCGGGCCGACGCCGAGCAGCAGCACGTCGAACTCCGGCACCTCGGCGTGGTCCTCGGGTCCTGCCGCCTTGGCCAGCTCCGCCGCGTACGCCTCGGCCGCCGCGTCCACGTCGGCGCCGTACGGACCGTCCGAGGCGGGCATCGGGTGCACCCGCGCCGGGTCCAGCGGTACGGCGTCGAGCAGGGCCTCGCGGGCCTGCGTGTAGTTGCGGTCCGGGTCGCCCTCGGGGAGGTAGCGCTCGTCGCCCCACCACAGGTCCAGGCGGCTCCAGTCGATGGCGTCCCGCGCGGGCGCGGAGGCCAGCGCGGCCAGCAGACCGTTGCCGTTGCGGCCGCCCGTGAGGACCACGGAGGCGTGACCGCGCGAAGCCTGCGCGTCCACGATCTTCGTGATCAGACGGGCCGCGGCGGCCTCGGCCATCAGTTCCTTGTCGCGGTGCACGACCAGCTGCGGAGTGCTCACTTCGACGCCGCCTTCCTCGCGAGGGAGTTGGGGGTCGGCTTCTCCGCCGCACCCGCCTGATCGGAAGCCTTGTCGACGGCGGCCTCCTCGGCCACCGCCTCCTCGGCCACGACCTCCGTCACCGCGTCCTCGGCGACGGTCTGCTGGATCGCCGCCTCCTCCGCCGCGACGTCCTCGGCCACCGACGCCAGGCCCGTCACCGCGTCCTCCGCCTGCGCCAGCCGCTCCACGCCGTAGCGCAGCGCCGCCGCGTAGGTGTCGTCCGGGTCGAGCCTGCGCAGCTCCTCCGCGAGCAGCTCGGCGGTGTCCCGCCGCTTGAGCGCGACCGCGCGGGCCGGCTGGCCCGAGATGGCCAGGGTGGCCAGCGAACCGTCCGCCCGGTCCAGCACGATCGGCCCGCAGGTGGTGTCCAGCCGGACGGCGGTGAGCCCGGGCCCCGCCGACAGCGTCCGCTTCACGGGCACCGCAAGGCGGTCCGCCAGCCACATCGCGAGCAGCTCGCAGCTCGGGTTGAACTCCTCGCCCTCCACCTCGACACCCGCGACCTCGCAGACCACCTGGTCCAGGGCCGCCGCCAGCATCGAGCGCCAGGGCGTGATCCGGGTCCAGGACAGGTCGGTGTCGCCGGGGGCGTAGGTCTCGGCACGCGCGGCCAGTTCCCGCACCGGCTGCTCGGCGGCGTAGGTGTCGGTGACCCGGCGCTGCGCGAGCGCGCCGAGCGGGTCCTTGGCCGGGTCCAGCGGCGCGGACACCGGCCACCAGACGACCACGGGGGCGTCGGGCAGCAGCAGCGGCAGCACGACCGAGTCGGCGTGGTCGGAGACCTCGCCGTGCAGCCGCACCACCACGGTCTCCCCGGTGCCCGCGTCCGCGCCCACCCTGACCTCGGCGTCGAGCCGGGAGGTGGTGCGGTCGCGCAGGGTACGGGCGTGCCGCTTGATGACGACCAGGGTGCGCGAGGGGTGCTCGCGCGAGGCGTCGTTGGCGGCGCGCAGCGCGTCGTAGGCGTTCTCCTCGTCGGTGACGACGACGAGGGTGAGCACCATGCCGACGGCGGGGGTGCCGATCGCCCGGCGGCCCTCCACCAGCGCCTTGTTGATCTCTCCGGCGGTGGTTCCGGTCAGGTCTATCTTCATGGCCGGCGCCAGCTCCGTCCGTCTCGTGCGAGCATCTCGTCCGCCTCGGCCGGACCCCACGTACCCGACTTGTACTGCGCGGGCCTGCCGTGGGTGTCCCAGTACTCCTCGACCGGGTCGAGGATCTCCCAGGACAGCTCGACCTCCTCCGTGCGCGGGAAGAGATTGGCGTCGCCGAGCAGCACGTCCAGGATGAGCCGCTCGTACGCCTCGGGGCTGGACTCGGTGAAGGACTCGCCGTACGCGAAGTCCATCGACACGTCCCGGATCTCCATGGAGGTGCCGGGCACCTTGGAGCCGAACCGGACCGTGATGCCCTCGTCCGGCTGAACGCGGATGACGATCGCGTTCTCGCCCAGCTCCTCGGTCGCCGTGTGGTCGAACGGGGAGTGCGGGGCGCGCTGGAAGACCACCGCGATCTCGGTGACCCGGCGGCCGAGCCGCTTGCCGGTGCGCAGATAGAAGGGGACACCCGCCCAGCGGCGGTTGTCGATCTCCAGCTTCACGGCCGCGTAGGTGTCGGTCTTCGACTCGGGGTTGATCCCGTCCTCTTCGAGGTAGCCGATGACCTTCTGGCCGCCCTGCCACCCGGCCGCGTACTGACCGCGCACCGTGTGCAGGCCCAGCTCGTCCGGCAGCCGGACGGCGCCCAGCACCTTGGTCTTCTCCGCCGCCAGCGCGTCCGCGTCGAAGGAGGAGGGCTCCTCCATCGCGGTCAGCGCGAGCAGCTGGAGCAGGTGGTTCTGGATGACGTCACGGGCGGCGCCGATGCCGTCGTAGTACCCGGCGCGGCCGCCGATGCCGATGTCCTCCGCCATGGTGATCTGCACGTGGTCCACGTAGGACCGGTTCCAGATCGGCTCGAACATGGTGTTGGCGAAGCGCAGCGCCAGCAGGTTCTGGACGGTCTCCTTGCCGAGGTAGTGGTCGATCCGGAACACCTGGTCCGGCTCGAACACCTCGTGCACGACCTTGTTCAGCTCCTCGGCCGACTTCAGGTCGTGGCCGAAGGGCTTCTCGATGACCGCGCGCCGCCAGGAGCCACCGGTCTGGTCGGCCAGCCCGTGCTTCTTGAGCTGCTTGATGACGACCGGGAACGCGCGCGGCGGCACCGACAGATAGAAGGCGAAGTTGCCGCTCGTGCCCTGCGCCTTGTCCAGCTCTTCGATGGTCGTGCGCAGCCGCTCGAAGGACTCGTCGTCGTCGAAGGTGCCCTGGACGAAGCGCATCCCCTGGAGGAGCTGCTGCCAGACCTCCTCGCGGAACGGCGTACGGGCGTGTTCCTTCACGGCGTCGTGGACGACCTGCGCGAAGTCCTCGTGTTCCCAGTCGCGGCGGGCGAAGCCCACCAGGGCGAAGCCCGGCGGCAGCAGACCGCGGTTGGCGAGGTCGTAGACCGCGGGCATCAGCTTCTTGCGGGACAGGTCGCCGGTGACGCCGAAGATCACCAGGCCCGACGGCCCCGCGATGCGCGGGAGCCGTCGGTCCGCGGGATCACGAAGCGGATTGGCTCCGGAACCGTTGAGGGGTGACAAATCAGCCCTCCGAAGGGGCGAGCCGCTTGAGCTCCGCCTCGGTCGACTTCAGCAGGTCGTTCCAGGACGCCTCGAACTTGTCGACGCCCTCGTCCTCCAGGACCTTGACGACGTCGTCGTAGGAGATGCCCAGGGCCTCCAGCGCGTCGAGGTCGGCGCGAGCCTGCTCGTACGTGCCGGACACCGTGTCGCCGGTGATCTGCCCGTGGTCCTCGGTGGCCTCAAGGGTGGCCTCCGGCATGGTGTTGACCGTGTTCGGCGCGACCAGCTCGGTGACGTACATCGTGTCCGAGTACGCCGGGTCCTTCACACCGGTCGACGCCCACAGCGGACGCTGCTTGTTCGCGCCCGCCTTCTCCAGCGCCTTCCAGCGGTCGGACGAGAAGACCTCCTCGTACGCCTGGTAGGCGAGCCGGGCGTTGGCGATGGCGGCCTTGCCGCGCAGCGCCTTGGCCTCGTCGGTGCCGAGCACCGCCAGCCGCTTGTCGATCTCGGAGTCCACGCGGGACACGAAGAAGGACGCCACGGAGTAGATCAGCGACAGGTCCAGGCCGCGCTCCTTGGCCTTCTCCAGGCCGGTCAGGTACGCGTCCATGACCTTGCGGTACCGGTCGAGGGAGAAGATCAGCGTCACGTTGACGCTGATGCCGTTGCCGATCGTCTCCGCGATGGCCGGCAGACCCGCCACGGTGGCCGGGATCTTGATCAGCGCGTTGGGCCGGTCCACCAGCCAGGCCAGCTGCTTGGCCTCGGCGACGGTGGCCCGGGTGTTGTGCGCCAGGCGCGGGTCGACCTCGATGGAGACCCGGCCGTCCTGGCCACCGGTCGCGTCGAAGACCGGGCGCAGGATGTCGGCGGCGTCGCGGACGTCCGCCGTGGTGATCATGCGGATGGCCTCTTCCACGGTGACCTCGCGGGCGGCGAGGTCGGCGAGCTGCTGCTCGTAGCCGTCGCCGCTGCTGATCGCCTTCTGGAAGATCGTCGGGTTGGTGGTGACGCCCACGACGTGCTGCTGGTCGATCAGCTCGGCGAGATTGCCGGACGTGATCCGCTTGCGCGACAGGTCGTCCAGCCAGATCGCGACGCCTTCCTCGGAGAGGCGCTTGAGTGCGTCTGTCATGGAAATTGCATCTCCTACGTGTCGTTTACGGGCGTCAGCGCTGGGCGTCGGCGAGGGATTCCCGCGCCTGGGCCGCCACGTTCTCCGGAGTGAAGCCGTACTCGCGGAACAGGACCTTGCCGTCCGCGGACGCGCCGAAGTGCTCCAGGGAAACGATGCGACCCGCATCGCCCACGTACTTGTGCCAGGTGAGGCCGATACCGGCCTCCACGGCGACCCGGGCCCTGACCGACGGCGGCAGCACGGACTCCCGGTACCCCCGGTCCTGCTCCTCGAACCACTCCACCGACGGCATCGAGACCACGCGGGTCGGTACGCCCTCGGCCTGGAGCTGCTCACGCGCCTCGACGGCCACGTGCACCTCGGAACCGGTGGCGATCAGGATCACCTGCGGCTCGCCGCCCTCGGCCTCCAGCAGGACGTAACCGCCACGGGCGGCGTCGTCGTTGGGCTCGTAGACCGGCACACCCTGGCGGGTGAGGACCAGACCGTGCGGGGCGCCCTTGCCGAACTCCTTCGTCCAGCGCTTCTGGATCTCGCGCCAGGCGATGGCCGTCTCGTTGGCGTCCGCCGGGCGGACCACGTTCAGACCGGGGATCGCGCGCAGCGCGGCCAGGTGCTCGACCGGCTGGTGGGTCGGGCCGTCCTCGCCCAGGCCGATGGAGTCGTGCGTCCACACGTACGTCACCGGCACGTGCATCAGGGCCGACAGGCGCACGGCGTTGCGCATGTAGTCGGAGAAGACGAGGAACGTACCGCCGTAGACACGGGTGTTCCCGTGCAGCGTGATGCCGTTCATCTCGGCGGCCATCGCGAACTCGCGGATGCCGAAGTGGATGGTGCGGCCGTACGGGTCCGCCTCGGGCAGCGGGTTGCCCGCCGGGAGGAAGGAGCTGTCCTTGTCGATGGTCGTGTTGTTCGAACCGGCGAGGTCGGCGGAGCCGCCCCACAGTTCGGGCACGACCGCGCCGAGGTCCTGGAGGACCTTGCCGGAGGCGGCGCGGGTGGCGATGCTCTTGCCGGTCTCGAAGACCGGGATCTTCTCCGCCCAGCCGGCCGGCAGCTCGCCCGCGGCGATGCGGTCGAACTCGGCCGCGCGCTCGGCGTTGTTGCCCCGCCACTCCTGGAAGGACTTCTCCCACTCGGCCTTGGCCTCGCGGCCGCGCTCCAGGGCGCCGCGCGTGTGGGTGAGCACCTCGTCGGCGACGGCGAAGGTCTGGGTGTCGTCGAAGCCGAGGACGCGCTTGGTGGCCGCGACCTCGTCGTCACCGAGGGCCGAGCCGTGCGCGGCCTCGGTGTCCTGGGCGTTCGGGGCGGGCCAGGCGATGATCGAGCGCATGGCGATGAAGGACGGGCGGTCGGTGACGGCCTTGGCCGCCTCGATCGCCGCGTAGATCGCCTCGGGGTCCAGGTCGCCGTCGGCCTTGGGCTCCACGCGCTGGACGTGCCAGCCGTACGCCTCGTACCGCTTCATCGTGTCCTCGGACACGGCCGTCTCGGTGTCGCCCTCGATCGAGATGTGGTTGTCGTCCCACAGCAGGATCAGGTTGCCGAGCTTCTGGTGGCCCGCGAGCGAGGACGCCTCGGCGGAGATGCCCTCCTGGAGGCAGCCGTCACCGGCGATGCAGTAGATGTAGTGGTCGAAGGGGGACGAGCCCTCCGGCGCGTCCGGGTCGAACAGGCCGCGCTCGAAGCGGGAGGCCATGGCCATGCCCACCGCGTTGGCCACACCCTGGCCCAGCGGCCCTGTGGTGGTCTCGACGCCCTTGGTGTGTCCGTACTCCGGGTGGCCCGGGGTCTTCGAGCCCCAGGTGCGGAAGGACTTCAGGTCGTCCAGCTCCAGGCCGAAGCCGGCCAGGTAGAGCTGCGTGTAGAGGGTCAGGGACGAGTGACCGGCGGACAGCACGAAGCGGTCGCGGCCCACCCACTCCGGGTCGGCCGGGTCGTGCCGCATCACCTTCTGGAAGAGGGTGTAGGCGGCCGGGGCCAGGCTCATCGCCGTGCCGGGATGGCCGTTGCCGACCTTCTGTACGGCGTCGGCGGCCAGGACACGGGCGGTGTCCACGGCCCGCTGGTCCAGCTCGGTCCACTCAAGGTCTGTGGTGGTCGGCTTGGTGCTCACCCTGGGTCAGGGCTCCTCTCCACATGTTGTTCGCCGGTACGCGGCGCGTGGCGCCCGCCGGCCCGCCGGTGCACTGGTGTCCACCGGCCGTTGTCGAGCCTACCCCCGAGGGGACGTGCGTTTTTCGAGTCATTCCAGACTGCCGGGACTCGCCGCCATCCGCCTCCCGACCGGCCCGGAAGCCGCTGGGCACATGAATACGGAGCGGCCCGCCGTCCTGCTCAAAGGGGGTTCGGCGGGCACCCCGCCAACACGAGCGGACCCCGGCGGAAAACCGGATATGGGCAACGTCTAAAGTGGCGTGGTACGCGCGGGTCTTTACACCGGTTTCACACGGGTGGCCCGCTGGGATGTCTCTGTCAGGGGTGTGCGTGACGGCCGTCGAATCCCGTCCTGCTGGTGCGCTCGGTGTGAGCCACAGCCCGGTCCACCGGCCGTTCGGCGCCCGGGTCAAGGGCTTCGTGGCGCTGACCAAGCCGCGGATCATCGAGCTGCTGCTCATCACCACGGTGCCGGTCATGTTCCTGGCCCAGCAGGGCGTGCCCGACCTCAAGCTGGTGCTGCTCACCTGCGTGGGCGGCTACCTGTCCGCGGGCGGCGCCAACGCGCTGAACATGTACATCGACCGGGACATCGACGCCCTGATGGACCGCACCTCGCAGCGGCCGCTGGTGACCGGCATGGTCAGTCCGCGCGAGTGCCTCGCCTTCGGCATCAGCCTGGCGGTCGTCTCCACACTGCTCTTCGGATTCACCGTCAACTGGCTGTCCGCCTGGCTGTCGCTCGGAGCGCTCCTCTTCTACGTCGTCGTCTACACGATGATCCTCAAGCGGCGTACGTCGCAGAACATCGTGTGGGGCGGCATCGCGGGCTGCCTTCCGGTGCTGATCGGCTGGTCCTCGGTCACGAACTCCATGTCGTGGGCTCCGGTCATCCTCTTCCTCGTCATGTTCTTCTGGACGCCGCCGCACTACTGGCCGCTCTCCATGAAGGTCAAGGACGACTACGCGCGCGTGGGCGTGCCCATGCTTCCGGTGATCGCCTCCAACAAGGTCGTCGCCCGGCAGATCGTGATCTACAGCTGGGTCATGGTCGCCGTCTCCCTGCTGCTCCAGCCGCTCGGCTACACCGGCTGGTTCTACACGGCCGTCGCGCTGGCCTCCGGCGGCTTCTGGCTGTGGGAGGCGCACGGGCTGCAGAACCGGGCGAAGGCCGAGGTGACGGGCGTCAAGCTCAAGGAGATGCGGCTGTTCCACTGGTCGATCACCTATGTGTCGATCCTGTTCGTGGCGGTCGCGGTGGACCCGTTCCTCAGGTAGTCCGTTTGTTTCTTCCATAAGGGAGGGGCGCGTGGTCAAGGCCACGCGCCCCTCCCTTCGCTGTTTCATCTACCCGTCGGTAGCATCCTGACCATGGCAGACACGGAGCAGGTTGACGCGAAGACCGAGCGCAAGGTGAAGCGCCTCGCCCACGAGATCGGCGCCTTCGCCAAGGCGCACGGCGGGGCCGGGGGCAACGTGGCGTACATCGGTGAGCGGGGGGCCCGGATCGCCCTCGTCGGCGAGGACGGGGAGTGGGGGAACCTGGTGGCACCCAGCGTGGAGATCGGGCTGCGGGCGCTGGAGAAGGCGGGGGTCACGGTGCACGAGGAGTTCGACGGGGAGTTCGCGGCGAAGATTCGTACGAGTGCGTATGAATGGAAGCGGATGGCTGGTATTCAGGTCTGAGTCCGGCTCGGGGGGTGGCGGTGCGTTGCAGGGTGCGGCTGCGTCGTGCTTGATCGCGCCCACGCGGCGGAGCCGCAAATCGACAGGGCCCCGCGCCCCTTTTAGGTTGGGCAGCGCCACCTGAATCTCATTCGCGCCGTTAGGACGGTAAGGCAGTGCACCGTCCTTGCGGGAGTTCGAGATGATCGAAACGGCGTCGCTCGTGGATCAGTACTGCCACGGGGTGTTGCGGACCGAACTGGGGCTTGGGACGTTCGAGGCTCAGCTCGGGCGGACGGAGGGGGCGCCCGCGGCGGGGACCACGTTGTTCGACACGCAGACGGGGTTCGCCGTGCGGCGGTGGTGTCCGCCGCTGCTCGGGCTCGAGCCGCACTGCGCGCCCGCGCGGTATCTGGCGCGGCGGCGGGAACTGGGCGTCCTGGAGGCGGGGCGCAGGCTGCTGCGGGGGAGCGGGATCACGACCTATCTGGTCGACACCGGTCTGCCCGGGGATCTCACCGGGCCCGAGGAGATGGCCGCCGCCGGGGACGCCGACGCGCGGGAGATCGTCCGCCTTGAGCCCCTCGCGGAGCAGGTCGCGGACACCTCGGGCAGCGTCGCGTCCTTCCTCGCCAACCTGGCCGAGTCGGTGCACGGCGCCGCGGGCCACGCCGTCGCCTTCACGACCGGGGCCGGGTTCGCGGACGGCGCCGCACTCTCGCCCGAGCCGCCCGGACCCGGTGAGGTACGCGGCGCGGCCTCGCGCTGGCTGGCGGGACGGCGGGTGGGGGAGGCGCCGACCGATCCGGTGCTGCTGCGCCATCTGCTGTGGACCGCCGTCGCCTCCGGGCGGCCGCTCCAGCTGCACGCGGGGCTCGGCGCCCCGGGCGTCCCGGCCGACCCCGGTCCGCTGACCGGCTTCGTACGGGCCACGGCCGGCCTCGGCACGGACGTGGTCCTGCTGCACGGTTACCCGCATCACCGGTACGCGGCCCATCTGGCCGCCGCCCATCCGCACGTCTACGCCGACTCCGGCGCCGCGCTCGTCCGTACCGGCGCCCGCGCGGCCACCGTGCTCGCGGAGATCCTGGAACTGGCGCCCTTCGGCAAGATCCTCTTCTCCAGCGGGGCGCGCTCCCTGCCGGAACTGCACGTCGTCGCCGCCCAGCTCTTCCGCGAGTCCCTCAACCGCGTCCTCGGCACCTGGGTCACCGACGGCGCCTGGTCCCTGACGGACGCGCGCCGGGTGGCCCGCATGGTGGCGGCGGAGAACGCGCTCAGGGTGTACGGGCTGGAGTGAACCTGCCCGTACAGGTCAGCCCGTACCGGTCAGGCGGAGGTGCCGACCTTGACCTCGGCCGAGGGGCCGGGCACCGTCACCGCGTCGAGCGGACGCTCGCGCAGCGAGAGCAGGACGCGCAGCACCCAGATCCACATCACCGAGGAGCCCAGCATGTGCAGGGCGACCAGGGCCTCGGGGAGGTGCGTGAAGTACTGGACATAGCCGATGACACCCTGAAGCAGCAGGATCACGAACAGCTCGCGCGTCCGGTTCAGCGGGCCCTTCGGGGCGTCGACCGCCTTGAGGACGAACCACAGCGCGAAGGTCAGCGTCACCACGATCCAGGCGAGCACCGCGTGCAGCTTGGCGATCATCTCCCAGTCGAGCGGGATGCGCTCGACCTCGCTGGAGTCGCCCGCGTGCGGACCCGCGCCGGTCACCACCGTGCCGACCGCGATCAGCAGCACGGACGCGACGACCAGGAACCACACCAGCTGCCGTACCGCCCCGCCGACCAGCGGACGCGGCTCCCCGTCGCCCTCACGGGTGCGCTGCCACATCACGGTCACGACGGTGATCAGCGCCGTGGTGAGCAGGAAGTGCGCGGCGACGGTGTAGGGGTTCAGGCCGACCAGCACGACGATGCCGCCGAGCACCGCGTTGCCCATGACCACCCAGAACTGGGCCCAGCCGAGCCGGGTCAGGCTCCGCCGCCAGGGCTTCGCCGAACGCGCGGCGATGATCGCCCAGCCGATGGCGGCGCACAGCACGTACGTCAGCATCCGGTTGCCGAACTCGATCGCGCCGTGGAAGCCCATCGCGCGGGTCGTGGTCAGCGAGTCGGCGGTGCAGGTGGGCCAGGTCGGGCAGCCGAGGCCCGAGCTGGTCAGCCGCACCGCGCCGCCGGTGACCACGATGACCACCGCCATCACGAGTGCGGCGAGCGCGGCCCGGCGGACCGTACGGGGGTCCGGGGTCCAGCGCTCGGCGATGAAGGCGAGCGGGTTGCGCAGGGCCGCTGCGGTGTCGGCGGGGGTCAGCTTTGGCACGCGCGTAATAGTAGATGCCCGCTTGTGCACGCTTTCACTAGGGTCTGGGGTACGCCGGTTTCCCGAGGTCAGAGACGTGCGGCCGCCCCCCCACTTACTCCCAGCGGAAGAACTTCCCCGCCGCCGCGAGCCCCACGACCGCCCACACCGCGAGGATCGCCAGGTCGCCCCAGGGCATCCCGGCGCCGTGCTGGAGGACGTCGCGCAGGCCGTCGGAGAGGGCGGAGATGGGCAGCAGGCCGAGGATGTGCTGTCCGGCGGAGCCGAACTTCTCCAGCGGCACGATCACCCCGCCGCCGACGAGCAGCAGCAGGAAGACGAGGTTGGCGGCGGCGAGCGTGGCCTCCGCCTTGAGCGTGCCCGCCATCAGCAGGCCGAGCCCGGAGAAGGCGGCCGTACCGAGGACCAGCAGGAGCAGGACCGCGGCCGGGTTGCCGTGCGGGGACCAGTCGAGCGCGAAGGCGATCACCGTCAGCAGGATCAGCTGAAGCACCTCGGTGACCAGCACGGAGGCGGTCTTCGCGGTCATCAGGGCCCAGCGCGGCAGGGGTGAGGCGGCGAGCCGCTTCAGCACGCCGTAGCGGCGCTCGAAGCCGGTGGCGATGGCCTGGCCGGTGAACGCCGTCGACATGACGGCCAGCGCCAGGATGCCGGGCGCGAGGAAGTCCACGGCCTTGCCCGAGCCGGTGTCGACGATGTCGACCGAGCTGAAGAGCACGAGCAGCAGGGTCGGGATGACCACGGTCAGCAGCAGCTGTTCGCCGTTGCGCAGCAGCATCCGCGTCTCCAGCGCGGCCTGCGCGGCGATCATGCGGGGGAGCGGCGCGGCTCCGGGCTTCGGGGCGTAGGTGCCCGAGGCGGCGGTGCCCGGGGCGGTCGTGTCCGAGGGGGTGGTCACGAGCGCAGCTCCTTGCCGGTCAGCTCGAGGAATACGTCTTCCAGGGTGTGCCGCTCGACCGAGAGCCGGTCCGGCATCACGCCGTGCTGCGCGCACCACGAGGTGACCGTGGCGAGCAGCTGAGGGTCTATCTTGCCGGTCACCCGGTAGGTGCCCGAGGTCAGCTCGGCGGCCGTGCAGTCGGCGGGGAGCGCCTTGAGCAGCGCGGCGAGGTCGAGTCCGGGGCGGCCGGTGAAGCGCAGGGTGTTCTCGGCGCCGCCGCGGCACAGTTCCTCGGGGGAGCCCTGGGCGATGACCCGGCCGCCGTCGATGATCGCGACGTCGTCGGCGAGCTGCTCGGCCTCGTCCATGTGGTGGGTGGTGAGGATCACCGAGACGCCGTCGGCGCGCAGGTCGCGCACCAGGTCCCAGGTGGCCCGGCGGGCCTGCGGGTCGAGTCCGGCGGTGGGCTCGTCCAGGAACACCAGCTCGGGGCGGCCGACCACGGCCATGGCGAGCGCGAGCCGCTGCTGCTGTCCGCCGGACAGTCGCCGGTAGCTCGTCCGGCCGCAGGAGCCGAGGCCGAGACGTTCGATCAGCGCGTCCACGTCCAGCGGGTGGGCGTGCAGCTTGGCGACATGGCGCAGCATCTCGTCGGCGCGGGCGCCGGAGTAGACGCCGCCGGACTGGAGCATCACCCCGATCCGGGGTCGCAGCTCGGCGGACTGCCGCACGGGGTCGAGCCCCAGGACGCGCACCGTGCCGGAGTCCGGCTTCCGGTACCCCTCGCAGGTCTCGACGGTGGTCGTCTTGCCGGCCCCGTTGGGACCGAGCACGGCGGTCACCCCCGCCCGCGCCTCCAGGTCGAGGCCGTTCACCGCGGTCTTCTGGCCGTATTGCTTCACCAGGGCCTGTATCTGGACCACGGGCTCACTTCGCATGACCCCAGAGTCTAGGGAGCCGCGCGGACACTCAGGCGCGGGGGTCGGAGAACTCCTCCTCCCGGGGCTGGTGCACCGGGAGCCAGCGCTCGGCGTAGGCCACGGCGTCCGCGAGCGGGAAGAGCCGGGCCTCGGCGGTGCCGATCCGGCCGCGCACGACCGGGCGGTCCCGCTCGAAGTCGTGGCCCAGTTCGTCGAACCGGTCCGAGTCGATCGACACGTCCCGCACCTCCTCCCAGCCGCCGCCGGGCGCAGGCCAGCCGATGCGTGCGGACGGGGTCGGTACGCGGTATTCGGCCAGGTGGAAGCTGGTGCAGGAGCCGTACCCGACCCCGAGCAGCAGCACCCGCGCGCCCGCGCGCTCCAGCCGGGCCAGGGGGCTGTGCTCGCCGAGGCGGCAGTCGGGTGCGTGGCCCTCGGTGATCTCGGCGGCGCGCGGTCCGAGCGCGGCGAACGAGGTCTGGGGGTGGGCGCTGCGCAGGGCTCCGGGCCAGGTCCGGACGGTCTCCGGGATCACCCCCATCCCCAGGGTGGGGGTGATCCGGGGGTCGTAGACGGGCATCGTGGTCCGGATCTCGTCCCACCACTCCTCGGGCACCGGGGGATTGCGCCAGTGGGCCGGGTCGGAGAGATCGGCGGAGTGGGCCGGGACGGTCAGCGTGCCCGTCGGGCCGAGGGCGTCCAGGAGGCCCTTGACGACGGCGACGGGTCCGCCGTTCACCCAGCCGAGGGAACTCAGCGAGGAGTGGACGAGGAGGGTCTCGCCGGGTTCGACACCCAGTTCGCGT
Source organism: Streptomyces sp. NPDC026659 (assembly GCF_040638245.1). Taxonomy (NCBI): domain Bacteria; kingdom Bacillati; phylum Actinomycetota; class Actinomycetes; order Kitasatosporales; family Streptomycetaceae; genus Streptomyces; species Streptomyces sp. NPDC026659. Next base: position 134,087 of record NZ_JBEZXY010000012.1, on the reverse strand, counting down.
AGCTTCGCGGAGATCGTGTCGCGGGTGATCAGCGGGCCGTTCGGGGCGGGTTTCGGCATGACCGGAGTGTGTCGCGCGGGGCCCGCCGGTGCCACGGATTTTGCCTGGTGAGAGGTGGCGTCGACGACGCTCCGGAGATCGTTTCCGCAGGTCAGGTTAGGTGTGCCTAAGTGACGCAGGGCACCGTCCGCCCGGCGGGGCCCGGCTTGTCAGGCTCCAAGGAATTACGCAACAATGGCGTTGTGAAAAACGTCGGCGAGGCTCGGGAGACCCCGGTGGGTACCCCGCAGGAGGAGCTAGCGACCGGTGAGCGTTCGACGCGCAACCGGGTCGCGCGGTCCATCCTGGATCACGGCCCGTCCACCGTCGCCGAGCTGGCAGGCCGGCTGGGGCTGACCCAGGCCGCCGTCCGCCGGCATCTGGACGCGCTGGCCGCCGACGACGTCGTGGAGGCACGCGAGCAGCGGGTGTACGGCGCCCGTACGCGCGGCCGTCCCGCCAAGGTGTTCGCCCTGACCCCCTGCGGCAGGGACGCCTTCGACCAGTCCTACGACCAGCTCGCCGTCGACGCCCTGCGCTGGATCGCCGAGCGCGAGGGCGGGGACGAGGCGGTCGCCGCCTTCGCCCGCGCCCGGATCGCCGCCCAGGCGGACGGCTACCGCAAGGCTGTCGAGGGCGTCGCCCCCGAGCACCGCGCCGAAGCGCTGGCCAAGGCCTTGACCGCGGACGGGTACGCTGCTACAGCGCGCAGCGCACCGGTCGGCGAGCAGCTGTGCCAGCACCACTGCCCGGTCGCCCACGCCGCCGAACGCTTCCCCCAGCTGTGCGAGGCGGAGACGGAGTTCTTCGCCGAGCTGCTGGGAACCCACGTCCAGCGACTGGCGACCATCGCGCACGGCGACGGCGTCTGTACGACGTTCATCCCCAAGACCATCACCGACGCACCTGCAAGCACGGCCGGGAGGAACCCCGCATGACTCTCCCCACGGAGACTGCCCACCCCGAACTCGAGGGTCTGGGCAAGTACGAATACGGCTGGGCCGACTCCGACGTGGCCGGCGCCGCAGCGAAGCGTGGCCTGAACGAGGCCGTCGTCCGCGACATCTCGGACAAGAAGTCCGAGCCGGAGTGGATGACCAAGCTCCGTCTCAAGGGCCTGAAGCTGTTCGAGAAGAAGCCCATGCCCAACTGGGGCTCGGACCTCTCGGGCATCGACTTCGACAACATCAAGTACTTCGTGCGCTCCACGGAGAAGCAGGCCGAGTCCTGGGAAGACCTGCCCGAGGACATCAAGAACACCTACGACAAGCTCGGCATCCCGGAGGCGGAGAAGCAGCGCCTCGTCGCCGGTGTCGCCGCCCAGTACGAGTCCGAGGTCGTCTACCACCAGATCCGCGAGGACCTGGAGGAGCAGGGCGTCATCTTCCTGGACACCGACACCGCCCTGAAGGAGCACCCCGAGCTCTTCAAGGAGTACTTCGGCACGGTCATCCCGGTCGGCGACAACAAGTTCGCCTCGCTGAACACCGCCGTGTGGTCCGGCGGCTCCTTCATCTACGTCCCGCCGGGCGTCCACGTGGAGATCCCGCTCCAGGCCTACTTCCGTATCAACACGGAGAACATGGGCCAGTTCGAGCGGACCCTGATCATCGTCGACGAGGGTGCCTACGTGCACTACGTCGAGGGTTGTACGGCCCCGATCTACAAGTCGGACTCGCTGCACAGCGCCGTGGTCGAGATCATCGTCAAGAAGAACGCCCGCTGCCGCTACACGACCATCCAGAACTGGTCGAACAACGTCTACAACCTGGTCACCAAGCGCGCCGTGGCGTACGAGGGCGCGACCATGGAGTGGATCGACGGCAACATCGGCTCCAAGGTGACGATGAAGTACCCGGCCGTCTACCTGATGGGCGAGCACGCCAAGGGCGAGACCCTCTCCATCGCCTTCGCGGGCGAGGGCCAGCACCAGGACGCGGGCGCCAAGATGGTGCACATGGCGCCGAACACGTCGTCCAACATCGTCTCCAAGTCGGTGGCGCGCGGCGGCGGCCGTACCTCCTACCGCGGTCTCATCGAGATCGGCGAGGGCGCGGCCGGCTCCAAGTCGAACGTGCTGTGCGACGCGCTGCTGGTCGACACCATCTCCCGCTCGGACACCTACCCCTACGTGGACGTCCGCGAGGACGACGTGTCCATGGGCCACGAGGCCACCGTCTCCAAGGTCTCCGAGGACCAGCTCTTCTACCTGATGAGCCGCGGTCTCTCCGAGTTCGAGGCGATGGCGATGATCGTGCGCGGCTTCGTCGAGCCCATCGCCAAGGAGCTGCCGATGGAGTACGCCCTGGAGCTCAACCGGCTGATCGAGCTGCAGATGGAGGGCGCGGTCGGTTAAGACCGCCCCCACCCCGCAGCCGCCCGAACTCAGGAAAGAGAGCACTACGACAGCCATGGCTGAGGCTCAGAACATCCCGGTGGGCTCCACCACCGCCGGCTCGATCGCGGTCGCCGCCGAGTCGACCGTCGTCTCGCGCATGAGCGCGCCCCCCTCCTTCGACGTGGCGGACTTCCCCGTCCCGCACGGCCGTGAGGAGGAGTGGCGCTTCACCCCGCTGGAGCGTCTGCGCGGTCTGCACGACGGCACCGCCGTCGCCACCGGCGAGGGCGTGAAGGTCGCCGTCGAGGCGCCCGAGGGCGTCACCGTCGAGACCGTCGGCCGCGACGACGCCCGGCTCGGCAGGGCGGGCACCCCGGTGGACCGTGTTGCCGCCCAGGCGTACTCCGCCTTCGAGCAGGCGTCGGTCGTCACCGTCGCGAAGGACACCGTCCTCACCGAGCCGATCCGCATCGCGGTGCACGGCGAGGGCGGTACCGCCTTCGGCCACCAGGTGATCGAGCTGGGTGCCTTCGCCGAGGCCGTCGTGGTCATCGACCACACCGGTGACGCGGTGCTCGCCGCCAACGTGGACTACGTCCTCGGTGACGGCGCCAAGCTGACCGTCGTCTCCGTGCAGGACTGGGACGACAAGGCCGTGCACGTCTCCCAGCACAACGCGCTGGTCGGCCGGGACGCCTCCTTCAAGTCCGTGGTCGTCACCTTCGGCGGCGACCTGGTGCGCATCCACCCGCGCGTCGAGTACACGGGCCCCGGCGGCGAGGCCGAGCTGTTCGGCCTGTACTTCACCGACGCGGGCCAGCACCAGGAGCACCGCCTCCTGGTCACCCACAACACCCCGCACTGCAAGTCCAACGTCGTCTACAAGGGCGCGCTCCAGGGCGACAACGCGCACGCGGTGTGGATCGGTGACGTGCTCATCGAGGCCAAGGCCGAGGGCACGGACACCTACGAGATGAACCGCAACCTCGTCCTCACCGACGGCTCGCGCGTCGACTCGGTGCCGAACCTGGAGATCGAGACCGGCGAGATCGTCGGCGCCGGTCACGCCTCCGCCACCGGCCGCTTCGACGACGAGCAGCTCTTCTACCTGATGGCCCGCGGCATCCCGGAGCACGAGGCCCGCCGTCTGGTGGTCCGCGGCTTCTTCGCCGAGCTGGTCCAGCAGATCGGTGTCACCGACATCGAGGAGCGCCTGCTCGCCAAGATCGAGGAGGAGCTGGAGGCGTCGGTCGGATGACCACCAACAGCTTCGTACGCGCCTGTGGGCTGAGCGAGCTGTCGGAGGACACCCCCAAGCGGGTGGAGCTCGACGGCACGCCGGTCTCGGTCGTGAAGACCGAGGGTGAGGTGTACGCGATCTACGACATCTGCTCGCACGCGAACGTCTCCCTCTCGGAGGGCGAGGTGGAGGACGGCCAGATCGAGTGCTGGCTGCACGGCTCCTGCTTCGACCTCCGCACCGGCAAGCCGTCCGGCCCGCCCGCGACGCGCCCCGTCCCCGTTTACCCCGTAAAGATCGAAGGGGACGACGTGCTCGTCTCCCTCTCCCAGGAGTCCTGAGGCATCCATGGCAACGCTTGAAATCCGAGACCTGCACGTCACCGTCGAGGCCGACAACGCCACGAAGGAGATCCTCAAGGGCGTCGACCTCACCGTGAAGCAGGGCGAGACGCACGCCATCATGGGCCCCAACGGCTCCGGCAAGTCGACCCTCGCCTACTCGCTCGCGGGTCACCCGAAGTACACGATCACCGGCGGCACCGTCACCCTCGACGGCGAGGACGTCCTCGCGATGTCCGTCGACGAGCGCGCCCGCGCCGGCCTCTTCCTCGCCATGCAGTACCCGGTCGAGGTCCCCGGCGTCTCCGTCTCCAACTTCCTGCGCACCTCCGCCACCGCCATCCGCGGCGAGGCCCCCAAGCTGCGCACCTGGGTGAAGGAGGTCAAGGAGACCATGGAGCGCCTCCACATGGACCCCTCCTTCGCCGAGCGCAACGTCAACGAGGGCTTCTCCGGCGGTGAGAAGAAGCGCCACGAGATCCTCCAGCTCGAACTGCTCAAGCCGCACATCGCGATCCTGGACGAGACCGACTCCGGCCTCGACGTGGACGCGCTGCGCATCGTCTCCGAGGGCGTCAACCGCGTCCGCGAGACCGGCGAGACCGGCACCCTGCTGATCACGCACTACACGCGCATCCTGCGGTACATCAAGCCCGACTTCGTCCACGTCTTCGCCGGTGGCCGCATTGTCGAGTCCGGCGGTCCGGAGCTGGCCGACAAGCTGGAGAACGAGGGCTACGAGGCTTACACGAAGGGTGGCGTAACCGCGTGACTCAGCTGCCGGGCCTCCTCGACACAGAGGCGATCCGCAAGGACTTCCCCATCCTGGACCGCCAGGTCCACGACGGGAAGAAGCTCGTATACCTGGACAACGCGGCGACCTCGCAGAAGCCGCGCCAGGTGCTGGACGCCTTGAGCGAGTACTACGAGCGATACAACGCCAACGTCCACCGCGGCGTGCACGTGCTCGCCGAGGAGGCCACGGCGCTGTACGAGGGCGCGCGTGACAAGGTCGCGTCGTTCATCAACGCGCCCAGCCGCGACGAGGTGATCTTCACCAAGAACGCCTCCGAGTCCCTCAACCTCGTGGCCAACATGCTCGGCTGGGCCGACGAGCCCTACCGGGTGGACCACGAGACCGAGATCGTCATCACGGAGATGGAGCACCACTCCAACATCGTGCCGTGGCAGCTGCTCGCGCAGCGCACCGGCGCGAAGCTGAAGTGGTTCGGCCTCACCGACGACGGCCGCCTCGACCTGTCCAACATCGACGAGATCATCACCGAGAAGACGAAGATCGTCTCCTTTGTGCTGGTCTCCAACATCCTGGGCACGGTCAACCCGGTCGAGGCGATCGTGCGCCGCGCCCAGGAGGTCGGTGCGCTGGTGTGCATCGACGCCTCGCAGGCCGCGCCGCACATGCCGCTGGACGTCCAGGCGCTCGGCGCCGACTTCGTGGCCTTCACCGGCCACAAGATGTGCGCCCCGACCGGCATCGGTGTGCTCTGGGGCCGCCAGGAACTCCTGGAGGACCTGCCCCCGTTCCTCGGCGGCGGCGAGATGATCGAGACCGTCTCGATGCACTCCTCGACGTACGCCCCGGCGCCGCACAAGTTCGAGGCGGGCACCCCGCCGATCGCCCAGGCGGTCGGTCTCGGTGCCGCGATCGACTACCTCGACTCGATCGGCATGGACAAGATCCTCGCCCATGAGCACGCCCTCACCGAGTACGCGGTGAAGCGGCTCGGCGAGGTCCCGGACCTGCGGATCATTGGCCCCTCCACGGCCGAGGACCGGGGCGCGGCGATCTCCTTCACGCTGGGCGACATCCACCCGCACGACGTGGGCCAGGTCCTCGACGAGCAGGGCATCGCCGTGCGCGTCGGCCACCACTGCGCGCGGCCGGTGTGCCTGCGGTACGGAATTCCGGCGACCACGCGGGCGTCGTTCTACCTGTACTCCACGCCCGCCGAGATCGACGCACTGGTCGAGGGGCTGGAGCACGTACGGAACTTCTTCGGCTGACGGGACGAGCGATCGCATGAAGCTGGACTCCATGTACCAGGAAGTCATCCTGGACCACTACAAGAATCCGCACGGGCGTGGCCTCAGGGACGGCGACGCCGAGGTGCACCATGTGAACCCGACCTGCGGCGACGAGATCACCCTCCGGGTGAAGTACGACGGCACCCGGATCGCCGACGTGTCGTACGAGGGCCAGGGCTGTTCCATCAGCCAGGCCTCCGCCTCCGTGCTCAACGAACTGCTGGTGGGCAAGGACCTGCCCGAGGCGCAGAAGATCCAGGAGACCTTCCTGGAGCTGATGCAGTCCAAGGGCCGGATCGAGCCCGACGACGCGATGGAGGAGGTGCTGGAGGACGCGGTCGCGTTCGCCGGTGTCTCCAAGTACCCGGCCCGTGTCAAGTGCGCCCTCCTGAGCTGGATGGCGTGGAAGGACGCGACGGCCCAGGCGCTGGGTGGCGCCGAAGCCGAAAGGAAGACGGCATGACCGACACCGCTGAGATGAAGCCGGCCTCGGAAGAGGAACTCCGTGAGGCCCTGTACGACGTCGTCGACCCCGAGCTGGGCATCGACGTCGTCAACCTCGGCCTGATCTACGGCATCCACATCGACGACTCCAACGTCGCGACGCTGGACATGACCCTGACCTCCGCGGCCTGCCCGCTCACGGACGTCATCGAGGAGCAGGCCAAGTCCGCCACGGACGGCCTGGTCAACGAGCTGCGCATCAACTGGGTCTGGATGCCGCCGTGGGGCCCCGACAAGATCACCGACGAGGGCCGCGAGCAGCTGCGGGCCCTCGGGTTCAACGTCTGAGGTCCCCTCGGGGCTCTTTGTGAGTTTGTGAGCTCTGTGAGCTTCGTGAGCGAGGCGGCGGTGCCTTCGGGTGCCGCCGCCTTCGCACACCCGGCGCGTCCGCACGTCCGGCGCGCGGGTGCGTACCCGCCCCCACTGCACGTTAGGTTTTCCGTATGACCGACACCGCTTCCCGTACCACCACCGGCGCCGTCGCCGCCGGTCTCGCCACCATCGCCGCCGACGGCACCGTTCTCGACACCTGGTTCCCGGCCCCCGAGCTGGTCGCGGAGCCGGGTCCCTCCGGCACCGAGCGGCTGTCGGCCGACCGGGCCGCCGAGCTGCTCGGCGACAAGGCCGTGGCCGCGCTCGGCCCGGACGCCCGCCGGGGTGTCGACGTGGTCGCGGTGCGTACGGTCATCGGCTCGCTGGACGAGAAGCCGGTGGACGCGCACGACGCCTATCTGCGCCTGCACCTGCTCTCGCACCGCCTGGTCAAGCCGCACGGCGTGAGCCTGGACGGCATCTTCGGCCACCTCGCCAACGTCGCCTGGACCTCGCTCGGCCCGGTCGCCGTGGACGACGTCGAGACGGTGCGGCTGAACGCCCGCGCCGAGGGCCTGCACCTCCAGGTCACCTCGATCGACAAGTTCCCGCGCATGACGGACTACGTGGCCCCCAAGGGCGTGCGCATCGCCGACGCCGACCGGGTCCGCCTCGGCGCGCACCTGGCCGAGGGCACCACGGTCATGCACGAGGGCTTCGTCAACTTCAACGCGGGCACGCTCGGCACCTCCATGGTCGAGGGCCGCATCTCCGCGGGCGTCGTCGTGGGTGACGGCTCCGACATCGGCGGCGGCGCCTCCACCATGGGCACCCTCTCCGGCGGCGGCAACGTCATCATCACCATCGGCGAGCGCTGCCTGGTCGGCGCCGAGGCGGGCGTCGGCATCGCGCTGGGCGACGAGTGCGTCGTCGAGGCCGGCCTCTACGTCACCGCGGGCACCCGCGTCACCCTCCCCGACGGCCAGATCGTCAAGGCCCGCGAACTCTCCGGCGCCTCCAACATCCTCTTCCGCCGCAACTCGGTCACGGGCGCGGTGGAGGCCCGCCCGAACAACGCGGTGTGGGGCGGTCTGAACGAGGTTCTGCACAGCCACAACTGACGTACAGCGGAAGCCAGTTCTGGTCAGCGGCCCCCGGCGAGTCCGGGGGCCGCTTGCATGAGGGCGGCGAAGTCCTGTTCGCGCAGGCCGATGCGTGGGTTCACGTGGTGCAGGAGGGCCGGGGCGGGGTGGTGGGCCGCCACGTACGCGGTGTCCGCCGGGCTCTGTTCGTCGTCCACCCAGGCGAAGGGGCGACCCCCGGCGTATTCGAGGAGTGCGTCCGTCTTCCAGTGGACCCCGTCGGGGCGCTCGGCGAACAGGCGGTCGCCGAAGTCGACGTACGGCAGTTCGGGCAGCCCGACGGTCGGCGCGATCCAACGGTTCGCCTCGGCCATCCAGGTCGTCGCCCAGCACAGCTCGTAGCCGAGCGCGAGAAGTGCCGGTCCGTGGGACGGGTTGAGCCAGAGCCGCAGGGGGCGGCCGGGGCGCACGGACGCCCGGACGGTGGTGTAACCCGCCGGGCGGCGTTGGGGCTTGGCGAGGTACGGGTTGAGGGGGCCGTCGACGTCCAGGAACAGCAGGGGGCGGGGCATGGGGGCACCGTACGGGGCGGGGTGCGGGGCTCGCCCGGAATTGTTCGGGCGGCGGCGAGGCCGCTCAAGTCGGGCCAACAACAAGTGACTTGGGTCACATTCCGCAAGATCCATGTCACACATCGGCGGGTTGGATTTCTCTCGGGTTCGGCAAAGTATCCGCGACGAGAGGCCGTTCGATGTCCGACACCCCGCCCAGCTCACCGGAGGCACCCGTGCAGGACCCGGCGGACGCCGTCACGCAGGCGTTCGCCGAGCACCGGGAGCTGCTGTTCTCCCTCGTCTACAACATGCTCGCGAGCGTCGCCGACACCGAGGACGTGCTGCAGGAGACCTGGCTGTCGTGGACGGCGAGGAACCGGGCGCCGAAGGCGGAGCCGATCGACAGCCCGCGGGCCTATCTGGTGCGGATCGCCATGAACGCGGCCCTCGCCCACCGGGCCACCGTCACCCGCCGCCGGGAGACGTACGTCGGCCCCTGGCTGCCCGAACCCCTCGTCGGCCCCCTCTCGGCCGACGTCCCGGAAGCCGCCGACGCCGCCGACGCGGCCGTACGCGCCGAGTCCGTGTCGATGGCGCTGCTGGTCGTGCTGGAGACGCTCACCCCGCTGGAGCGAGGGGTGTTCGTCCTGCACGAGGTGTTCGGGTACCCCCACACCGAGATCGCCGAGATGCTCGGCCGCACCCCCGCCGCGATCCGCCAGCTCGCCCACCGCGCCCGCGAGCACGTCCACGCCCGGCGCCCCCGCTACGAGGCCGCGCCGCACGTACGGCAGCAGGTGACCGAACGGTTCCTGGCCGCCACGCTCGGCGGCGACCTGGACGCCCTCCTGGAGATCCTGGCCCCCGACGTGACGCTGTGGGGCGACGGCGGCGGCAAGGCGGCCGGAGGTCTCCAGCCGCTCCAGGGACGCGGCAAGGTCGCCCGGCTGCTCGCCGCCCTCGGCCCCGCCTCCGGCAACGGCTTCGACATCGCCTACCGCAGGGTCAACGGCGACCCCTCCGCGCTGCTCTTCGCGGGCGGCACCCCCTACGCCGTACTCGTCCTCGACCTCACCCCGGACGGCGGCCAGGTCCGCGGGATCTACGCCGTCTCCAACCCCGACAAGCTCTCCCATGTCGGCTGAACCCCGAGGAGTCCACATGCTGCGCACCATGGCTTCATGGCCCGCGGGACGGGTGGGAAAGTGGGTCGTCGTCGGCCTCTGGGCGGTCCTGCTGGTTCCCGCCCTGATGCTGGCGGGCCGGCTCGGGGACGTCGAGCAGAACGACAACTCCGCCTGGCTCCCCGGCAACGCGGAGTCCACCAAGGTCGTCGAGCGCGCCGGGAAGTTCCTGCCCGCCGACACGCTGCCCGCGATCGTCGTCTACGACCGGCCCGGCGGCGTCACCCCCGCCGACCTGGCCGAGGCCCGCGCCGACGCCCGGGCCTTCCAGCGCCTCGACCGCGTCGCCGGACCCCCGCAGGGACCGGTGGAGGCGCGGGACGGCGAGGCCATCCAGACCGTGGTCCAGGTGCGCAAGGACCGGACCGGTTGGAACGGGCTCGCCGAGGTCGCCGGTGAACTGCGCCGGGTCGGCGAGGAACACGCGAACGGCCTCGGCGTCCACATCACCGGACCGGTGGGCTACGCGTCCGACTCGATCGGCGCCTTCGGGGGAGGCGGCGACCTGACGACGGTCACCGCGCTCGTGGTGGTCGCGATCCTGCTGCTCACCTACCGCAGCCCCGTGCTCCCCCTGCTGCCGCTGCTGACCGTGGGCGGCGCCCTGGCCGCCTCGGAAGCGCTGATCTACCTGCTGGCGAAGCACGCCGGGCTCACCGTCAACAGCCAGACCGGCTTCATCCTGACCGTCCTCGTGTTCGGCGCCGCCACCGACTACGCGCTCCTGCTCATCTCCCGCTACCGGGAGGAACTCCGGCGCCACGAGGACCGGCACGAGGCGATGGCCGAGGCGCTGCGCCGCTCCGGCCCCGCGCTCGTCGCCAGCGCTGCGACCGTCGCGGTCAGCCTGACCCTGCTGATGCTGGCCACCCTCAACTCCACCAAGGGGCTCGGGCCCGCCTGCGCCGTCGGCATCCTCGTCGGGCTGCTCGCCATGGTCACCCTGATGCCGGCCCTGCTGGTGGTCTGCGGACGCTGGGTCTTCTGGCCGGTCCGGCCGCCGTACGCACCGGCAGCACCGGCTGGCTCGGGTGGCACGGGCGACGGCGGTGTCTGGGCCCGGGTCGGCGCCCTCGTCGCCCGTCGCCCGCGGGCCGTGTGGATCGGTACCGCGCTCGCCCTCGGCGCCCTGGCGCTCGGGGTGTTCGGGCTCAAGGCCGACGGCCTCGCCGACACGGCCCAGTTCACCGGCAAGCCGCAGATGGCCGTCGGCGAGGAGATCAGGGCCCGGCACTTCCCGGCAGGCTCGGGCGACCCCGTCCAGGTCGTTACCTCGGCGGCCTCGGCGGAGCGGGTGCGGGCGGCCCTGTCCGGCGTCCCCGGGGTCACCGGCGTCTCGGCGCCGGTCGTCAGGGGCGGCGACGCCCTCCTGCTCGGCGAGCTGGACGACGACCCCAGCGGCCCGGCCGCGATGCGTACCGTCGAGCGCGCCAGGGCCGCCGTCCACCGGATCGAGGGCGCGAACGCCCAGGTCGGCGGCAACACGGCCATCGTGCTCGACGTACGGGACGCCGCCGCCCGCGACGACCGGGTCATCATCCCCGCCGTACTGATCGCGGTGCTGCTCGTCCTCGCGCTGCTGCTGCGGGCGGTGGTCGCGCCGCTGCTGCTCATGGCGACCGTGGTGCTGTCGTTCGGCGCGGCCCTCGGGGTGAGCGCCCTGGTCTTCGACCACGTGTTCCACTTCGCCGGTGCGGACGCCTCCTTCCCGCTGCTGACGTTCGTGTTCCTGGTCGCGCTGGGGATCGACTACAACATCTTCCTGGTCACCCGGGTACGCGAGGAGGCGCAGCGGCACGGCACCCGGCGTGCCGCGCTGACGGGGCTGTCCGCCACCGGGAGCGTGATCACCTCGGCCGGGCTCGTGCTGGCCGGTACCTTCGCCGCGATGGCGTCGCTGCCGCTGGTGTTCGCGGCTGAACTCGGGTTCGCGGTGGCCTTCGGCGTACTGCTGGACACCGTGATCGTCCGCTCGGTGCTGGTGACCGCGCTGACCCTGGACGTGGGCCGGTGGATGTGGTGGCCCGGCGCGCTGTTCCGGCGGCGCGACGAGCCCGTTCTGCCCGAGGGCGAGCCCGACCGCGAACCCGCCCTCGGAGGCGTGTGAGGCCGAACCTCCCCTCACCACCTGCCTGTTCAACGGCTCCCGGTCAACTCCGCGTGGCACCGCAGCAGTTCGTCGGCCCTCTCCCGGCCGACGGGCAGCAGCGGTGCCCGTACCGGTCCCGCCGGGAGGCCGAGCCGGTCCAGCAGGGCCTTGGCCGTGACGGTGCCGGGGAGACCCGCGGCCATCATCGCCTCGATCAACGGCATGGCCCGCAGCTGGAGTTCGGTGGCGCTGGCCGTGTCGCCCGCGTCGAACGCGTCCAGGATGGCGGCGACTTGGCGCGGGACGGCGTTCGCGACGGTGCTCACGCAGCCCGCCGCGCCCACCGCGTACAGCGCGAGGATGTGCTCGTCGCAGCCCGCGTAGTAGGCCAAGTCGGTTGCGGCAAGCATCTTTTGGGTGCCGAGGAAGTCGTAGGAGCAGTCCTTGACGGCGACGATCCCGGGGTGTCCGGCGAGGCGGATCATCGTCTCCGGCTCGATGCGGGTGCCGGTGCGGCCGGGGATGTCGTAGAGCATGACCGGCAGGCCGCTCGCGTCCGCGACCTGGCGGAAGTGCGCCTCCAGCGACTCCTGCGGGGGCTTGCTGTAGTACGGCGTGACCACCAACGCGCCGTCGGCGCCCGCCTTTTCGGCCGCGCGGGTCAGTTCGACGGTGTGGCGCGTGTCCGCCGTGCCGACACCGGCCACCAGGGAGACCCCGGGGCCCACCGCCGCGCGGACCGCCGCGATCAGCTCGGCCTTCTCCGCGTCCGTCGTCGTGGGCGACTCGCCCGTGGTGCCGTTCAGGACCAGGCCGTCACAGCCCTCGGCCACCAGATGGGCGGCGAGGCGGGCCGCCCCGTCCACGTCGAGCGTGCCGGCCGGTGTGAACGGGGTGACCATCGCGCAGAGCGTACGGCCGAAGGGTGCGGTGCGAGGTGTCATGGACGTAGTCTCGGCACCCTCGACCGTACAGCTCCACTTAAATTTGCTGCGAGATATCGCTAAGCAGCTCTGAAGGGTTACGGGCGGAAGCGCAGCACCTGCGGGTCGTGGTCGCTGATCTGGTCGTGGAACTCCGAGTTGATGTGCACGCTGTCGTACGCGAAGGAACCGTTCCGCCTGATCTCCGGGCTGATCAGGATCTGGTCCAGGACCTGCGCGTTGCCCTGGTAGTCGTAGGTGTAACGCTCCTTCTTGGGCAGCGACTTGATCGCCGACCAGAGATCGCCGCGGCCCTCCAGGATCTTGGCGGTGTCGGAGAACTCGAAGTCGTTCATGTCGCCGAGCGCGATGACGTTCGCGTCCTTCTGGACGGACAGGATGTCCTTGACGAACGCGTTCACCAGGGTCGCCTGAGCGTGCCGCTGCGTCTCCGAGCTACGGGTCGGCGGCTGGTACTGCGCGGTCAGCGCCTGGTCGCCGCCCTTGGAGTTGAGGTGGTTGGCGATCACGAAGACCGTCTTGCCGCGGAAGACGAACTCGCCCGCCAGCGGCTTGCGGCTCGCCTTCCAGGCCGTGTCGTCCGGGGCGATCCGGCCGGGCGAGGCGGTCAGGTGCGCCTTGCCGTGGTCCTTGGTGACACCGACGGCGGTCGTGGAGTCGCCGCCCGCGCGGTCCACGAAGGACACCCGCTCCGGGTTGAACAGGAACACCTGGCGGATGTTGCCGCCGGGCTCGCCGCCGTCCTGGTCGTTGGCCGGGTCGATCGAGCGCCAGTCGTAGCGCGGGCCGCCCGCCGCCACGATCGCGTCGATCAGCTTGTTCACGGTCACGCCCGCCGACACCGTGCCGTTGTCGGTGGCGCCGTTGTCGTCCTGGATCTCCTCCAGAGACACGACGTCGGGCGAACGCAGGTTGTTCACGATCGCGGACGCGTGCTGCGCGAAGGTGTTGTCGGAGGGGTCCAGGTTCTCGACGTTGTACGTCGCCACCGCGAGCTGCCGCGCGGACTGCGCGCGCGTCGTCTCCCGCTCCAGCCCGCCGCTCCTGAGCGTGCCGAGGCTGCTCGCGACGAGGGTGTAGCCGCCGAACTGGTTGAAGTCCAGCGGGCCGGTCGTGGCGCCCTGAAGGGTGTCGCCGACGTTCGCCTGCGGGAAGTCGGCGGTCGCGCCGAGCGACTGGATCTGGAGACGGCCGGTGTTCTGCGCGTCGTACGAGCCGTAGAGCGTGCCGCCCCGGGGGGTGCGGTGCTCGCCGGGCTTCACGGTGACCCACAGTTCGCTGTAGGGGTCCGTGCCGGTGACCACACGGGTGTCGGCGACCTGGGCGTTCATGCCCTCCAGGGACTCGTAGTAGTCCAGGGCGTACGTCGAGGGGGCGAGCTGGGCGCTGTTGACGGAGCCGTTCGCGTCCCCGGCGGGGGTGTAGCTGTCCGGCACCGAGCGCTTGCCGATGACGACCGGGGCCGGGACCGGGTTGCCGCTGGAGACCGTGGTGACGACCGGCTTGGTGATCTCGGTCAGCGACTGGTTGCCCGAGGCGGTGCCGCCCGGCACGTACTCCGAGACCGTGCCCGACACCGTGACCGAGTCGCCGACGGCGGCCTTCGGCGCGGAGCTGGTGAAGACGAACACGCCTTCACTGGTGGCCGGGTTGTCGTCCGGCGTCGGGTCCTGGAGCCAGAAGCCCTTGGACGAGCCGTAGTCCCGCACGGCCGTGACGATGCCCGGCACGTCCGCGACCTTCTGGCCGACGTACGGCGAGAGACGGGTGGTGCCCTGAATGTCGTGGATACGCACCGCGTCCGCGTGCGCGGGCGAGGTGAGGACGACGACGGACGTCGCGCTGCACACGGCGGCGACGGTGAGCGCGGCGAGACGCGCGGAAGACCTGCTCGGCAAGGGATGCCTCCGGGGACGTACGAGAACGCCGGAACGAGGGTGGACATGCTGTTGCGTGTCGGGCCGGTGGCCCTCCGTGACGCGCGCAGGACCGGGCGAACAGGAGTCCCCCCGACTTCTACGCGCGTCAATCTCCTGCCTGGCGACGGGAGTTGTCAAGGTTCAGGCCATGGACGGGTGATGACGGACGGATGAACCGGGGGGCACGGGGCGAAACCCGTCTAGGCTGAGCGGTCGAGCCCGTTCACGGTCCGAGGAGAACCAGCCGATGTCAGACAGCGCCCCCCTGCCGCCCGTGCGGCTGCGCCCCGAAGCGGAGCTGGCGCACGCCGCGCTGTCCACCCCCCTGCTCTCCCGCGCCGCCCGCCTCGCCCGCTGGGCGGGTCCCGAGACGCGCGTGGACACGGGCGGCAGCCTGGTCGAGGAGCAGCTGCCGGCCGCCGCCGCGCTGCTCGGGCTCGACGGGGCGGACGCCGCCGCCGAGGCCGCCGAGGCCTGGCGGGTCGCGGTGGACGCCGGGCTGGTCGGGATCACCGACGAGGAGACCGGGACCGTGGCGCCCGGCGACGCCCTCGCGCTGCTCACGGGCGGCTCCCCGCAGGACGTGCTCGGGGTCTGGCTGGCCGCCCTGGAGACGGTCCTTGAGGACGCGAGCGTGCCCGACCTGGACGGTCTGGTCGACGCCCTGGAGGAGGGCGGCGAGATCGATTTCGCGTCGCTCGACTGGGACCCCGAGGCCGAGGCGGAGTTCCTCGACGGCGTCCTCGGCAACCTCTACCTCCTGTCCGCCAGCGAGGACGGCCCCGGCGAGAGCCCGGTCCCGCTGCCCGCCCTCGCCGCCTCCGTGATCGTGCCCGGCGACATGGACGAGCCCACCGACGCCGTCCTGGAGCAGGTCTCCGACGCGATGATGCGCCTTGACGACCAGTTCCGGCTGCTTGAGCCGGTCGGCGCGGTGGAGTACGAGCCGGTCGACGAGGCGCTGATGGGCGACGCCGACACCGAGCCCGCCGCGTTCGTGGACGAAGACGACATCTCCCGCTACGGCATGGTCCGCCTCACCCCGCTCGGTGTGTGGGGGATGCGCGCCCGGCTCCTTGAGGCCGGGTTCGAGGCGCCGGCCGTCGGCGACCTCGCGGACAAGGGCGCGGACGTACTGCTCGACGGCACCGCCATGTTCGGGCCGCAGGCCGCGCGCGACGAGACCGAGCGGTGGCTCGCCGAGCGCGAACCGCTCTCCGCCGCGCGGGAGTTGCTGGCCGCTGCCCGGGGCGCCGACGCCGGGGCCCCGCTGCGGCGGCTGCACTGCCAGCAGGCACTGTCCCTGGTCGGCCCCGAGGCGGAACCCGCGCTGCGCGAGGTGCTGGACGACCCCGAGCTGGGCGGCCTCTCCCGGGTGTGGCTCAGCGAGCACGGCGCGGCCGATGTGCCCCCGCCCACCGAGGACCTGGTGTTCTGGCTGACCGTCGACACCATCGCCGCGCAGCTCCAGGCGGAGGGCAACTCCGAGGAACTCCAGGCCCTGGTCGAGGGGTTGGCCGCACAGCACACCGGCTTCTTCGCCGCCGCCTGGCGGGTGGACCACCCGGCCACTCCCGAGGTGCTGGAGGCGATGGGGCGGCTCCACCCGGACAAGCGGGTGGCCAAGGAAGCCCGCAAGGCGGCGTTCAAGGCGCGGTCGCAGCAGGGGCTTTGAGGTTGCGGCGGGGACGTCGAGGGCGACGCCGAGGCCGATGAGCATGGTGCGGCTGCGGCTCCCGTACGCGTTGGGAGGCGGCCCGCACCCCAGGTAGGCGCGGAGCTTTCGCGGTTGGGGGCTGCGCATCGGTCTCGTCACGCTCGGGCGTCTGGCCGTGCGGTGGTCAACCCGAAAGGAGGCCGGGCTGATGGTTGTTACCACAGATTCACGCTGCCTGGGTACTGTCGGAAGTGAGCCACCGAAGGAGGGCCCATGTCCGACGAACACGGCCTCGGGGACCGGCTACGCGAGATCCGCAAGCGGCGCGGTCTTTCACAGCGTGAACTGGCGCAAGCTTCCAAGGTCAGCCACTCACTGATCACCAAGCTCGAACAGGGCGTCGTCACTGACACGCGCATGGAGACTGCCCGGAAACTGGCCAACGCTCTGCGGGTCCCCACCACTGCGCTGGTGACGCGGATGCCTGCCGAGCCCCACCCCGCGCCCGAGCCCTGGCAAGCCCTCCAGCGTGCCGTGGAGCGCCCCGCCGAACAGCCCGACGAGGAGCCGACGACCCGAGGCGTTCTGGACGGCCTGGAGGACGTCAGGGCAGCTCACTTCGGCAAGCGGATGCGTGAAACCGTGGACCTTCTGGTGCCGCTGCTGAGGGACGCTGAAGCTCTTGGAGACGGCCCAGCCGTGCGGGCGGCCCGCGCTCAGCTTCTCCAGATCGCCGGCTCGACTCTGACCAGCGCCCGCCAATTCGCGGCCGCTGAGACCGCGTTGCGCCGAGCCCTGGACGAAGCCCCGGATCGCCTCCGGGCCGCAAGCGTCATCACCACCTGGACGTGGCTGCTCGTGCGGCAAGGACGGTTCGACGCTGCTCGTGACATGGCGGTGAAGTGGGCGGACGACACTGAACCCCGGTTCTCCCGGGCGACCGCCGAGGAGCTGGCGGCTTGGGGATGGCTGCTCATCCAGGGACAGGCGGCAGCGCTCCGGGACAACCGGGGCGGGGAGGCCGCCGACATGCTGCGCCTCGCCCGGTCGGCGGCGGTCGCCACCGGCCCGCTGGGGCACGGTGACGTGCGCATCGCGACCTGGGGGCCTGCCACGGTCGCCTACAAGGCCGCCGAGCAGGGCGTTGTGACGGAGAGGCCGGACGAGGTGCTGGAGATCGCCTCCCGGCTCAAGGGCGGCAAGGGTTCCGAGTATCACCGCCACCGGCTCGATGTGGCGAAGGCGTACACGATGACGCATCAGCACGGCCACGCACTGGAAGTGCTGGGGGAAGTGGCGGCCGAGGCACCGGAGTGGATCGCTGAGCAGCCCTACGCCCGTGACACGCTGGCCGACACGATCGCCCGGCGGCGCACCCTCACCGACGAGACCCGTCAACTTGCCGACTTGGTGGGGCTGCCGCTCTGAACTCCACTTTTGATACTTCGACCTGACGTCCTAACAGACTGTCATTGAGCCGTCGCAGTGGTGTCGTCACGGTTGAGAGCATGAGCCTTTTTCCATGCTCCGCTGCCTGCGTGTGCCGACCCCGGAGCGCCCCGGACGGGGGTGGCCGGTGATCATGACCACCACATCCCGTCCGACCGGGCATCCTGGCTACAGCCAGACTCTTCCGCGTGACCCCAAGAGCGCCGCCACCGCCCGGCGCCTGGTGCGCACGGCCTGTGCGGCGTGGGGGCTGCACGGGACGGCCGAGAACGGCGCCCTGGTCGTCTCCGAGCTGGTGGCCAACGCCGTGCGGCACGCCCGGCGGGAGTCCATCCGCGTCATGGTGGAGCGCACCGCGCCGCGCACGGTCCGCGTGGCCGTCGCGGACTTCTCCCGCGCGCTGCCCGAGCTGTGCACGCCCAAGGGCGACGAGGAGGGCGGGCGTGGCCTGGCTCTCGTGGCGGAGCTGGCGGCCGACTGGGGCACGAAGGAGCGGCCCTGGGGCAAGGTCGTGTGGGCGGAGCTGGAGGCGCGCGGATGAGTGGCGACGAGACCCCCAGTCGCAGTCTGGCCCGAGCCCACTTGTCCCAGCTGATCGAGTTGTTCGGCGCGGACGGGGGCCTGCGCATCAGCACGGCCCCCACTGAGCCCGACACTGAGCCCGGCCCGGCCGCCGTCGCCGGAGAGCTGGAGGACGACGAGCAGACGTGACCGTCTCAGGGCGCGGGTGAAGCGTTGGCGCGGGTGGCCGCCGTTCTCGAAGGAGCCGAGTCGGCACCCGTTCCCGAACCGTCGAACGAGGCTTCCTTGCCTGACCTGCTGGTTGAAAGGGAGGATCGAGCCGAGATCGCTTCTCGGGCACTCCGAGACTGGTGATCCGGTTGGCAAGGAGTGAGTTGATGGCGCAGGTCAGGCCCATGCGTGCGGACGCTCGGCGGAACTACGAGCGGTTGCTGGAGGTGGCGGCCGAGGCCTTCGCCGAGCACGGGGAGAACGCCTCCCTCGACGACATCGCCAAGCGCGCCGGGGTCGGCTCCGGTACCCTCTACCGGCACTTCCCCACCCGCCAGGCACTCCTTGAGGCGGCGTACGTGGAGCGGATCGAGGCGCTGGGCGACCGCGCCGACGCCCTCGCCGAACGTCTGCCCCCGGGCGAGGCCCTCGCGGAGTGGCTCTACGAACTCTGCGTCGCCTCGATCCAGGTCCGCGGCATGAAGTCCCTGCTGGGCAAGGCCGTCACCGACGGCACCTCGGTCCCGCTGACCACCTGCGGCGCGGTGGTCAAGGGCGCGGTGACCCGCCTGGTGTCCGCCGCCCAGACCGAGGGCACCCTGCGCACCGACCTCTCCCCGGTGGACCTCCTCCGCCTGGCCCATGGAGTCGCCACCGCCTCGGAGTTGGCGGACGGCGAGGGGCGCGAGATCCGCCGGTACCTGGCGTTGCTGACGGAGGGGCTGCGGCCGTAGCCCTCGGGTGGCCGGGCCTACGGGCGCCCGGCCACCGGCGTTTCAGTGTGCGGGAGTCGACCGGGCCGTCAGAGGGCCTGCGCCCCCGGCTTCACCATGTTCTTCACCGTGCGGGCCTTCACGAAGTCGCCGAGGGCGGTCATGTCCCACTCGCCGGAGTACTGGCGGATCAGCTTGGCCATGAGGACGCCGGTCTGGGGTTCGGCGGAGGTCAGGTCGAAGCGGACCAGTTCCTCGCCGGTCATCGGGTCGATCAGGCGGCAGTACGCCTTGGCGACCTCCGTGAACTTCTGGCCGGAGAAGGAGTTGACGGTGAAGACCAGGCCGGTGACCTCCGGGGGGATGCGGCCGAGGTCGACCGTGATCACCTCGTCGTCTCCGCCGCCCTCGCCGGTGAGGTTGTCGCCGGAGTGCTTGATCGCGCCGTTCAGGATCGACAGCTTGCCGAAGTAGCAGGCGTCGACCGCGTTGCGCTGCGGGCCGTAGGCGATGACCGAGGCGTCCAGGTCGATGTCCCTGCTCCGGTAGGCGGGCTCCCAGCCGAGGCCCATCTGGACCCGGGAGAGCAGTGGGGCGCCGCCCTTGACCAGCGACACCGTCTCGTTCTTCCGGAGGCTGACCCGGCCCTTGTCCAGGTTGATCTTGCCCGCGCCGGGGACGGGAGGGGCGGGCGCGGCGGGCTGGGCCGGGGGAGCGGCGGGCATGGGGGGAGCGGCCTGCGGGGAGGAGGGCGCGGCCTGCTGGGGCGCGGGGGTCGCGGCGGGCTGGGCCGGTTCCTCCACCGTCACGCCGAAGTCCGTGGCGATGCCCGCCAGGCCGTTCGCATAGCCCTGGCCGACCGCGCGGGCCTTCCACTGGCCGTTTCTGCGGTAGATCTCCACGATCACCAGCGCGGTCTCGCTGGCCAGGCTGGGCGGGGTGAAAGTGGCCAGTACGGCACCGCCGTCCGCGTCGCGGATCGTGGCCGTCGGCTCGATGCCCTGGAAGGTCTGGCCCGCCGCGTCCGGGCTCGCGGTCACCACGATCTTCTCGATGTCCGGCGGCACGGCGGCGGTGTCCACCGTGATCGCGTCCGGCGCACCGCCGCCGCCGGAGCGGTAGGCCACGCCGGGGCCCGACGGCTGGTTGTAGAAGATGAAGTCGGCGTCGGAGCGCACCTTGCCGTCGGCGGTGAGCAGCAGTCCCGACACGTCGAGCCGCACGGGCGCGGCGACGTCCACCGAGACACGGGCGGCCGGCAGCGGGACGTTCGAACCAGGGGTCATAGCGGTCATGCCGGGTGAACGAACGACATGACTTTGCCGTTCCCTTACCCGGTGCCGTGACCCCCGTTCGGGTCACGGCACCGGACAAGGCCCTGGGTCAGGCAGGGTCAGTGGCGGTGCCCCGGGCCGGGGCACCGCGATGATGCCCCGGTCAGGGCACCACGACGGTCAGGGCACCACGACGATCTTGCGGCCGACGCCCGCCGCGAACTGGTCCAGCGCCTGCGGGTAGTTCTCCAGCGCGATCCGGTCGCTGATGAACACCTCGGGGTTCAGCACGCCGTTCGCGAACAGCTCCGCCGCCCGCTCGAAGCTGTGCAGCACGGCCATGGAGCCCGTGATGGTGATCTCCTGGTTGTAGATGCGGTACGGGTCGATGGTGACCCGCGTCGCGTAGTCGGCCACGCCGAACTGCAGGAACGTGCCCGCTTTCGCGACCCGGCCCAGACCGTCCTGGATCGCCGCCGCGTTGCCGGTCGCGTCGATCACGACCTCCCAGCCCTGCGGCCGGTCCAGCTCGTCCGCGTTGGCCGCCGCGCCCGAGACACCGAGCAGCTTGGCGGTCTCCAGACGGGCCGGGTTGATGTCCACGATGTCCACGCTGGAGGCGCCGGTGCGCTTGGCCAGCTCCATCATCATCAGGCCCATGGTGCCCGAGCCGTAGATCAGGACATGGGCGCCGAGACGGGAGTTGAGGATGTCGTAGCCGCGCACCGCGCAGGACAGCGGCTCGATCAGGGCCGCGTCCTCGGTGCGCACGTGCTCGGGCAGCTTCACGCAGTTGGCCACCGGGGCCACCGCGAACTGGGCGGCGCCGCCCGCCGTGGTCACGCCGATCGCGGCCCAGCGCTCGCACATGTTGTTGTGGCCGTCGCGGCAGAAGCGGCACTCGTAGCAGTAGAGGGAGGGGTCGACCGCCACCCGGTCGCCGACCGCGACCTCGGTGACCTGGCTGCCGATGCCGACGACCTCGCCCGCGAACTCGTGCCCGGGGATGATCGGCAGCTTGGGCGCGAACTCGCCCTGGAGGATGTGCAGATCGGTGCCGCACAGGCCGCAGGCCGCGACCTCGACGACGACCTCGCGGGGCCCGGGCGTCGGGTCGGGGACCTCCATGACGACGGCGCGGCCCACGGACTCGATGACGGCGGCCTTCATTTCACGGCTCCAAGAGACAGGCCCTGGACCAGCTTGTCCTGGGCGGCGAACCCCGCGGCGAGCACCGGCAGGGAGATGACGAGCGACGCGGCGCACACCTTGGCCAGGAACAGGCCCTGACTGGTGATGAAGCTCGTCAGGAACACGGGGGCGGTCTCGGCGACCACGCCCGTCAGGACCCGGGCGAACAGCAGCTCGTTCCAGCTGAAGATGAAGCAGATCAGGGACGTCGCCGCGATGCCCGGAAGGGCGATCGGGGCCACCACGCGGGCCAGGATCATCGGCAGCGGCGCCCCGTCCACCCGCGCCGCCTCGATGATCGCGACCGGCACCTCGGCGAGGAAGGACTGCATCATCCACACCGCGATCGGCAGGTTCATGGAGGTGTAGAGGATGACCAGGAGCCAGATGTTGTCCAGCAGACCGGTGTTCTTCGCGAACAGGTACAGCGGCAGCAGGCCCGCCACGGCCGGCAGCATCTTGGTCGACAGGAAGAAGAACAGGACGTCCGTCCACTTCTTCACCGGCCGGATCGACAGCGCGTACGCCGCCGGAAGGGCCAGCAGCAGCACGAAGAGGGTCGAGAGAACCGACGCCATCGCCGAGTTGATCAGCGCGGGCCACGGGCTCGCCCCGCCGTTCGCGCCGAAGAAGTCGCGGTAGCCGTCCAGGGTGAGGGCGGCGGCGAAGGACGGCGGGTTGGTCGCCGCGTCCGTCTCGGAGTGGAAGGACGTCAGCGCCATCCAGGCGATGGGCAGGAAGAAGACGATGCCGGCCAGCCAGGCCACGAGGCCCAGCCCGAGGCCGCCGCGCCGCTTCGCGGTCATGGTGCTCATCCGCGCGACACCTCCTCGCGGAACAGGGACGACACCACGCGCAGGGCGAACGTCGCGATGATGATGGAGCCGATGACGACGAGCACGCCCGCAGCGGAGGCCAGGCCGTTCTCGTGCGCCTGGTAGAAGGTCTGGTACACGGTGTAGGGCAGGTTGGCGGTGCCGAGACCGCCGGAGGTCAGCGTGAACACCGCGTCGAAGTTCTGCACGATGTAGATGGAGCCGAGCAGGGCGCCGAGCTCCAGGTAGCGGCGCAGGTGCGGCAGCGTGAGATGGCGGAAGATCTGCCAGTCGCTCGCCCCGTCCACCCGGGCGGCCTCGATCTGCTGCTGGTCCCGGCTCTGCAGTCCGGCCAGCAGGATCAGCATCATGAACGGCGTCCACTGCCACACCAGCGAGGCCTCGACCGCGAGCAGCGGGGTGTTCGAGATCCAGTCGGGCTGTGGGCCGCCCACATAGTGCAGCAACCCATTGAACAGTCCGTACTCCGGGTTGTAGAGCACATGCTTCCAGAGCAGGGCGGCGGCCGTGGGCACCACCAGGAACGGCGCGATGAGCAGGGTGCGCACCGCACCGCGGCCCGGGAACTTACGGTCGAGCAGCAGCGCCAGACCCAGTCCGATGACCAGGCTGGCCAGCACCACCGCGACGGTGAGCAGCACGGTCACCCACACCGACTGACGCAGGTCCGCGTCGGTCAGCACCTGGCGGTAGTTGTCGATCCCGCTGAACCGGCGGTCCTTCGGGTAGAGGGCGTTCCAGTCGAAGAACGAGATCACCAGCGTGGCCACGAAGGGCAGCTGGGTCACCGCGATCATGAAGACCAGAGCGGGCAGGAGCGGGGCGCGGGTGGCCCACGCGCGCAGGCGGTCCGAGGGCCGCCGGACCGCCGGCCGCGCGGTGGCGGCGGCCGGGGCCGATGTAGTGACGGTCATGATCCTCGTACTTCTTACTTCTGGTACTTCTTGCCGACGGTCTCGGCGTACGCCTGCGACTTCTTCAGAGCGCTGTCCACCGACTGACGGCCCGCGATCGCGGAGCTGATCTCCTGGGCCACCTTGGTGCCCAGGTCGGTGAACTCGGGGATGCCGACGAACTGGATGCCGGGCGCGGGCCGGGGCTGCACGCCCGGGTTCGTCGGCTCGGCGCTCGCGATGGCCTCCTTGGTGACGTCCGCGAAGGCGCCCGCCTCCTTGGTGTACTGCGGGATCGAGTAGGTCGAAGCGCGCTTGCCGGCGGGCACGTTGGACCAGCCGGCCTGGTTGCCGACCAGGTTCTCGTAGCCCTTGCCGGACGCCCAGGAGATGAACTTCCAGGCGTCGTCGGGGTTCTTGGACGCCTTCTGGATGCCCCACGCCCAGGTGTAGAGCCAGCCGGAGCTCTTGGTCTTGTCGACCGGGGCCGCCACGTAGCCGATCTTGCCCTTGACCGGGGAGCCGGCCGCCTCCAGTGAGCCCGCGCCCGCCGTGGCGTCGTACCACATGGCGGTCTTGCCCTGCGTCATGTTGTTCAGGCACTCGGCGTAGCCGGACTGCGCGGCTCCCGACTCGCCGTGCTTGCGCACGAGGTCGACGTAGAACTGCGTGGCCTTCTTGAACTCGGGGGAGTTCAGGCGGGCGTTCCAGTCCTTGTCGAACCAGGTGCCGCCGAAGGTGTTGACCACCGTGGTCAGCGGGGCGATGACCTCGCCCCAGCCGGGCAGGCCGCGCAGACAGATGCCCTTCATGCCGGGCTCGGCGCCGTCCGCCTTGGCGGCGATGTCGGCCACCTGCTGCCAGGTCGGGTGGGCCGGCATCGTCAGCTTCTTCTTCGCCAGGACGTCCTTGCGGTACATCAGGAAGGAGGACTCGCCGTAGAAGGGCTCACCGTAGAGCTTGCCGTCGGCGCCGGTCAGCGCCTGCGTCATCGGGGTGAGGATGTCCTGCTGGTCGAACGTCTTGTCGCTCTTGACGTAGCTGTCGACCGAGTGGAGCCAGTCGTTCTTGGCGTAGATCGGGATCTCGTAGTTGCTGAGGGTGGCGACGTCGTACTGGCCCGCCTGGTTGGCGAAGTCCTGGCTGATCTTGTCTCTGACATCGTTTTCCGGCAGCGTCGTGAAGTTGACCTTGATGCCGGTCTTCTTGGTGAAGTTGGCGGCGGTGAGCTTCTGCAGCTCCACCATCTGCGGGTTGTTCACCATCAGGACGTTGATGGAGTGGGCGGCGGACCCGCCGCCTCCGGCACCGCCCGCGCCCGCGCAGCCGGTGAGCAGGGGGGAGACGAGCGTTCCCGCGGCAGCGGCGGCGAGGAGGACGCGAGGCGTACGTCGGATCTGGGTTGGCATGGCAGGGGGCTCCTGATCGCTTGTCGGTCCCGTAAGCGGAATGCGGGTGGTGCGGGTGGTGCGGTGACGGGTTTTTGCGGGTGGTGCGGGGGTGCCGGGGTGCGGCGGGACCGGCCGTGCGGCTCGCCGGGGGTACGGCGGACGGCCGGGTGGTGCGGGTATGTGGGTGCGGTACGTCCGGGGAGGTGCTTCCGGGGCTGCGGTCAGACCCTGATGACCTGCGGCCCGAGGAGTGAGTAGCGGTGGGCCTCGGCGGCCGGGAGCTGGGTGCTCGTGACGATCGCGTCCACCGCGCCGACATCGGCGAACCGGCAGAAGCTGACCGCCCCGAACTTGGTGTGCACGCCCGCGAACACCGTGCGCCGCGAGGCCCGGATGGCCTGCGCCTTGACCTCGCTCACGGCGGGATCGGGCGTGGTCAGACCGTGTTCGCGGGAGATGCCGTTGGCGCCGACGAAGGCGAGGTCCAGGACGAACCCGGCCAGCATCTTGGTCGTCCAGTGGTCGACCGTGGCGAGCGTGCCGGCTCGGACGCGGCCGCCGAGCAGCAGGACCGAGACGTTCTCGGCCTCCGCGAGGGCGCCCGCGACCGGCAGGGAGGCGGTGACCACGGTCAGCTGCCGGTCGGCCGGCAGGGCCTCGGCGATGAGCTGCGGGGTGAAGCCCTCGTCGACGAAGACCGATTCGGCGTCCCCGAGCAGCTCGGCCGCGGCTGCCGCGATCCTGCGTTTCTCGGGGACGTGGCTGGTGGCACGGAAGGCGAGCGTCGTCTCGAAGCCGGCGCTCTCCACCGGGTAGGCGCCTCCGTGCGTGCGGCGGACCAGGCCGTGGTCCTCCAGCGCGCGCAGATCGCGCCGGATGGTCTCCTTGGCCACGCCCAGCTCGGCGGCGAGGGCGGTGACGTCCACGGCGCCGGTCTCGCGTGCCGCGCGCACGATCGCGCGCTGGCGCTCTTCGGCCGTGTTGGTGCCCATG
Organism: Streptomyces sp. NPDC026659; assembly: GCF_040638245.1. NCBI lineage: Bacteria > Bacillati > Actinomycetota > Actinomycetes > Kitasatosporales > Streptomycetaceae > Streptomyces > Streptomyces sp. NPDC026659. Next base: position 108,366 of record NZ_JBEZXY010000012.1, on the reverse strand, counting down.
TAGTCACCCGCTCTCGTCATTGAGATGCCCGTTCGGGCCCTGGGGAGAGTTCTACAGCGGTCGCGCGGCGCTGACCAGGTCTGTTGGGAGTCCGATCCTGCCCGTGTGTGCCCGTTCACACAGTGCCATGCCCGCCCCGGACCTGCGCGGCTGCCCGAACGGAGATGAAAGCGGGCTTAGGAGGTGCCCGAAACGGCGGCGGGCGGGCCCGTTTGGTGCCCGCCCGCCGCCGCGAGGGATCGTTTTCGGCCGCGCCGGGGAGGGCGCGGCGGGATTTCGCAGGGGTTCCCTGCGGATTTCGTAGGAGGTGCCGTACGGGCTTGGGTACGGGTTCCGGCAGGAGGTGCCGTTCCGGTTTCCGTACGGGCTTCAGTACGGGTTCCCGTACGGGCCTCAGTACGGCCAGATCGGCGGGTCCGTGACGAAGGGGCCGCCCAGGTGGTGGTGGGCCGGGTTCGCCGGGTCCAGCTCGCCCTCCTTGGCGATCAGGTCGGCGGCGTACGGCTCGGAGTCGTCCCTCGGCTCGTAGCCCAGCGCCCGCGCGCCGCTCAGGTCCATCCACGCGCGCGTGTTGGCCGAGCCGCCGTAGACGACCGTGTGGCCGACGCCCTCGGCGGTCAGGGCCGCGTGGAAGAGGCGGGCGGCGTCGGCGGGGCTCAGCCAGATCGACAGCATCCGCACGGTGGTCGGTTCCGGGAAGCAGGAGCCGATGCGCACGGAGACGGTCTCCAGGCCGTGCTTGTCCCAGTAGAGCTGGGCCAGGTCCTCGCCGAAGCACTTGGACAGGCCGTAGAAGGTGTCCGGGCGGTGCGGGGTGGCGGCGGGGATCGGGTGGCCGCCGTCCAGGGGCGCGGGGGTGTAGCCGACGGCGTGGTTGGAGGAGGCGAAGACCACGCGGGGGACGCCTTCGAGGCGGGCGGCCTCGTAGAGGTTGTAGGTGCCCTCGATGTTCGCGCGGAGGATCTTCTCGAAGGGCGCCTCCAGGGAGATGCCCGCGAGGTGGAGGATTCCGTCCACCCCGCGCACCGCCTCGCGCAGGGCCTCCTGGTCCGCGAGGTCGGCGGTGATCGCGTCCGGCTCGCCCTCGACGGGGCGGACGTCCAGCAGGCGCAGCGTGTAGCCGTACCGCGGCAGCAGGGAGCGCATGAGGGTGCCGAGTCCGCCGGCGGCGCCGGTGAGCAGGATCGTGCGGGGCGCGGGCATTCTCGGTCTCCTTGCCGCCGGGGGTGCCGGTCGTGTGGGCGAACATGATTCACATGCATGGGCAAGCTAGGAGAGGCGCCGGGGCCGGTCAAGAGGACATCACGGGGCGGAACACCCGTGCACGGGTGGCTTGTTGGGTGCTTGACCGGCCGGAGAGCGGGACCGTAGCGTGCCGCTGTTCATGGACTTGGACGCCGGTCAGGGATACATACGTACGCTGCTCCGGGTCGGGCCGCCGGAGGAGGACCATGTGAAGGCGTCGGCGTTCGTCTACCCCTGGGACGTGGCCGGTGATCCCGGCGCGGCCGACCGGATCGCCGGGCTCGGCGTGGAGCAGGCGACCCTCGCCGCCGCCTACCACTCCACCCGCGCCCTCACCCCGCGCCATCCGCGCCACCGGATCGTCACCGCCGGGCACGCGGCGGTGCTCTACCCGCCCGGGGGCCGGTGGGCGGGCCGCGAACTCCGCCCGTACCCGGCGGGCGACTGGGCCCCCGGCGACGCCTGGGGCGAGGCCGCGGGAGCGCTCGCGGCGGCGGGCCTGGAGACGCACACCTGGGTCGTCCTCGCCCACAACTCCCGCCTGGGCGCGGACCATCCGCACACGTCGGTCGTCAACGCCTATGGCGACCGCTACCCCTGGGCACCCTGCATCGCCCAGCCCGCCGTCCGCGCCTACCTGGTGGACCTGGCCGCCGAGGCCGCCGTACGCCCCGGCGCGCACGGCACCGAACTGGAGTCCCTCGGCTGGTACGGGCTGCGGCATCTGCACGCCCACGACAAGACGGGCGGGGTCGTGCTGGGCGACGCGGGCGAGTATCTGATGTCGCTGTGCTTCTGCCCCGACTGCCGGGACGGGTACGGCGGACACGGCCTGGACGCCGACAAGCTGGCCGCCGTCGTACGGACCGCCCTGGAGCCGGTGTGGCGCGGGGCGCCGGACGGCGGGGGGTGGGGGGACGTGGAGCGGCTGCTCGGCGCGGACACGGCGGCCGCCACGCTCGCCTGGCGCGAGCACACCGCCCGCACGCTCCAGGAGGACGCCGTCGCGGCCGTACGCGCCGCCGCGCCCGAGGGCTTCCAGGTGCTCCTGCACGCGGACCCCGTGTCGTACCACTGCGGCGCCAACGCCGGGGTGGACCCCGCCCACATACTCTCCGTCGCGGACGGTGTGGTGGTCCCCTGTGTGGGCGGTATGGCGCCGCTGGCGCCCTTCGCCGCGCGGGCCGGACTCGACACGGTCCTGGCCGCCAACCTCACCGTCGTCTCCGGCCTGGGCGGCAGCCCGGGCACCCTCGCGGCCGACGCGGCCCGTGCGCAGGACGCCGGGGCGACGGAACTGCGGCTGTATCACGCCGGGTTGGCGTCGGACGGCGACCTCGCGGCGGTGCGGGAGGCCCTGTCGGGGCACTGAGCGAGGAAGGCCGCCGTCGCGAGCAGGGGGAGGGCGTAGAGCGGCAGCAACAGCCTGAGGCCGGCGGTCTCGACGAGGGCGGCGCCGAGGGCCAGGCCCAGTACGTTGGGCGCGAAGACCAGCGTGTTGGCGGCCGCCGAGGCGCGGCCCAGCAGGTCCTCGGGCGTCTCGCGCTGCACGGCCGTGAACGCCGCGATCAGCGCGCACGGCAGTCCCAGACCGGCCACCGCGCCCGCCGCCAGCGCCACCGGGGCGGAGGGCACCACGCGGGCCGCCACCGCGACCGCCGTCAGGGCGATCCCGGCCGCCGCGAACCGGTGTCCGCCGAGCCGGGCGAGCAGCGGACCGGCGGCCACGCCGATCACCACCGAACCGACGCCCTGGGCGGCGTAGAGCACGCCCGCGTAGGCGGGGGCGCGACCGAGGCGGTCCACGACGGCGTACACCGTGGCGCCGTTCAGTGCGGCGAGCAACATGGTGGTGCCGGCCGCCATGACCAGCGGCCGGAGGGCGGGGTGGCCCCACACGTGGCGCAGCCCCAGGGCGATTCCGGCCTCGGCCTCGGCTGCGGCCTTCGGGTGCGCGGCGCGGGCCGGGTGCCCCTCCCGCACCCGCAGCAGGGCGCAGAGCGCGGCGGCGAGCACGAAGGTGGCCGCGTCGAGCAGGGCGACGGCCGGGCCGCCGTAGGCGGTGTAGAGACCGGCGCCCGCCAGGGGCGCGAGCAGCTTCATGCCCTCCCTGGCGGTCATGCGCAGCCCGTTGAAGGCACCGAGCAGCTCCGGGTCCACGGCGGCTCCGACCAGCGCCGACTCGGCGGCGTCGTGCACGGCGTCGGCGGCGCCGTACAGGAACAGCACCGCGAACAGCAGCCACAGGCGGGCGGGGGAGTCGACGGTGATCAGGGGGAGCAGCAGGGCGGCCAGGAACAGGTTCGTGGTGATCATCAGGGGCCGTCTGCGCATCCGGTCGGCGAGTGCGCCCAGCGCGGGTCCGGCCAGGGTGGGCGCCCACAGGGCGAACACACACAGCGCCGCCAGCCCGTCGGACCCGGTGATGTCCTTCACCCACACACCCGACGCCAGCCACAGCGCGGACGAGCCGAACCCGGAGACCACCGTGGTCGCCAGACACAGCCCCGCGGACCGGTCCCGCAGCACGCGCCGCACGGTCGAGAAAGTCGTCATGCCGCTCGATCGTGGGTCTGAGGAGGGGGGTCGGGGATCGGGAGGATGCCCTATTTCGGGGGCTGTCCGGGGGCTGTCCGGAGGGCGCCGATGAGTTCGCGCCCCCGGGCAGGTCATACCTCCGTACACGGACGCCCGCCGTGCCCCCCCTGTGTGAGGAGCCCCGCCATGACCGCCCCGCTGCCCGACCTCGGCCCCCAGACCCGGATCGTGGCCCAACTCGCCGACCATGTGTCCGACGACCAGCTGACGGCCCCCACTCCGTGCCCGGACTACATGGTCGGCGACCTGCTGGCCCACCTGCACGCCCTGTCCGTCGCCTTCCGTTCGGCGGCCCTCAAGGACTTCGGCCCAAGAACCGACACCGCCCCCACCACGGCCAGGCCCGTCCTCTCCCCGGACTGGCGCACGGAGCTGCCCAAGGCCCTGGACGCCCTCGCCGACGCCTGGCGCGACCCCTCCGCCTGGACCGGCGACACCCGCGCGGGCGGCGTCGACCTCCCCGGCGCGGTCGCGGGCGCCGTGGCCGCCGACGAGCTGGTCGTCCACGCCTGGGACCTCTCCCGAGCCCTGGACCTCCCCTACACTCCCGACCCCGACGCCCTGTCCTCCGCCCACACCTTCCTCCAGGCGACCGCCGAACTCCCCGACCGCCCGGCCGGCCTCTTCGGCCCGATCGTGCGGATCCCGGAGGACGCACCGCTCCTCGACCGGGCGCTGGGGCTGAGCGGGCGTGACCCGGAGTGGCGGAGGTAGTTCGTCCGGTTCGGTCCCGCGCCCCCCGGAGGGCCATGGCTTGATATCGATCGTGCAACGTCCGCCCCGCCGCAGCGATGACGCGCGTAGAAAACCTGTCATGCATAAATCACTGCGGATCGCGGCGGCCACCGCCGCCTGTGCGCTCGCCGGGGGACTGCTGTACGGCGCCGGTGCGGCCACCGCCGGGCAGTCGACGGCGAACTCCACCCACGAGCCCTACAACATCGGGCTTCTGGTGAAGGACATCGACACCTATTACGGCACGACCGCCGACAGCAAGGGGGTGTACCAGGCGTCGCCGAGCAGCCCGTACGCCACGGACCTGGCGCGGATCGACGCCGACGCCAAGCGCTGGATCGACCAGGCGGCGCGCAAGACGCACCACCGGGGGAACAAGCCGGCCGTCGTCTTCGACATCGACGACACGCTGCTGCTGAGCCTCGACTACGAGAAGCGGTACAACTACACGTACGACCCGGTCACTTGGAACGATTACGTCAATCGTGCCGACCGGCCCGAGGTCTTCGGCAGCCCCGCCCTCGTGCGGTACGCCGAGTCCAAGGGTGTCGCCGTCTTCTACAACTCCGGGCTCAGCGAGGCGCAGCGCGCCGGTGCCGTGGAGAACCTGAAGAAGGTCGGGGCCGACGTGAACCTCGACCCGGCCCACATGTTCCTCAAGGACAAGGCCAACCCGCCCGCCTACCTGTCGGGTTGCGCCACGCCGGGTGCCTGGACCTGCACGACCGTGCAGTACAAGTCCGGTACCCGCAAGCACATCGAGCAGGACCTCGGGTACGACATCATCGCCAACTTCGGCGACCAGTACTCCGACCTGGACGGCGGCTACGCCGACCGCACCTACAAGCTGCCCAACCCGACGTACTTCGTCAGCTGAGATCCAACGCAGCACACACGTAGGGAAGTTGTCGTCCGGCCCCGGCCTTCCGCCGGGGCCGGACCCATGTCCGATTCCGTTACACGGGGAAAACCTGAAACAGGCGGAACAGGGGAACAATCCAGCCAGCATCCGCACACCCACACCCGCCACGGCGGCGCGACGAGGAGTACGCCCATGTCCGAGACGCAGAAGGTGGATTCACAGCCCGGCAGAGCCGCGCCCCCCGCCGGCAACGGAGTCGACCGGTACTTCCGGATATCCGAGCGGGGATCGAACTTCGGCCGGGAGATACGCGGCGGTGTCGCCACGTTCTTCACCATGGCCTACATCCTCGTGCTCAACCCGATCATCCTCGGCAGCGCCAAGGACAAGTTCGGGCACACCCTCGACACCGGTCAACTCGCCACCGCCACCGCCCTGGTGGCCTGCGTGATGACGATCATCATGGGTGTCGGCGGCAACCTCCCGCTCGCCATCGCCGCGGGCCTCGGCCTCAACGCCGTCGTCGCCTTCCAGCTCGCCCCGCTGATGAGCTGGTCCGACGCGATGGGCCTGGTCGTCATCGAGGGCGTCGTGATCTGCGTCCTGGTCCTCACCGGACTGCGCGAGGCGATCATGAACGCGATCCCGCAGCAGCTCAAACAGGCCATCGGCGTCGGCATCGGCCTGTTCATCGCCTTCATCGGACTCGTGGACTCCGGCTTCGTCAGCCGCATCCCCGACGTCGCCCACACCACCGTGCCCGTACAGCTCGGCGCCACCGGCCGGCTCACCGGCTGGCCCGTGCTCGTCTTCTGCGTCGGCGTCCTGCTCACGATCGCCCTGCTCGCCCGCAAGGTGAGGGGCGCGATCCTCATCAGCATCGTCACGATGACCGTCGTCGCGATCGTCGTCAACGCGGTCGCCGATGTGAAGAGTTGGGGGCTGACCACCCCGAAGGTCCCCGACAGCGTCGTCGCCGCACCGGACTTCGGGCTCGTCGGCCACTTCGACCTGTTCGGCGGCTTCGCCGAGGCGGGCGTACTGACCGCCGTCCTGCTGGTGTTCACCCTCGTCCTGTCCGACTTCTTCGACGCCATGGGCACCATCGTGGGCATCAGCGCCGAGGCCGGACTCCTGGACGAGCGGGGCAAGGTGCCCGGCATCGGACGGGTGCTGTTCATCGACGGCGCCGCGGCCGTCGCGGGCGGCGTCGGCTCCGCCTCCTCCAACACCGCCTACATCGAGTCCGCCGCCGGGGTCGGCGAGGGCGCCCGCACCGGCTTCGCCAACGTGATCACCGGCGGCCTCTTCGGCCTCGCGCTCTTCCTCACCCCGCTGCTCACCATCGTCCCGCTCCAGGCGGCGGCGCCCGCGCTGATCGCGGTGGGCTTCCTGATGATGACCCACGTCAAGCACATCGACTGGGACGACTACGAGATCGCCGTCCCGGCGTTCCTCACCATCGCCGCGATGCCCTTCACCTACTCCATCACCGACGGCATCGGCGCGGGCTTCCTCGCCTACGTCGTCATCAAGGCGGTCGTGGGCAAGGCCAGGGAGGTCAACTGGCTGCTCTGGGCGGTCTCGGCGCTGTTCCTGGTGTACTTCGCGATCGACCCGGTGGAGCAGCTTCTCGGCGTGAAGTGAGCCGAGCCGTACGCGCGAGGGGGCGGCCGGTGTGCACGGCACCGACCGCCCCCACGGGTTCGCGAGCGCCTACTTCAGCGCCGCCTTCATCATCGCCCGCGCCACCGGAGCCGCGAGCCCGTTGCCGCTGACCTCACCCCGCGCCGCGTCCGACTGCTCGACCATCACCGCGACGGCCACCTCCTTGCCGGTGGCGTCCGACTTCCCGTACGAGGTGAACCAGGCGTACGGCGTACCGCTGTTGTTCTCGCCGTGCTGCGCGGTACCGGTCTTGCCGCCGACCGTCACGCCGTCGATCAGGGCGTTGCGGCCGGTGCCGTCGCGTACCACCGTCTCCATCGCGGAGCGCAGCTGCTCGGCCGTACGGGCGCTGACGATCCGCTTCGACCCGGCGTCCCGACCGAAGTCCTTCAGCACATCGCCGTCGGCGTCGGTGAGCTGGGACACCACATGGGGCGCCACCAGCTCTCCGCCGTTGGCCATGGTGGCCGACACCATGGCCATCTGGAGCGGGGTGGCGGTCACGTCGAACTGGCCGATCCCGGAGAGCGCGGTCTGCGCCTTGTCCATCTTCGACGGGTACACGCTGGTGTACGCCCGCGCCGGCACGTCCAGCTTCTCGTCGTTGAAGCCGAACTTCTCGGCCATCGCCCGCACCTTGTCCTGCCCGAGGTCCACGGCCAGCTTGCCGAAGACGTTGTTGCAGGAGTACTGGAGCGCGACCCGGATCGAGGCGTTCTCGCACGGCGCCGAGGCGCTCTCGTTCGGCAGCTCCTGGCTCGTGCCCGGCATGATGTACGGCTCGGGGCTCGTGGTGCGCTGGTCCACGTCCGAGTACAGCCCGTCCTCCAGCGCGGCGGCCGCCACGACCAGCTTGAAGGTCGAGCCCGGCGGCAGCGGCTGGCGCATCGCACGGTTGGTCAGCGGCTTGTCCGGGTCCTTGGTGAGCCGGGTCCACGCCGAGCCGGCCGTGTTCGCGTCGGTCAGCTGTCCCGGGTCGTAGGACGGGGTGGAGACCATCGCGAGGATCTTCCCGGTCTTCGGGTCGATCGCGACGGCGCCGCCCTTCTTCCCGTCGAGTGCCGCGTACCCCGCCTTCTGCACCGCCGGGTCGATGGTGGTGACCACGTCACCGGGGTCGGCGCGGCGCCCGGTGACCGTGTCCATCATCGTGGTCAGCCGGTTGTCGGTGCCCTTGAGCAGATCGGCGTAGACGCCCTCCAGCTGGGTCGGGGCGTAGGCCTGCGAGGCGTAGCCGGTCACCGCGGCGTAGAGCTCGCCGTCCTTGTAGGCGCGCTTGTAGGCGAGGTCGCCCTTGGTGCGCGCCGAACCTGTGACCGCCTTACCGGCCACGACGATGTCGCCGAGCGGGCGCGAGTACGTCGCGATCGCGTTGCGCCGGTTGTCGTTGTCGTCCGCGAGCGCCTGGCCTTCGTAGAACTGCACCCAGGTCGCCCGGAGCAGCAGCCCCAGGACGAGCAGCAGTGCGAAGACGGACGCGTGTCTGATCGTCTTGTTCATCCCGACCGGACAGACGTGCGATCGGAGCGGAACGTTCCCGGCCGTTTGTGTTTCTCAGGGAACGTTCAGACGGGCACGATCGCCAGGCGTGCGAGCCGTTCACCGGGCGGACGACCCGTTCACAGCCGCCGCGTCGCCAGCGTCAGCCGCTCCCGCGCGTCGAACAGCGCGTCCTTGATCGTCTGCTCGTGCGCGTCCGTCAGCCGCGCCACCGGCACCGAGCAGCTCACGGCGTCACGGGCCGGGGTGCGGTACGGGATCGCGACCCCGAAGCAGCGCAGCCCGAGCGTGTTCTCCTCGCGGTCCACGGCGAAGCCCTGCTCGCGGATGCGGTGCAGCTCCTCGATCAGCTTCTCGCGGTCGGTGACCGTGTGTGCGGTGAGCGCGGGCAGCTCCTCCGGCAGCAGCGCCCGCACCTGGTCGTCGGTGTGCGTGGCGAGCAGCGCCTTGCCGAGCGAGGTCGCGTGCGCGGGCAGCCGGCGCCCGACGCGGGTGAAGGGGCGCAGATAGTGCTGGGACTGGCGGGTGGCGAGGTAGACCACGTCGGTGCCGTCGAGCCGGGCCAGGTGGATGGTCTCGGTGGTGTCGTCGGCGAGGCGGTCCAGGGTGGGCCGGGCCGCCGCGACCACCTCGTCGCCGTCGATGTAAGCGGTGCCGACCAGCAGCGCGCGCACCCCGATGCCGTACCGGGTGCCGGTCGCGTCCGTCTCCACCCAGCCCAGCTCCACCAGCGTGCGCAGCAGCATGTACAGACTGGACTTGGGGTAGCCGACGGCCTCCTGGACGTCCGCGAGGGAGTGCATCCCGGGCCGCCCGGCGAAGTACTCAAGGAGTTCCACGGTCCGCACCGCGGACTTCACCTGCGCCCCGCCGCCCGCCTCCGCTGCCGACATCGCCCCGGCTCCTTCGCTCGGCCGCGCCGGAGCCCGCGTGCGCGTGCGCGTGCCGGGCCCGGTTCGGCGTCGTTCGATCTCGTTCGACTTCGTCCGACGGCGACCTGGAAGTACGAGGACCCGGAGCCCTAGACTCCGGACTGCCGGTTCACCATCGAAGACGGCGTTCAATATAGCGAACACGGCTGATGAGCGACCTCGACCGTACGGCGTTGTCTGGAGGTATCCGCGGTGACAGCAGCACCAGTGTGGAGCGTCGACCCGCGCACCGGGAAGCGGCGGGAGCAAGTGGCGGTGGAGGCCACGGCCGAGGAGGTCGACGCGGCCGTCCGGGCCGCGCACGCCGCGCGCGGAAGCCTCGCCGACCGCACGGTCCGCGCCGCCTTCCTGCGGACGGCGGCGGACGGCCTGGAGGCGGTACGGGACCTGCTGATCGAGGTCGCCGACGCCGAGAGCGCCCTCGGTCCGGTCCGGCTCACCGGTGAACTGGCGCGTACCGCCTACCAGTTGCGGGCCTTCGCGGGTGTCGTGGACGAGGGCGCCTTCCTGGACGTGGTGATCGACCACCCCGACCCCGCCGCCGTCCCGCCGGTCCCCGACCTGCGCCGCATGAAGATCCCGCTCGGCGTGGTGGCCGTCTACGCGGCCTCCAACTTCCCCTTCGCCTTCTCCGTCGCGGGCGGCGACACCGCGAGCGCGCTCGCTGCGGGCTGCCCGGTCGTCGTCAAGGCCCACCCCGACCACCCGGCCCTGTCCGAGCTGGTCGCCAAGGTGCTGCGCCGGGCCGCCGCCGCGCACGGCCTGCCCGAGGCCGTCGTCGGCCTGGTGCACGGCTTCGACGCGGGCGTGGAGCTGATCCGGCATCCGCTGCTCTCCGCCGCCGGGTTCACCGGCTCGGTGCGCGGCGGCCGGGCCCTGTTCGACGCGGCCGCCGCCCGCCCGGTGCCGATCCCCTTCCACGGCGAACTCGGCTCGCTGAACCCGGTCGTGGTGACCGAGGCGGCCGCCGCCGAGCGCGGCGGTGAGATCGGTCTGGGCCTGGCCGGGTCCATGACGCTCGGCGTCGGCCAGTTCTGCGTCAAGCCGGGCCTGGTGCTGGTGCCTTCCGGTGCTTCCGGCGACGGCCTGGTCAAGGCGCTCGTGGACGCGGTGAGCGACACCGACGCCGGGGTGATGCTCGACCCCCGGATGCGGGACGCCTTCGTCGCGGGCGTCGCCGAGCGCGCGGCGCTGCCCGGCGTCGAGTCCCCGGTCACCCCGGGCGCGGGCGGCCCGCACACGGTCAGCGCGGGCTTCCTCACCGTCCCGGCGGCCGAACTGGCGGAAGAGGCATACGAGTTGCTCCTGGAGGAGTGCTTCGGCCCGGTCACCGTGGTCGCGCGCTACGAGAACCCGGACCAACTGGCCGCCGTCCTCGCCCGGTTGCCGGGCAGTCTCACCGCGACCGTGCAGTTGTCCTCGGCGGAAGCCGCGGGCGAGGGAGGCGCGGCGGACCTCCTCGCCCGACTCGCCCCGCTCGCGGGCCGGTTGGTGGTCGACGGCTGGCCGACCGGTGTCGCTGTCGCCCCGGCCCAGCACCACGGCGGCCCCTACCCGGCGACCACCTCCACCTCGACCTCGGTCGGCGGCACGGCGATCGAGCGGTGGCTGCGCCCGGTGGCGTACCAGAACACCCCGGAGCCGCTGCTGCCGTTGGAGCTGCGGGACGGCAACCCCCTTGGTATTCCCCGCCGTTGCGACGGCGTGAGGGAGAGCTGAGGAGCGGCCCGGTTCTTCACGAACGGAGTCCGGGAACCCCTCGGGCTCCGGCCCCGTCCCCTGCGAGAATCCCCGGATGGACATAGCCCTTCCCGAACTCCCTTTCCCCTTGCGGACCTACGGGCCGGACGGCCACTGGGTCCACGAGGACGGCGTGCTCTCCGGCTGGGCCGGAGCCCGTCAGGACCGGTTCGTCACCCCGACCGGGGAGGCCCTGGACCCCGCCTCCGACGCGCCCCGGCTGCTCGGGGCGCCCGAGGGCGACTTCCAGCTGATCGCCCGGGTCACCGTCGGTTTCAACACCTCGTTCGACGCCGGGGCGCTCTACGTCCACGTCGGCGACCGGGCCTGGGCCAAGCTCTGTCTGGAGTACTCCCCGAACGTGGCCACCGTGTGCACGGTGGTCACCCGGGGGCACTCCGACGACGCCAACTCCTTCACGGTGAGCGGAAGTTCGGTCTGGCTCCGGCTGAGCCGCACCGGCCGCGCGCTCGCCTTCCACGCCTCCCGCGACGGTGAACGCTGGACCTTCGTCCGCCTGTTCACCCTGGGCGACGAGAAGGAGACCTCCGACGCCCTGGTCGGCTTCATGACCCAGTCGCCGCTCGGCGGGGGCTGCGTGGTCACCTACGACCACCTGGAGTTCAGACCCCAGTGGCCGGACGACCTGCGAGACGGAAGCTGAGCGCGAGGGCCACGAGCAGCGCGGCCACGCAGACGGCCAGGCCCGTGCGCAGCCCGGTCACGAAGCCGCCCGCCATCAGCGCGCCGAACACCGCGATCCCGAGCCCGCCGGACACCTGCCGAGCCGCGTTGAGCACCCCCGCCGCGAGCCCGGCCCGTCCGGCGGGCACCGCGTCCAGCATCACCGCCGTCAGCGCCGGGATGGCCAGCGCGCAGCCCAGCGCCAGCGGCACCAGGAGCAGCGCGGCCTCGAAGGCAGGCGTCGCCGTGCCGACCCCGAGCAGCCCCAGCAGGCCCACCACGGAGAGCGCGAGGCCCGCGATCATCGGCACCCGGGGCCCGTAGCGGCCGGTCAGCTTGCCCGAGACCAGGTTCGTCACCGCGATCACCCCGGTCATCGGCAGGAACATCAGCCCGGCGTACAGCGCCGAACGGCCCTGCACCTGCTGGAAGAAGAGCGAGAAGACGAACAGGACGCCGTAGAACGCCACGCTGCACGCCGCCCCCGCCGCGACCGCCGCGCGCACCGCCCGGTCGCGGAACATCCCCAGCGGGACCACCGGATGCGCCCGCCGCCTCTCCACCCGGACGAACACCACCGCCGCGACCACCGCCACCGCGAGCGCCACCGCGCCGGTCGTACCGCCCTCGATCACCGCGAAGGTCACACCCGTCAGGGCGAGCGCCGCCGCGGCCTGCCCGGGCAGGTCCAGCGGTGCCGGACGGCGCGTGGAGCGCGGGGCGCGCAGCAGCAGGACCAGCGCCACCGCGCCCACCGGCAGGTTGACGAAGAAGATGCCCCGCCAGCCCCAGGCCGTGGTCAGCGCGCCACCCGCCACCGGGCCCAGGGCCAGCGCGGTCGAACCCCCGGCCGCCCACACGGCCACCGCCCGGGCCCGGCGCGCCGCGTCCGCGTACGCCTCGCGCACCAGGGACAGCGACGCGGGCAGCACCACGGCCGCCGCCGCGCCCTGCGCCACCCGGGCACCGGTCAGGACCGCGAGGTCCGGCGCGAAGCCGCAGGCCGCCGAGGCCAGCGTGAACACCGCGATACCGATGCCGTACGCCCGGCTCGCCCCGACCCGGTCGGCGAAGGCGCCGGTGGAGAGCATCAGGGCCGCGAACGGGAGGGTGTAGGCGTCCACCACCCACTGCAGTCCGCGCAGTCCGCCGCCGAGGCCGGAACCGATGGCGGGGAGGGCGACGTTCACGATCGAGGCGTCGAGGGTGATCAGCGCCGAGCCGAGGAGAGCGGCGGCCAGGGCGAGGGCGGGCGCCGTCCGCCGCTCCAACGGGCCGTCCGAGAGGGCAGGTTGGAGAGGGGTGAGGGTCTTGTTCAGGGGCATGCCTCCAGCTTGCGGATCACGCGGCGCATACAGTAGTGGCCTGATTGCCATACGTCCGGAGGTTCTGGCCATGATCCGAGTCGTCGTCATCGCCGCCCCGCCCGTGTCGATGTTCAACCTGGCCATCCCGGACCTGCTCTTCGGCAAGGTCGAGGTGGCGGGCGGACGCGGCTACGAGGTCGTCGTCTGCGCGCCGGACCCGGGCCCGGTGGTCACCACCGGCGGCCTCGAACTCACCGTGCCGCACGGTCTGGAGGCGCTGCGCGAGGCGCACACCGTGCTCGTCGCGGGCACCGGCGAGACGTACGAGCCCGACCCGCGCGTGGTCGCCGCGCTGCGCGAGGCCGCCGACGCGGGCACCCGCATCGCCTCCATCTGCACCGGCGCCTTCTCCCTCGCCAAGGCCGGACTCCTCGACGGCCGCCGCGCCACCACCTACTGGGCGCACGCCGACGAGATGCGCCGCCGCCACCCCGCCATCGCCTTCGAGGGCGACGTGCTCTACACCGAGGACGGCCAGTTCCTCACCTCCAGCGGCTACGCCGCCGGAATCGACCTGTGTCTGCACATCGTCCGCACCGACTACGGCGCCGCCGTCGCCAACGAGGTCGCCCGGCGCGCCCTCGTCGCACCCGTACGGCCGGGCGGGCAGACCCAGTTCACCCACACCCCGCTGCCGCCCGAGCGCGGCACCGCCTGCGCCGACGTGCGCGGCTGGGCCATGCGCAACCTCGACAAGCCGCTCACCCTCACCGACCTCGCCCGCCACTCCGGCGTCAGCGTGCGCACCCTCACCCGCCGTTTCCACGCCGAGAGCGGGGTCAGCCCCCTCCAGTGGCTCCTGCACCAGCGCGTCGAACGGGCCAGGGAACTCCTGGAGACCACCACCCTGCCCATGGACCAGGTGGCCACCGCCTGCGGCCTCGGCACCGCCGACTCGCTGCGCGCCCATGTCGTCCGCCGCACCGGACTGACCCCCAGTGCCTACCGCGCCCAGTTCCGCCGGTACGCAACCGTGCCCGCCGGGGCCACGTCCTCCCCGGCATGATCAGTGAACGAGCAGACGGTGCCCTGGTGATCCGCCCGGCCGAGCCCGCCGAGGCCGGGACGATCGCCGCACTGCACGAACGCGCCCGCTCCACCTACTACCCCGGCGGCCTGCCGCCCGCCGACTTCGACTGGACGGACTCCTGGCGCGCCTCCATTGAGCGGCCCGACGGCCGGGTCCTGTGCGGAGTCCAGGACGGCCGGATCGTCGCCATCGCCTCCTTCCGCACCCCCGAGGGCGCGCCCGCGGAGAAGGTCAAGCTGTTTCAGTTCCACGTCGACCCCGACCACTGGCGTGCGGGACTCGGCACCGCCCTGCACGCCGCCTGCGTGGAGCGCTGGCTGGCCGACGGCAAGCGGGTCGCCGTGCTCGACGTGCACGTGGACAACAAGCGCGCCCAGTCCTTCTACGCCCGCCACGGCTGGGTGCCCGACCCCGGGAACCCGCCCGCCGAGGGCGACCACCACCTCTTCCTGCGCTGGACCCCGCCCGGGGAATGAACCCCGCTGCTTGAACGTTCACGTACCGGGTGGGGAGAGCCTCCGCCCCGTACGAACGAACCGAAGAGAGCCCGAAGAATGCGCGTCGAGATCTGGAGCGACATCGCCTGCCCTTGGTGCTACGTAGGAAAGGCACGCTTCGAGAAGGCGCTCGCCGCCTTCCCGCACCGCGACGACGTCGAGGTCGTGCACCGCTCCTTCGAGCTGGACCCCGGCCGCGCCAAGGGCGACGTCCAGCCCGTGCTCACCATGCTCACCAAGAAGTACGGCATGAGCGAGGCCCAGGCCGAGGCCGGCGAGGACAACCTCGGTGCCCAGGCCGGCGCCGAGGGCCTGCCCTACCGCACCCGGGGCCGCGACCACGGCAACACTTTCGACATGCACCGCCTGCTGCACTTCGCCAAGGAGCAGGGCAAGCAGGACGAGCTGCTCGCGCTGCTGTACCGGGCCAACTTCGCCGAGGAGCGGTCCGTCTTCACCGAGGGCGACGAGCGCCTCGTGGAGCTGGCCGGGCAGGCGGGCCTGGACCCCGAGGCCGCCCGCAAGGTCCTCGCCGACCCCACCGCCTACGCCGACGAGGTCCGCGCCGACGAGCGCGAGGCCGCCCAGCTCGGCGCCAACGGTGTCCCCTTCTTCGTCCTCGACCGCGCCTACGGCGTCTCCGGCGCCCAGCCCGCCGAGGTCTTCACCCAGGCGCTCACCCAGGCGTGGGACGCCCGCTCCCCGCTCACCGTGGTCGGCCAGGACGACGCCGACACGTGCGGCCCGGACGGGTGCGCGGTGCCGCAGAAGTAGGAAACCGCAGGTGGGAGGCGATCCATAAGGATTGCTGAGAGACACCGCGTAAAAAGACGCGATGGACGGTGACTCCATGGGGACGCACAGTGGACCCATGGAGACCACGGAGACGTTCGACCGCCTCGTCCGCGCCGAGTTCACCCCCGCAGGCACCTACCTCAACACGGCGAGCAACTCACTGCTGCCCGCCCGTACCGTCACCGCCCTGCACGAGGCGGCGCTGCTGCGGGCGCGGGGGGTCCCGCTGAACTCGCTCTTCGAGGACGTGGAGGCGTGCCGGGCCGCCTACGCCCGGCTCGCCCACGTCCCCGTCGAACGCGTCGCGGCGGGCGCCTCGGTCGCCGCGCACACCGGCGTGATCGCCGCCTCCCTGCCGCCGGGCGCCGAAGTCCTCACCGCCGAGGGCGACTTCACCTCCGTACTCAACCCGTTCCACGTCCGCGGCGACCTCAAGGTGCGCGAGGTCCCCGTGGAGCGGATCGCGGAGTCCGTCCGCCCGGAGACCGACCTCGTCGCGGTCAGCGCCGTCCAGTCCGCCGACGGACTGATCGCCGACCTGCCCGCACTGCGCGAGGCCGCCCGCGACCACGGCGCCCGCACCTACGTCGACTTCTCCCAGGGTGCGGGCTGGCTCCCGATGGACGCGGGGGAGTGGGACTTCAGCGCCTCCGTGGCCTACAAGTGGCTGCTCGGCCCGAACGGCATCGCCTTCCTCGTCCTGCCCGAGGACTTCGGCGGCCTCACCCCGCTCCTTGCCGGCTGGGTCGCGGGCGAGCGTCCCTGGGACAGCTGCTACGGCCCCGTCACCGAACTCGCCCACTCCGCGCGGCGGTTCGACCTCACCCACGCGCTGCTCGGCTACGCGGGACTGCGGCGCTCCTTCGAACTCATCGAGGAACTCGGCGTGTCCGCGATCCACTCCCACAACACGGCCCTCGCCGACCGCTATCGCGCGGGCGTTGCCTCCCTCGGCCACGAGCCGCTGCCCTCGTCCGGCTCCGCGATCGTCTCGGTGCCCGGACTCGGGGACCGGCAGCCGGAGTTGAGCCGCGCGGGCATCGAGGTCTCCGCCCGGGCGGGCAACCTGCGCGCCGCCTTCCACCTGTACAACACCGAGGCGGACGTGGACCGGCTGCTGGACGCGCTCTCCGACTGACCTTTTCAAGTCCCTCCCTTTCAAGTCCCTGTCTCCGCACGGGACATGACCGGGCCGGAGCCTCCCGTCCCACAACAAGGAGGCCCCGGCCCGGGGACTGGGGGAGCGCGGTTACCGCACGGGCGTGAAGTCCCGCGCCCCGATGTACTCCGGCCTGCGCACGGGCGCCGCGAACGGCTCCACCGCCGTGTTCTCCACGCTGTTGAACACGATGAAGACGTTGCTGCGCGGGAACGGCGTGATGTTGTCGCCGGAGCCGTGCATGCAGTTGCAGTCGAACCAGGTGGCCGAGCCGGGCCTGCCGGTGAAGAGCCGGATGCCGTGCTCGCCCGCCATGCGGGTCAGCGCCTCGCCGGACGGGGTGCCCGCGTCCTGCATCCGGAGCGACTTCTTGTAGTTGTCCTTGGGCGTCGCACCCGCGCAGCCCAGGAACGTCCGGTGCGAGCCCGGCATGATCATCAGGCCGCCGTTGGTGTCGAAGTTCTCGGTCAGCGCGATCGAGACCGACACCGTGCGCATCCGGGGCAGCCCGTCCTCGGCGTGCCAGGTCTCGAAGTCGGAGTGCCAGTAGAAGCCGCTCGCGCCGAACCCGGGCTTGACGTTGATCCGGGACTGGTGGACGTACACGTCCGAGCCGAGGATCTGCCGGGCCCGCCCGACCACGCGCTCGTCGCTCACCAGGTTCGCGAACAGCTCGCTGAGCCGGTGGACCTCGAAGACCGAGCGGATCTCCTTCGAGCGGGGCTCCACGATCGCCCGGTCGTCGGCCCGGATCACCGGGTCGGCGACCAGCCGCTCCAGCTCCCGCCGGTACACCTCGACCTCGGCCGGGGTGATCAGCTGGTCCACGCCCAGGAAGCCGTCGCGCTCGTACCCCTCCAGGTCGGCCGCGGGGATCGGGCCGTAGGCGCCGGGGGCGCTCCAGACGACCGGGTCCTTGCGCGGGACGGCCACTTCGGCGACGGCACGGCTCGGGTAGAGATCGGTGACGGGGGCGGTGGGGGCCTGGGTCATGGGGATCACACCTCCTCGGGTTCGGTGAGCTCGGGTTCGGTGAGCAGGGGGTAGACGCCGTTCTCGTCGTGGTCCTCCCGCCCGGTCACCGGCGGGTTGAACACGCAGAGACAGCGGAAGTCCTCCTTGACGCGCAGCGTGTGCCGCTCGTGTCCGTCGAGGAGGTACATCGTGCCGGGGGTGATCGTGTACGTCTCCCCGGTCTCGTGGTCGGTCAGTTCGGCCTCGCCCTCGGTGCAGACGACGGCCTCGATGTGGTTCGCGTACCACATCGACGTCTCGGTTCCCGCGTACAGGACGGTCTCGTGCAGGGAGAAGCCGACGCGCTCCTTGGCGAGCACGATCCGCTTGCTCTCCCAGGTGCCGGACCTGGCCCGTACGTGGCGGTCGGTGTCCTCGATGTCCTTGAACGATCGGACGATCACGGGTGGGTGCCTCCTGTTGTCACGTGTCGGCGGCGGTCTCGTGGTCTTTTGCTCAGGCGGTCTCGCGTACGGCGCGGGCGAGGATGCTCATGCCCTCGTCCAGCTCCTCCGGGGTGATCGTGAGCGCGGGCAGCAGCTTGACGACCTCGCTCTCGGGGCCCGACGTCTCGATGAGCAGCCCGAGTTCGAAGGCGCGGGCGGCTACCCGTCCGGCCCGCTCCTTGTCGTGGAACTCCAGGCCCCAGACCAGTCCGCGCCCCCGGTAGTCCTTCACGGCGGCCCGGTTCTCCTCGGCCATGGAGACCAGCTCCCGCTCGACGCGCTCGCCCCGGGCGCGGGTCTGCTTCTCCATGGCGGCACCGTCGGCCCAGTACGTCTCCAGCGCGGCGGTCGCGGTGACGAACGCCGGGTTGTTGCCGCGGAACGTGCCGTTGTGCTCGCCCGGCTCCCAGATGTCCAGCTCCGGCCGGAACAGGCACAGCGACATCGGCAGTCCGTAGCCGCTGATGGACTTGGACACGGTGACGATGTCGGGGACGATGCCCGCCTCCTCGAAGGAGAAGAACGCGCCCGTGCGCCCGCAGCCCATCTGGATGTCGTCGACGATCAGCAGCATGTCCTGCCGCTCGCACAACTCCTTGAGCGCGCGCAGCCATTCGGGCCGGGCGACGTTGATGCCGCCCTCGCCCTGCACGGTCTCCACGATCACGGCGGCGGGCTTGTTCAGCCCCGACCCCTGGTCCTCCAGGAGCCGCTCGAACCACAGGAAGTCCGGGACCTGCCCGTCGAAGTAGTTGTCGAACGGCATCGGCGTGCCGTGCACCAGCGGAACGCCCGCCCCGGCCCGCTTGAAGGCGTTGCCGGTGACCGCGAGCGAGCCGAGCGACATGCCGTGGAACGCGTTGGTGAACGACACGATCGCCTCGCGCCCCTTCACCTTCCGGGCAAGCTTCAGCGCGGACTCCACCGCGTTGGTGCCGGTCGGCCCCGGGAACATGACCTTGTACGGCAACTCGCGCGGGCCGAGCACCAGTTCCTGGAAGGTGCGCAGGAACGACCGCTTGGCCGTGGTCGACATGTCCAGGCCGTGGGTCACGCCGTCCCGGGCCAGATAGTCGATCAACGCCCGTTTGAGGACCGGGTTGTTGTGGCCGTAGTTGAGTGATCCGGCCCCGGCGAAGAAGTCGAGCCAGGCGCGGCCGTCCTCGTCGTACATCCGGCTGCCCCGCGCCTGGTCGAACACGGTGGGCCAGCCGCGGCAGTAGCTGCGCACCTCGGACTCGACGGTCTCGAACACGCTCAGGTCGGGCTGGGTGATGGTCACGGTGATTCGCTCCTCGGTGCGGCGTTCAGTGGGCCGGGGTGGGCGTCAACGGGCCTATGCGGTACAGGACTTCGGGGTCGTGCGGACCGTCCGGGAACAGCTCGGCGGGGAACAGCGTCTCGCGCTCCGGCCGCACGCCGTGCCGGGCGGCGAACGAGGCGAACAGCCGCTCGGAGGCGGTGTTCCCGGGGGTGATCGTGGTCTCCACGCCGGTGATCCCCCGCTCGGCGGCCAGCCGTGCGGTCAGCCCGTCCAGCAGCGCGGCGGCGATCCCGCGCCCCCGCTGGGCGTCGTCGACGGCCACCTGCCAGACGAGCAGGGTGTGCGGACGGTCGGGCCGTACGTAACCGGTCACGAAGCCGACCGGCTCGCCGTCCGCGCCGCGTGCCACCGCCGAGGTGCCGGCGAAGTCCCGGCACCACAGCAGATAGCTGTACGAGGAGTTCAGGTCGAGGTTTTTCGATTCCTTGGCGAGACGCCAGAGAGCGGCTCCGTCGGCCACCGCCGGTCTGTCGACGATCAGGTCTGCGGGTGCTGCGGTCATGCGGCACGAATTTAGCGAGGTGAATGCGCGAATGCACGGCCGTGGAGTCGGTTGTGTACGACCGGGTCGGCGATATGCCTGGTTTGACCTGGGGTAAAACGGCACAAAACGGGGCTCGCTGTGTGGTGTGTCACAGTGCGAAAAGCCGCCCGTTTTTCGTCTTGTTTAGCCTTGCAAAAAGCGGGCAGGCGAAAAGCCGGAGTCTGTTCCATGGAATTCGGAGAGAATGAGAGACAATTGGGCGGCCATGAAAGGCCGCGAAAAAGGCGGCCTGCGCGAATTCGCGCAGGCCGCCGTCGGAAAGGGAGTGCCGGTCAGTGCCAGGCTTCTCCGGCCGCCCGCAGGGCACCCTCCGGGTCCACCGCGAGCCCCTGCCCGGCCAGCGCCGCGCCCAGCGCCGTCAGCGAACGGCGCACCGCGTCCAGGGTCGCGTCGGGGCCGTAGTGGTTGACCCGGACCATCTCCTTGGCCAGCGCGCCGCCCCCGGCGGCCAGCGGCAGCCCCGGGTCCGCGCGCAGCGCCTCGGCCACCAGCTCGGCGGCCACCACCTGCTCCGGCACCCGCAGCGTCGTCGCCACCGGGGCCGCGTCCCGCGCGTCGTGGACGTACGGCTCCAGGCCGCCGCGCAGCGCGGTCGCGCCCGCCCGCGTGGCCCGCGCGGCCGCCCGGTGCCGGGCCATCACCGTCTCCGCGCCGTCCGCCTCGATGCGCTCCAGGCACGCCTCCAGGGCCAGCATCTCCAGCTGTGCCGGGGCGTGCGGCAGCACCGCGCGGCCCGCGTCGATCCAGCGCTCCTTCCAGTCCAGCAGGGACAGATAGGAGCGGCGCGGGGCGTGCGGGTTGGCGGCCATCCGGGCCCAGGCGCGCTCGCTCACCGAGATCGCGGACACCCCGGCCGGGCCGCCCATCGCCTTCTGCGCCCCGATCACACACAGGTCCACGCCCCATGCGTCCGGCAGCACCGGCTCCGCGCCGACCGAGGCGACCGCGTCCAGATAGAAGAGGGCGCCGTGCTCCCGCACGACCTCACCGATCTCGGCGACCGGGTTGGTGTTGCCGGTCGCCGCCTCGGCGTGCACCAGGGACACGAAGTCGATCTCCGGGTGCTCGGCGAACGCCTCCCGGATCTGCTCGGCGGTGACGGCCGCGTGGAAGGGGACCGCGAGATCGTGCACGGTGGCGCCGCTGTCGCGCAGCCAGTTGCCGAAGGTCTGGCCGTACGGACCCGTGATCACGTTCAGGGCGACCGTGCCGGGCCCCGCGGCGGAGCGGATCGCGCCCTCCAGCGGCAGCAGCGCCTCGCCCTGGGTGATCAGCACGTCCTGCCGGGTCTCCAGCAGCCCGGCCACCTGGTCCTCGATGGCGGCGAACCGCGCGGCGGTCAGCGGGGGCAGGTCGAGGAAGGGGTGGGTCACGGGGGTGCTCTCTTCGCTCACGAGGTCCACGGGGCCGGCCGGAGGCCGACGGTGACGAGGGTAACTCGCGGCCTCCATGCCCCTTTGACCGGCGACTTCTCAGGCCGAACGGCCCAAAGGCCATCGGTTTGATTTGAGAGACCCAAACCTCTCCTTATAATCAGAACCTACAGTTCCCCCACAGGGAGATCCCCCCATGAAAACGCTCCTCGGGCGCCGGACCCGTCTTCTGGCCGCCGCCACCGCTGCGGCCGCGATCGCGCTCGTCGCGGGCTGCTCCTCGTCGAACGGCGGCGGGAGCGGCAAGACCACCGTCAAGGGGGTCCACCTCGTCAAGGCCGGTCAGCTGACCGTCTGCACCCATCTGCCCTACCCGCCGTTCCAGTCGGTGATCGACGGCAAGGTGCAGGGCTTCGACGTCTCCCTGATCGACCTGGCCGCCAAGGACCTGGGCGTCAAGCAGGAGATCCTCGACACGCCGTTCGAGAACTTCAAGACCGGCGCGTTCCTCAACTCCGGCCAGTGCGACCTGGCCGCGGCGGGCATGACGATCACCGACGAGCGCAAGAAGAACGTCGACTTCTCCGACCCGTACTTCGAGGCCACCCAGGCCGTCCTGGTCGGCAAGAACAGCGGCCTGAAGTCCTTCGAGGACATCAAGGCGCAGCACAAGCAGCTCGGCGCCCAGGCGCAGACCACCGGTGAGGACTACGCGAAGGGCAAGGGCTTCGACCCGGTCTCCTTCCACTCCTCCGACGCGCTCCTCAACGGCCTGCGCACCAACCAGGTCCAGGCGATCATCGTCGACTACCCGGTGGTCCAGAGCTGGCTGAAGAACAAGGCCAACGCCGACGCCTTCAAGGTCGTCGGCAACCTCAAGACCGGCGAGCAGTACGGCTTCACGGTGAAGAAGGGCAACACCGCCCTGCTCACCGTCATCAACGAGCAGCTCGCCAAGGCCAAGTCCGACGGCACCTACAAGAAGATCTACGAGAAGTGGATCGGCCCGTACGACGCCTCGGCCGCCTCCCCGGCCGCGACGCCCTCCTCCTGAATCCCGCTGACTCCATGACCGACACGGACACCCGTATCCAACCGAAGAAGCAGGGCCTGACCCGCCGCCAGCGCCGGCGGGTCTCGCGCGGCGCGCAGTACGCCGTCTTCGTCGCCGCCGTACTCGCCTTCGCGTTCTCGGCGGACTGGGGGCGGCTGCAGAACCAGTTCCTGCAACTGCCCATCGCCGAGCAGATGTTCCCGGACGTCATCACCCTGGCGCTCAAGAACACCGTGCTCTACACCCTGTCCGGCTTCGTCGTCGGACTCGGTCTCGGCATCGTCATCGCCCTGATGCGGCTGTCCTCGGTGGCGCCCTACCGCTGGGTCGCCGGGATCTACATCGAGATCTTCCGCGGCCTGCCCGCCCTGCTGATCTTCATCTTCGTGGGCGTCGGCGTGCCGCTGGCCTTCCCGAACGTGCAGTATCCGGGCGGTACTTACGGCAAGGTCGCCGTCGCGCTCGGACTCGTCTCCGCCGCCTACATGGCCGAGACGATCCGCGCGGGCATCCAGGCCGTGCCCAAGGGGCAGATGGAGGCGGCCCGTTCGCTGGGCTTCTCGCCCGCGCGGGCCATGATCTCGATCATCATCCCGCAGGCGTTCCGCATCATCCTGCCGCCACTGACCAACGAACTCGTCCTGCTCTTCAAGGACTCCTCGCTGGTGCTGTTCCTCGGCGTCACCCTGGAGGAGCGCGAACTGTCCAAGTTCGGCAACGACTTGGCCAGCACCACCGCCAACTCCACGCCGATCCTGGTGGCCGGCCTGTGCTATCTGCTGGTCACGGTCCCGCTCGGCTTCGTCGTGCGGCGCATGGAGTCCAGGTCCCAGGAGGCGATCCGGTGAGCACCCCCGAGATCCGTATCGAGGGGCTGCACAAGTCCTTCGGCGACAACCACGTCCTGCGCGGCGTCGACCTGGAGATCGGCCAGGGCGAGGTGGTCTGTGTCATCGGGCCCTCCGGCTCCGGCAAGTCCACGCTGCTGCGCTGCGTCAACCTGCTCGAAGAGCCCAGCGACGGCAAGGTCTTCGTCGGCGGCACCGAGCTGACCGACCCGGACGTCGACCTCGACGCCGTACGCCGCCGTATCGGCATGGTCTTCCAGCAGTTCAACCTCTTCCCGCACCTGAGCGTCACCGAGAACCTCACGCTGCCCCAGCGCCGGGTCCTCGGGCGGGACAAGGCGACGGCCGCGCGGATCGCCGCCGAGAACCTGGCCCGCGTGGGCCTCGCGGAGAAGGCCGACGCCCACCCGGGCGCCCTCTCCGGCGGCCAGCAGCAGCGCGTGGCCATCGCCCGCGCGCTCGCCATGGGCCCCGAGGTGATGCTCTTCGACGAGCCGACCTCCGCGCTCGACCCGGAGCTCGTCGGCGACGTACTCGCGGTCATGCGCGGGCTCGCCGAGGAGGGCATGACCATGATGGTCGTCACCCACGAGATGACCTTCGCCCGCGAGGTCGCCGACCGCGTCGTCTTCATGGACGGCGGCGTCATCGTCGAGGAGGGCACCCCCGAGCAGGTCATCGGCAACCCCCGCAACGAACGCACCCGCCACTTCCTCTCCCGCGTCCTCGACCCGGCGATGGCCGAGGTGGAGGAGACGGACGGGCCGGTGGGGGCGGGTCCGGAGAAGACCGGCTCCTGACGGCCGCGATGGCCCCGATGGCCGCGATGGCCGCGATGTGACACCGGCCCGGCCGGGCACCCCTGTGCGGGTGCCCGGCCGTTCCATGTCCGCCTGCGGTACGGGGTCTGCGTCCGCTTGCGATGTGGCGTCCGCTTACAGATACGGGCGCGTGATCAGCTCGATCGCGTGCCCGGCGGGGTCCTTGAAGTACACCCCGCGCCCGCCGTGCTCGTGGTTGATCTCGCCAGGGCGCCGCATCTGCGGATCGGCCCAGTGCGTGACGCCCTGCTCGCACAGCCACCGGTACGCCCGGTCGAACAGCTCGTCGTCGACCAGGAACGCGTAGTGCTGCATCTGGATCTCCACCGGCGGCTCCGCGAACTGGAGCAGCACCCCGTCGGTGAGCTGGATGTTGAGGAACGGCCCCCAGGACGGAGCTTCGGGAAGCTCCAGCAGCTCCCGGAAGAAGCGCGCGGACTCGTCCCTGTCCTTGGCGGCGATGATGGTGTGGTTGAACGTGACTGTCATACGGCTGACCTCGCTGTGGTCCGGCACGGAGAAAAGGGATGCTCGGTGCTCGGGCGCGGGGAGGTCCGCGGGACGGGTGGCGGGGATGCGCTGTGCGGGGGTGTGTGCGGCGCACACGTGTGGCGATCAGCTACCCACCGGGTCGCCTGTCCGTGAGTGGCCCGCCAGGGCCGGTCCGGTGTTCACGCCGAGGACGTTACCGGACCTGCCGCGCCGCCGGGAAGGCGGTTTAAGGTGCCGTACATGAGCGATCAGGCGGTGCTGCACGTCAGGGGACGGGTGCTCGCGGGACCCGAGGACGTCCGGGACGAGCTGTGGGTGGTCGGGGGGCGGGTCACCTACGACCGTCCCGTGGGCGCCGGGGACGTGACGACCGTGTCGGGGTGGGCGCTGCCCGGCCTGGTCGACGCGCACTGCCATGTGGGGCTCGGCGCGGAGGGGCCCGTGGACGCCGAGACCGCCGAGAAGCAGGCGCTGACCGACCGGGAGACCGGGACCCTGCTGATCCGCGACGCCGGTTCGCCCTCGGACACCCGCTGGATCGACGACCGCGACGACCTGCCGAAGATCATCCGCGCCGGGCGGCACATCGCCCGTACCCGCCGCTACATCCGGGGCTACGCCCACGAGATCGAGCCCGAGGACCTCGTCGCCTACGTCCGCCAGGAGGCCCGGCGCGGGGACGGCTGGGTCAAGCTGGTCGGTGACTGGATCGACCGCGACCTCGGTGACCTGACCCCCTGCTGGCCGCGCGAGGCAGTCGCGGCGGGCATCGCCGAGGCCCATCGGCAGGGCGCCCGCGTCACCGCGCACTGCTTCGCGGAGAGTTCGCTGCGCGACCTGGTGGAGTCCGGCATCGACTGCGTCGAACACGCCACCGGCCTCACCCCCGAGCTGATCCCGCTCTTCGTCGAGCACGGGGTGGCGATCGTCCCGACCCTGGTCAACATCGCGACCTTCCCGCGCCTGGCCGCAGGGGGCGACACCAAGTTCCCCCGGTGGTCCGCACATATGCGCCGCCTCCATGAACGCCGCTACGACACTGTGCGCGACGCCTATGACGCCGGGATCGCGGTGTACGTCGGCACCGACGCGGGCGGCTCGCTGCCCCACGGTCTGGTCGCGGCGGAGGTCGAGGAACTCGTCACCGCGGGCATCCCGCCCCTGGCCGCGCTCTCCGCGACCAGCTGGGGCGCCCGCGCCTGGCTCGGCCGCCCCAGCCTCGAAGAGGGCGCGCCCGCCGATCTCGTCGTCTACGAGTCCGACCCCCGCGCCGATGTACGAGTACTGGCCGCCCCGCGTCGCGTGGTGTTGAACGGGCGAGTCACGCAGTGACCTGCCGGGGCGTGGGAGAACTCCTGTGCCCCAGGAATCGAAGAGGAGTGCGGGAACTCCACGATGGAGTGAAGTAACCCAGGATTGCTGACCGTTCACCCACAGTGCGTAAAAGTTGACGCGTCCCAAGCAAGTTCCTTCTCGGGAGCCCACCGCCTTGAACAGCCTCAACTTCCGCATGCCCGCACGCCGTCTGGCCGCCGTCGCGACCGTCACCGCCCTCACCGCAGGTCCCGCGGTCCTGGGCGCGGGCACCGCGCACGCCACCGGCCGGCACGGTCACGCCTCCGCCGTCGTCCTGCGCACCGGGCTCGATGTGTCCCTGCTCCACAAGTCCCTCGACGTCCCGCTCGAGGTCAGCCTCAACGAGGTCGAGGCGCCCGGCGACGCCGACCGCACGGCGCTCACGGCCCGGCTGGACGGGGTGAACGACGGCCGGCCCTTCTCCGTCCTCGGCGCGGAGGTCGCCCAGGCCCGCGCGACCGCCACGGCGGAGCGCGCGGAGGGCTCCGTACGGCTGGTCCACGCCCGCGTGCACGTCCCCGGCCTCCCGCTGCTCTCCCTCATCGAGGTCGGCACGGTCACCGCCCGCGCCACCTGCGAGGCGGGGGAGCGGCCGGAGGCCAGGGCGAACGTCCTCGGCGGCGTCACCGTCCTCGGCAAGCACGTGAACCTCACGGCGGGCGGCCCCTCCGTGGTCAAGGTCCCCGGCGTCGGCGAGGTCCGCCTCGACCTCTCCCAGCGCCGCACCACCTCCCGCACGGCCGCCGCAACCGCCCTCGAACTCAAGGTCTCCGTCAACCCGTTGAGGCTGAACGTCGCGGAGGTCGAGGGCACGGTGACGCTGGCGAAGGCCACCTGCGAGACGCCTCGCGGCGGCGGATGGGGCGGCGGCGGTCACGGGGGCGGCCCCGGTGGCGGCGGCCACGACGACGGCGACGACGGCCAGGTCCCGCCGCAGACGGACGAGCCCGGCGACGACTCGGAGCCGACCCAGAGCACACCCCCGAGCGACGGCGGCACCGCCCCGGGCACCAAGCCCACCCCGCCTTCCGACACCGGCTCACCCGCCCCCGCCAAGCCCGCCAACGACGTGAAGCCCCAGGGCGGCACGAAGAGCGACCTCGCGGAAACGGGCGCGAGCTCGTCGACGCCGTACCTGGCGGGCGGCGCGCTGGCGCTGCTGCTGCTCGGCGGGGGAGCGGCGGTCGTGGCGCGGCGCCGAAGGGGCTGAGCAACGGGGGCGCTCTCTGAGCGAGTTGGCCCGGGGCCGCCGAGTGAATCGGCGGTCCCGGGCCATGTGTTCCGGAATACGGCCTCGGTGACGTCAGCGGTCAATGCCGCTCAGCTCAAGGCAGTCCCGAGTGCCGTCAGGAACCCCGTCGTCGTGGCCGCGTCGCGTACCGCCACCCGTATCCACTCCGGCCCGAGGCCGGGGAAGGTGTCGCCGCGGCGGACCGCGTAGCCCAAGTCCCGCAGCCGCGACCGTACATCGACGGCGCCGGGAATCCGGGCCAGCACGAACGGCCCCTCCGCGGGACCGGCCACCTGTACGCCCTGCTCCGCCAGTCCCTTGATCAGGAACTCCCGGTGCACGGCGATCTGCCGCGCGGCCGCTTCCGCCTCGGCGGCAGCCCGGGGCGAAACGCACGCCCGGGCCGCCACCAGTGCCGGCGTGGAGACCGCCCACAGGGGCTGGGCCCGCTCCAGTTGCGAGACGATCTCCGGCTCCGCGAGTACGTAGCCGATCCGCAGCCCCGCGAGCCCCCATGTCTTGGTGAGGCTTCGCAGCACCACGAGGCCGGGCACGTCGCAGCGCCCGGCCAGGGATTCCCGTTCGCCCGGGACCGCGTCCATGAACGCCTCGTCCACGACGAGCGTCCGCCCCGGCCGGGCGAGCCGCAGCAGTGCGGACGCCGGGTGCAGTACGGAGGTCGGGTTGGTCGGGTTGCCGGCGACCACCAGGTCCGCGTCCTCGGGGACGAGTTCGGGGGCCAGTCGGAAGCCGTCCCGCTCGCGGAGGAGGACACGGTCGACGGTGTGGCCCGCGTCCCGCAGCGCCGCCTCCGGCTCGGTGAACTGGGGGTGCACGACCACCGGGCGCCGTACCTTCAGCGCCCGCGCCAGCAGGACGAACGCCTCGGCCGCCCCGGCGGTCAGCAGGACCCGTTCCACCGGTACGCCGTGCCGCGCGGCGACCGCCGCCCACGCGGCACGGCCGTCCGGGTAGGCCGCGAGAGAGGACAGGGACGCGGCGATCTCCTCGCGGAGCCACGGCGGGGGCGTCCCCGTGCGGACGTTGACCGCAAGGTCGACCAGGGCCGCCCCGTCGTCGCGGACCTCGGCGTCCCCGTGATGCCGGAGGTCCAGGCTGCCGCCGCCCTCCTCAGTGCGCATGGCTGTGGGTGTGGCCGCCATGGTGGTGATGCCCAGGTCCGTGCCCGTGTCCATGTTCGTCGGCCCCATCGTCGTCCGGATGGAAGTGCGGCTGCTGGGGCAGCCCCACCTTGTCCTCGAAGCCCGGCAGCGCGATCCGGTACACGCACGAGTCGCAGTTCATCCGCAGATCCCCCCGCACCGCCTCCTCGTACCGCTCCAGCACCAGGTCGAGCAGCTCCGGCTCCGGTCCGATGACCTCGGCGGAGCGCACCTCGGTCTCCGGGTGCGCGGCGGCCCACTCCTCGGTCTGGCGCCGTACGCGGTCCGGGAGGATGCCGGTGAACAGGAAGTACGGCAGGACGACGATCCGCCGCGCCCCCAGCCGGGCGCACCGGTCGAGCCCGCTCGGCACGTCCGGCGCCGCGAGCGAGACGAACGCCGTCTCGACGGCGGCGTATCCACGCCCCTCCCACAGCAGCCGGGCCGCCTTGCACACCTCGGCGTTGGCGTCCGGGTCGGTGGAGCCGCGCCCCACGAGGAGCACGGTGACGTCGCCGCGGTCGGTGCCCGCGAGGGCTTCGTCCAGGTGTCGCTCCAGCACGCGCAGCAGGGCGGGGTGCGGGCCGAGGGGGCGGCCGTAGGTGTACGAGATGCCCGGGTGCCGTTCCTTCTCGCGGGCCAGCGCGGCGGGGATGTCGCCCTTCGCGTGCCCGGCGGAGACCAGCATCAGCGGCACGGCCGCGAACTTCCGAACGCCCCGCTCGACCAGCTCGGCGACGGCATCGCCGAGCGGGGGCGGGGACAGCTCGATGAAGCCGCCCGCCACGGGCAGTTCGGGACGACGGCGGCCCAACTCCCTTACGAAGTCACGGAAGGCCTCGGCTCCGGCCTCGTCCCGGGTGCCGTGTCCGGCGACGAGCAGGGCGGGCGGCTGGGTGGTCACTGTTTCTCCTCGGGGGAAATCGGTTGGTACAGCAGGGCGTTGAGCGCGGCGGCGGCCACCGCCGAACCGCCCTTCTCGGAAACGTTGCTCACGGCGGGCAGCCCGCTCGCGCGCAGCGCCTCCTTGGACTCGGTCGCGCCGACGAAGCCGACGGGCAGACCGATGACGAGCGCCGGATCGGCGTCCAGGGTCAGCAGCTCCTCCAGAGCGGTCGGCGCACAGCCGATCACCCACAGGGCGCCGGGCCCGACCTCCTCGTACGCGAGCCGCACGGCATGAGCCGAACGGGTAAGTGAAGGGCCCGACTTGGCGTCGCGCAGACGGCAGACCGTCTCGCGCCGGGTGATCCCCGCCGCGACCATCTCCACGTCGACGACGACGGGTGCGCCCGCGTGCAGCGCGGCATGTCCGCGTACGAGGTCGGCCTCGGCCATGACGAGATCGGTCGCGTAGTCGAGGTCGGCGGCGGAGTGGATCACCCGCTCCACCACCGCCCTGGTCAGCAAGGGCAGTTCGGAGGTGTCC
Source organism: Streptomyces sp. NPDC026659 (assembly GCF_040638245.1). Lineage (NCBI taxonomy): Bacteria > Bacillati > Actinomycetota > Actinomycetes > Kitasatosporales > Streptomycetaceae > Streptomyces > Streptomyces sp. NPDC026659. The sequence continues at coordinate 78,459 of NZ_JBEZXY010000012.1, read as the reverse complement.
AGGCGGGCGCGCAGCCGCCGGAAGGACTCCTGCTCGATGGGATGGACCACACGGTTCACCGGGCACCCTCCTCGGCGCTCGCCTGCCAGCGGTAGCCGCGCGGGGTCACCATGCGCCCGGCGATCTCCCGGGTCGCGGTGTTGCCCACGGTCACCACGGTCATCATGTCCACGGACGCCGGGTCCAGGGCGGCCAGCGTGGTCACCCGGCTCGACTCGTCGGGACGGGAGGCGTTGCGGACCACGCCGACCGGCGTCGTCGGCGCCCGGTGCTCCGCCAAGGTGGCCAGCGCCTTGGGGAGTTGCCAGTCACGGCCACGCGAACGCGGGTTGTAGAAGGTCACCACGAGGTCCGACTCGGCCGCCGCGCGCACCCGCCGCTCGATGACCTCCCACGGCGTGTGCAGGTCGGACAGGCTGATCGACACATGGTCGTGGCCCAGCGGCGCCCCGAGCAGCGCCCCGGCCGCCAGCGCCGCCGTCACCCCGGGCACGCCCACCACGTCGATGTCGTCGGACGCCTCCGCGAGCGCCGGGGACGCCATCGCGTACACCCCCGCGTCCCCGCTCCCGATCAACGCGACCGCGTGGCCCGCACGGGCCTCCGTGACGGCCGTACGCGCCCGCTCCTCCTCCGCGCCGAGCCCCGACTCCAGCACCCGCGTGCCCGGACGCAGCAGATCGCGGATCTGGTCCACGTACTGGTCGAGCCCCACCAGCACGGAGGCGCGCCGGAGTTCGGCCACCGCGCGCGGGGTGAGCAGATCCCGGGCGCCGGGACCGAGCCCCACCACCGCGAGCCGCCCGCGCGCGGGACGCCGTACGACCGCACAGGTCGCCATCGCCGGACTGCCCGCCGACTTCCGCTTGGGCACGAGGAGTTCACCCCCGCCGAGCAGCGCGGCCGCCTCCGCCACGGACGGCGTGCCGACCGCCGCGAGCGGCGCGTCGGACGGGTTCGGCACGGCGACCGACGCCAACTCCTCGGCCGGGTAAGCGATCAGAGGTACGCCCAACCGCTCGGCGGCACCCACCAGCCCCGGTTCCTCCGACTTGGCGTCCACCGTGGCGAGTTGTGCCACCGACCGCACCGAGAGCCCCGCCTCCGAGAGCGTGGACTCGATCAGCTCCAGTACCTCTTCCACGGGCGCACCCCGCGAGGCGCCCACCCCGACCACCAGCGACGGCGGCCGCAACAGCACTTCGCGCGGCCCCGGTTCGAGCGCGCGGTCGGTGAGCCGTACCGTGTACGCCCCGCGCTCCGCCACCGGCAACGGAGGCAGCGGCCACGCCAACTCGGCCTCCAGAGCCACCGGTTCACCGTCCAGGAGCGCCCGCGACACCGCCGCCACCGCGCCCTCGCAGGGCAGGCCGAGCGTGTCGAGACCGGCCACACCCACCGCGTCCGTGGCCGTCGTCACCACCGGCTCCGCGCCCAGCAACTCACCTACCTCACGGGCGAGTTCATTGGCGCCTCCCGCGTGCCCGCCGAGCAGCGACACCGCGAACCGGCCGCCCTCGTCCACGCACACCACACCCGGATCGGCCGCTTTGTCCCCGATCAGCGGCGCGACCAGACGGACCACCGCACCCGTCGCCAGGAAGCACACCAGCTGCTCGCACTCCGCGAACGCGGTCCGCACCGCGTCGCCCACCGGGCCCTCGTACACCCGGGTACGGTCCGGCCACGCGGCCGCCAGCCGGTCCCGGGCCGCCGCCCCCGCCGAGGTGGCGGAAATCAGGCCGATCACTGAACTGCTCCTTCGTTCGGCCGGGAGGCGCGCTCGCCCCACAGCAGGAAAACGGGGTTGGTGGCCGCGAGCCGGGTCACGTCACCGGGCAGCGGCGCGAGCCGTGAGGACTGCAACAGCACGCCGGCGCAGCCGAATCCGGCCCGCGCGAGGGCCGCGCGCGCCTCGGGCACCCGGTCCAGCGCGGCCATCGCGACCACGACCACGCGCCGGGCCCGCCGCGCGCACGCCTCCACCACGGCGCCCAGCTCACGGCCCCCGCCGCCGACGAACACCGCGTCGGGGTCGTCGGCCAGGGCGGCCAGGGCCTCCGGAGCCGTGCCGTGCACCACGGACACGTCCACGTCATGGGCGCGCGCGTTGGCCCGGACCCGCTCGCAGCCGTCCTCGGTCTTCTCCACCGCGACCACGGCCGCGCCCAGCCGCGCGCACTCCACCGCCACCGAGCCCGACCCCGCGCCCACGTCCCACACCAGGTCACCGGGGCGCGGCCCGAGCCGGGCCAGCGCCAGCGCGCGCACCTCGAACTTGGTGATCATCGAGTCCCGGTGCGCGAACGCGTCCTCCTCCAGGGCCCAGCGGCCGGGGCCTGGAGCCGGGCCCGCCATCGTGCGCGGACCGCGTGGCGCCCGGGACTCGTCCAGGCACAGCACCACGTTCACCGCCGTGCCCCAGTTCCGCCGGGCGGCCTCGGCGGGCGTCACCCGCTCCACCCGCTCGTACTCCGGCTCACCGAGGTCGCTCACCACGACCAGCGTCCGCCCGCTGCCGGCCAGCCGGGCACCCAGCTCGGCCGGTCCGGACCCGGGCCCGGTCAGCACGGCCACCTTCGGATACGCCCGGCACAGCTGCACCGCCGTACGCGGATCACGCCCGTGCGCGCTCACCACCACCGCGTCGTCCCAGGTCAGCCCGAGCCGCGCGAACGCGCCCGCCACCGAGGACACCCCGGGCCGTACGTCCAGCCGCTCCGGACCGAACCGCTCGGCCAGCACGCGGACGATCCCGAAGAAACCGGGGTCGCCGGAGGCCAGCACGACCACTGGGAGGTCCTTGGCCAGGGTCTTGGCGATCGCGTCGAGGGCGGGGGACAGGGGGCCGAGCGCGATGCGCTGGACGTCCTCGGGGAGGCCGGCGGCGTCCAGGTGGCGTTGGCCGCCGATCACCAGGGCGGCCTTGGCGAGGGCGTCGGTGGAGAGGGGGGCGCCGGTGCCGGTGCCGACGACCGTGATCAGCGGGGCGCCCGTGCCCGTGTCCGCGCCCGTACCCGCGCCCCTGTCCGTGGCCGTGCCCGTGAGGGGCGGCGTTTCCGCGTCCCGCGTCAACTGCTCGCCCCCCGCTCCCGCAGCGCCCGCCGCGCCTCCGGGTCCGCCTTGCGGAAGCCGTGGAAGTGGCCGGGGTGGTAGAGGTGTGAGCGGGTGCCCTGGGCGTCCAGGGCCGGGCCGACCAGGAAGAGCGTGTGCTTCCACAGCCGGTGCTCCTTGACCGTCTCCTCCAGCGTGCTGATGGTGCAGCGCACCACCAGTTCCTCCGGCCAGGTCACCTGATGGGCGACCACCACCGGTGTGCTCGTCGGATAACCGCCCTCCAGCAGCTCCCGCACCAGCTGGCCGCTGCGTGCCGCCGACAGGAACACCGCCATGGTCGTACCGTGCCGGGCGAACTCCCGTACCTCCTCGCCCGGCGGCATCGGCGTCTTGCCGCCGCCGAGCCGGGTCAGGATGACCGACTGCGCCACCTCGGGGATCGTCAGCTCGCGCCCCGCGAGCGCGGCCACCGCCGAGAACGACGACACCCCCGGCACGATCTCCGTCGCGATCCCGATCTCCGTACACCGGTCCAGCTGCTCCTGGGTGCCGCCCCACAGGGCCGGATCGCCCGAGTGGACGCGGGCCACCCTGAGCCCCTCGGCCAGGGCACGCCGGTAGACGGCCACCACGTCCTCCAGGGACAGCGTGGCCGAGTCCAGGATCTCCGCGTCCGCGCGCGCGTGCTCCAGGACCTCTGCCCGGACCAGGCTCGCCGCCCAGATCACCACGTCGGCCTCGGCGATCGCGCGGGCGGCGCGGAAGGTCAGCAGATCGGCGGCACCGGGACCGGCACCGACGAAGGTCACCTTGCCGGTGGCGGGGGCGGCGGCGGGGGGCCCGGCCACGGGAGCGGCCTGCGACGCGTCCTGCGGCGCGGCTTGGGGCTCGGCTTGGGGCTCGGCCATGAGGAAAGGTCCTCTCGTACGAAAAGAAGTGAGCGAAATGTCAGGGTCTGGGGAGGTTTCACAGGCGTCGGATGTGCGCGGAGGGCCCTTCATCGGATACGAAGGTCGTTATGGCGGTCCTCGTCGCGCTCGGCGCGTTTTTGATGACGCTGGCCGGCGGCTGGACGGCACAGCGTGTGACCGACCGTCGCCACCTGGTGCTGGGCCTGGCAGGCGGCCTGATGCTGGGCGTGGTCGGCCTCGACCTGCTGCCGGAGGCGCTGCGCGCGGCCGGCCGCGAGGTCTTCGGCGTACCCGCCGCCCTGCTCCTCTTCGTCGGCGGATTCCTGCTGGCCCATCTGGTGGAACGTCTCCTCGCCGCACGCCAGGCCGCGCACGGCGGGGAGGAGCACGACCGCCACCGGGCCCCCGAGGTCGGCCTCACGGCCGCCGCCGCGATGGTCGGCCACAGCCTCATGGACGGCGTCGCGATCGGCGCGGCCTTCCAGGTCGGCGGCGGCATGGGCCTCTCCGTCGCCCTCGCCGTCATCGCGCACGACTTCGCCGACGGCTTCAACACCTTCACCATCACGAGCCTCTACGGCAACGCCCGCCGCCGTGCCGTCGCCATGCTCGTCGCCGACGCCTGCGCACCCATGCTGGGCGCCCTGTCCACGGTCTTCGTGCACATCCCCGAGCCCCTGCTCGGCGGCTACCTCGGCCTCTTCAGCGGCGCCCTCCTCTACCTCGCCGCCGCGGAGATCCTGCCGGAGGCCCACCACGACCACCCCGCCCGCTCGACGCTGCTGTGCACGGTGGCGGGCGCGGCGTTCATCTGGCTGGTGGTGGGGCTGTCGGGCGGCTGACACCGCCCGGCCCGCGGCCCCCGCGCGCGGCCCCCTCACAGCTTCCCGCCCCGGCCGCCGTCCCGTCGCGGCGGCGCGATCAGCGTCGACAGGTACGGCAGCGTGGCGCCGTCCAGCTCGGCGGCCGGGCGAATCGACTCCTCCGGGAGACCGAGGGCGGACCCCCAGACCGCGTCGTCGAGACGGCCGGACTCACGCAGCGCCTCGGCGACCTCGCCGGCCCGGCGGCCGAACTTGTACGCCACCACCGTGCCGGGACCGGCCAGCGCCTCCTTCAGCGCGGACTCGCCCGCCGTCACCGGCACGAGGGTCAGCGGCTCGGTGCCCTCCGTCAGCACGGCGCCCGACCGCGCCGCCAGATCCTGCATGGCGGTGATCCCCGGCACCGTCTCCACCACGACCCCGGGCACCAGCCCCGCGACGGTCTGCGCGAGGTACGTGAACGTCGAGTACACGTTGGGGTCACCGATGGTGGCGAACGCGACGCAGCCGTACTCCTCCAGGAGCCCCGCGACCCGCGCCCCCGCCGCGTCCCACGCGGCCTCCCGGCGCGCCCGGTCGGTCCGCTCGTTCAGCGCGAACACCACCCGGACCACCTTCGCGGCGTCCACGTAGTGCAGCACCGTCGCCTCGGCGCGCCCCCGCTCCCCGGAGTCCATCACCGGTACGACGACCACATCGGCGGCCCGCAGCGCGTTGACCCCCTTCACCGTCACCAGTTCCGGATCGCCAGGACCCACCCCGACCCCGATCAACCTGCTGCTCATGACGTACGGCACCTCTCCGTGAACCGACGGGCCACCGACGGCTCGGCCGCCCAGTGGGTGTGCAGATAACTCGCGTGCACGCCGTGCTGTACGAAGCCCTCCACCCGCCGGGCAGGCGAGAGCACCCCCCAGGCGGGAGCCGCACCGGCACCGGGCTCCACGACGGTCCGGTGGAACTCGTGCCCCCGCATCCGGGTACCGGCCGCCGCCAGCACGCTGTCGCCGACCGCCACCGCGTCCCGGTACCCCAACGTCAACCGCTCGCTCATCCGCGCGGACGCGTCCAGCACCCCGCACATCGGCGCACCGTCCAACTCCCGGCACAGGTACAGCAGTCCGGCACACTCGGCGGCTATGGGCGCCCCGCTCCCCGCGAGCTCCGCGACGGCCTTCCGCAGCCTGTCGTTGGCCGACAACTCGGCCGCGTACACCTCGGGGAACCCACCCCCGATGACCAACCCGGCACATCCGTCGGGCAGTTCCTCGTCCCGCAGGGGGTCGAAGGTGACGACCTCGGCCCCGGCGGCGGCCAGCAACTCGGTGTGCTCGGCGTAGGAGAAGGTGAAGGCGGGCCCACCGGCTACGGCGATACGGGGCCGAGTCTTCGCAGTGGGCCGATCCGAACGGGTCGTGCACTTCTCGGCGGACGGATCCGGACCGGACGTTGCCTTTTCAGCCGACCGAGACGGGTGGTCGTGGGTGGGCGAGTCTGTGACCTCAGCCGCACACCAAGCCGCACCCGACACCGCACCCGCACCCCGAGCCAGCGCCAGCAGCGCATCGAGGTCGCACCCCTCGGAGACCACCGCCCCCATCGCCGCCACAGCCTCCACTGCAGCAGCCCGCCGCTCGGCGACAGGCACCAACCCCAGATGCCGAGAAGGCGTCTCCAGTCCAACCGAGCGCCGCAACACCCCCAACACCGGAACCCCCACCGACTCCAGCGCCTCCCGGAGCAACTCCTCATGCCGGTCCGAACCGACCTTGTTGAGGATCACGCCCCCGATCCGCACCCCCGTGTCCCAGGAAGCGAACCCATGCACCAGCGCGGCAACCGACCGGGACTGCGAGGACGCATCGACCACCAACACCACCGGCGCCCGCAGCAACTTCGCCACCTGCGCCGTAGACGCAAGCTCCCCCTGCCCGGCCGCCCCGTCGAAGAGCCCCATCACCCCCTCGACAACGGCGAGATCACACCCCCGAGCCCCATGCAGAAACAGCGGAGCCACCAACTCCGCCCCACACAGATACGCGTCGAGGTTCCGCCCCACCCGCCCGGTGGCCAGCGCGTGATACCCGGGATCGATGTAGTCCGGCCCCACCTTGTGCGGAGACACCGCGAGCCCGCGCGCGGCGAACGCGGCCATCAGCCCCGTGGCGACCGTCGTCTTCCCGCTGCCCGACGAAGGCGCCGCGATGACCAGCCGGGGTACGGACGTCACCACTCGATGCCCCTCTGCCCCTTCTGCCCCGCGTCCATCGGGTGCTTGACCTTGGACATGTCGGTCACCAGATCCGCGAACTCCACCAGCGGAGCAGGCGCGTTACGACCGGTGATCACCACATGCTGGTTGCCCGGCCGGCCCCGCAGCACCTCGACGACCTCCTCCGTGTCCACCCACCCCCAGTGCATCGGGTACGCGAACTCGTCCAGCACGTACAGCCGGTACGTCTCGGCGGCCAGATCCCGCTTGACCTGCGCCCACCCCTCCCGCGCCTTCTCCTCGTTGTCGAGTTGCGCGTCTCGCTGCACCCAGGACCAGCCCTCGCCCATCTTGTGCCAGTCGACCGACCCGCCCTGTCCGGAAGCCCCCAGCACCCGCAGCGCGTTCTCCTCGCCGACCTTCCACTTCGCCGACTTGACGAACTGGAACACCCCGATCGGCCACCCCTGATTCCAGGCCCGCAACGCCAGCCCGAAAGCGGCCGTCGACTTACCCTTCCCGATCCCGGTGTGCACGACGACCAACGGCCGGTTGCGTCGCTGACGCGTCGTCAATCCGTCGTCCGGTACGACACTCGGCTGTCCCTGCGGCACTACGCGGCCCTCCTCGACGTACCCCGTACATCCCTCACGAGCCCGGCGATGGAATCCGCCCGCAACTCGTCCAACGTCACCGCCGTGCCGCCCAGTTCACCCGCGAGCCGCCCTGCGAGTCCGAGCCGCACGGGCCCCGACTCGCAGTCCACGACCACCGAAGCGACCCCCTCGGCCGCGAACAGCCGCGCCGCCCGCCCGGCCAGGGCGACCGGCTCCGGACCACCGGTCGCTCGCCCGTCCGTCACCACCACGACCAGCGCCCGCCGTGCCGGATCACGCAACCGCTCCACCCGCAACACCTCGTGCGCCCGCAGCAGCCCGGCCGCCAGCGGCGTACGCCCACCGGTGGGCAGCGACTCCAGTCGCGCGGCGGCGGCATCGACGGACGAGGTGGGCGGCAGCGCCACATCCGCGGTGGAACCCCGGAAGGTCACGAGCCCCACCTTGTCCCGCCGCTGATACGCGTCCAGCAGCAACGACAGCACGGCACCCTTCACCGCACTCATCCGCTGCCGGGCCGCCATCGACCCCGAGGCGTCCACGACGAACAGCACGAGATTCGACTCCCGCCCCTCCCGCACCGCCTGCCGCAGGTCGTCCCGCCGCAGCACGAGTCCGGCCCCGGAGCGCCCCCGCGCCCGCTGATGCGGCGCCGCCGCCTGCACGGTCGCCGCCAAGTGCAGCTTGGTCAGGGCGCCTTGAGGCCGTCGGGCCCCCGTAGTCCGCCCCTGCGCGGTCCGCGCCCGCGAACGCCGCCCGGCCGCGCCCTCACCGATCCCGGGCACGTTCAACGCCTTGGTGCGGAACGGCTCGGCGGCCCGTACGGGAGCCTGCTCACCCGCCCCGGCACCGGCGCCCTCCGACTCCCCGCCCTCGGAAGCGGCGGCACCCCCGTCACCGTCCTGCGGCCCCGCGTCAGGAGACGGCTGACCGCCACCACCGGGACCGTCGGGGTCGGGATCGTCGTCCCCGGAAGACTCCGAGGACTCCTCCAGGGTCTGGTCGAGCTTGTCTTCGTCAAGTCCGGGCGCGTCGAAGGGGTTTCGCCGCCGTCGGTGGGGCAGTGCCAAGAGCGCGGCCTGCCGCACGTCCTCCGCGAGTACGTCGGTTCGCCCCGCCCAAGCGGCCAGCGCTGTCGCCGTGCGAGCCATCACGATGTCGGCCCGCATCCCGTCCACCTCGAAGGCCGCGCATGTCGCCGCGATCTGCCGCAACGCCCCGTCCCCGAGCCGCACCCTGGGCAACAACTCCCGGGCCGCCACGATCCGTTGTCGTACGGCGAACTCCTCGCCGGCCCACCGCGCGGCGAACCCGGCGGGATCGTCGTCGTACGCCAGCCTGCGCCGCACGACCTCCACCCGCTGGTCCGTCTCCCGCGAGGCCGCGACCTCCACGGTCAGCCCGAACCGGTCGAGCAACTGCGGCCGCAGTTCCCCCTCTTCAGGGTTCATGGTCCCCACGAGCAGGAACCGCGCCGCGTGCCGAACGGAGACGCCCTCGCGCTCGACGTACGAGGCACCCATGGCGGCCGCGTCCAACAGCAGGTCCACCAGGTGGTCGTGGAGCAGGTTGACCTCGTCCACGTAGAGGATGCCCCGGTGCGCGGCGGCGAGCAGCCCCGGCTCGAACGCCTTCACGCCCTCCGCGAGCGCCCGCTCGATGTCCAGCGCACCGACGAGCCGGTCCTCGGAGGCGCCGACGGGCAGCTCGACCATCCGCGCGGGCCGCGCGGCGGCCGACCCCGGGGTGTGCGGGCCGTCCGGGCAAGAAGGGTCGGGGGATGCGGGGTCACAGGAGAAACGGCACCCGGGGACCACGTTCACCTCCGGCAGCAGCGCCGAAAGGGCGCGTACGGCCGTGGACTTGGCGGTTCCCTTCTCGCCGCGCACGAGGACGCCACCGATTTTCGGCGCCACCGCGTTGAGTAGAAGGGCCAGTTGCAGGTCCTCCTGCCCGACCACGGCGGTGAACGGGAATTGCGTGCTCACTCGTCTCCCTCCAGTTCCCCTTCGAGTTCCAGGTACGTGGTCCGCAGCCGCTCCAGCGTGTCCTGGTCAGGCTCCGCCCACAGCCCCCGGTCCGCCGCCTCCAACAGGCGCTCGGTAATGCCCCGCAGGGCCCAGGGGTTGGACTTCTTCATGAAGTCCTGGTTCTCCGGCGAGAAGACGTACTCGGCGCTGAGCTTCTCGTACATCCAGTCGTCCACCACGCCCGCCGTGGCGTCGTACCCGAACAGGTAGTCCACGGTCGCCGCCATCTCGAAGGCGCCCTTGTACCCGTGCCTCCGCATGGCCGCCATCCAGCGGGGATTGACCACGCGCGCCCGGAAGACCCGGTGCGTCTCCTCGCCCAGCGTCCGGGTCTTCACCTGATCCGGCACCGCCGAATCACCCACGTACGCCTCGGGGTTGTCGCCCGTCAGGTGCCGCACCATGGCGACCATGCCGCCGTGGTACTGGAAGTAGTCGTCCGCGTCGACCAAGTCATGCTCTCTGGTATCGACGTTCTTCGCCGCCACCGCGATCCGCCGGAACGCCGTCTCCATGTCCCCACGTGCCGCCCGCCCGTCGAGCCCGCGCCCGTACGCGTAGCCGCCCCACACGGCATACACCTCGGCCAGATCCGCGTCCGACCGCCAGTTCCGCGCGTCGATCAGCGGCAGCAGACCCGCGCCATAAGCCCCCGGCTTGGAGCCAAAGATGCGCGCCGTCGCACGCCGCCGATCCCCATGTTCGGCCGCGTCCTCGTCCACGTGCGCCCGCACGTAGTTGGACTCCGCCGGCTCCTCCAGCTCGGCCACCGCCCGCACCGCGTCGTCGATCAGACCCACCACGTGCGGAAACGCGTCGCGGAAGAAGCCGGAGATACGGACCGTGACGTCGATGCGAGGACGCCCCAGCTCCGAGAGCGGCACGATCTCGAAGCCGGTCACCCGGCGCGAGGCGTCGTCCCACACCGGGCGGCAGCCGAGCAGGGCGAGGATCTCGGCGATGTCGTCGCCCTGGGTGCGCATGGCGGAGGTGCCCCAGACCGTGAGGCCGACCGACTGCGGGTAGCCGCCGGTGTCGGTGAGATACCGCTGCACCAGTGAGTCCGCCAGCGACTGGCCGACCTCCCAACTCAGCCGGGAGGGAATCGCCTTGGGGTCGACGGAGTAGAAGTTCCGGCCCGTCGGAAGGACGTTGACCAGGCCGCGCGTCGGGGAACCCGAAGGGCCCGCCGGGACGTAACCCCCGTCCAGCGCACGCAGAATGTGCCCGATCTCGTCACTCGTGCGCGCGAGCCGGGGCACTACCTCCGTGCAGGCGAACTCCAACACCACCGCAGCCTCGGCAAGTTCAAAGCCGAGCACCTCGTCCAGCACGGCCGGTACGGCCGCTCCGTTCCAGCGCCGCGTCTCCATCCGCTCCGCGATCAGGCGGCACAACTGCTCCAGCAGGTCGATCGCGTCGGCACCGGTCCGCGCCGGGCCCTCGACCAGCGCGGTCAGCTCCACCGGCACCTTCACCGCAGCGCCCGGCTCGGCCAGCAACTCCTTCTCCACCAGCCCGAAATGGGCCGCCAGTGAGGCCCGCAGGCCGGGCAGGGCGTTCGCCTGGCCGCCCCAGACCTGGGAGGCGCGCAACACGGCCAGCACCAGGTTCACGCGCGGCTCACCGAGAGGGCCGCCGCCGAGGATGTGGAGGCCGTCGCGGATCTGTACGTCCTTGATCTCGCACAGATAGCCGTCGATGTGCATCACGAACGCGTCGAAATCGCCGTCCTCCGGCTGCTCGTCCACGTGCAGGTCGTGGTGCAGCTCGGCCGCCTTGACCAGGGTCCAGATCTGGGCGCGGACGGCGGGCGCCTTCGTCGGGTCCAGGTCGGACACGAGGGCGTACTCGTCGAGGAGTTGCTCCAGCTTGGCGAGGTCGCCGTAGGTGTCCGCGCGGGCCATCGGCGGGACCAGATGGTCGACCACCGTGGCGTGCCCGCGCCGCTTGGCCTGGGTGCCCTCGCCGGGGTCGTTGACGATGAACGGGTAGACCAGCGGGAGTTCACCGAGCACCGCGTCCGGGGCGCAGCCGCCCGACAGCCCAAGTCCCTTGCCCGGCAGCCATTCCAGCGTGCCGTGCTTGCCCATGTGGACGACGGCGTCCGCGCCGAAGCTGTTCTCCAGCCAGCGGTAGGCGGCCAGGTAGTGGTGGGAGGGCGGCATGTCGGGGTCGTGGTAGATCGCGATCGGGTTCTCCCCGAAGCCGCGCGGCGGCTGGATCATCACGACGACGTTCCCGAACCGGAGCGAGGCGAGCACGATGTCGTCGCCGTCCACGTACAGGTTCCCCGGCGGCTCGCCCCACGCCTCCACCATGGCCTCGCGCAGCGACGGGTCGAGCGTGGCGAACCACGTCCGGTAGTCCGCGAGCGGCACCCGCGCGGGCGCGGCCGCGAGCTGGTCCTCGGTCAGCCACTCCACGTCGTGGCCGCCCGCCTCGATGAGCCGGTGAATCAACTCGTCGCCCCCGGAGGGGTATCCGCTCACCCCGTACCCGGCGTCCCGCAGCGCGTCCAGGACGCGTACCGCCGAGGCGGGGGTGTCGAGGCCGACCGCGTTGCCGACGCGGGAGTGCTTGGTCGGGTAGGCGGTGAAGACGAGCGCGACCCGCTTCTCGGCGTTCGGCTTGTGCCGAAGGGCCGCGTGGCGTACGGCGATTCCGGCGACCCGTGCGGCCCGCTCGGGGTCGGCGACGTAGACCGGGACCTCGTCGGGGCCCTGCTCCTTGAAGGAGAACGGCACGGTGATCAGACGGCCGTCGAACTCCGGGATGGCGACCTGCATCGCCGCGTCCATGGGGGAGAGGGCCGCGTCCGAGGCGTCCCACGCGGCGCGCGAGGAGGTGAGGCAAAGTCCTTGCAGCACCGGGATGTCGAGGTCGGCGAGCGCGCCGATGTCCCACGACTCGTCGCCGCCCGCCGAAGCCTGAGAGGCGTGCGTCCCTCCGGCGGCGAGCACCGTGGCGATCAGGGCGTCGGCCCGGCCCAGCAGTTCGTACAGCGCCCGGTCCGCGCCGCGCAGTGAACCGCAGTACACCGGAAGGGCGTTGGCGCCGCGTGCCTTGATCGCCTCGCACAGGGTGTCCACGAAGCCGGTGTTGCCGCTGAGTTCGTGGGCGCGGTAGAAGAGCACGCCCACCGTCGGGCGGCCGTCTCGCAGCGCATACGAGCCGTGCACCCCGAACTCCGGCATCGAGCGCGGGAGTTCGAAGCCTTCGCCGGTCAGCAGCACGGTGTCCGAGAGGAACCGGGACAGCTCAAGCAGGTTCTCCGGGCCGCCCTCGACCAAGTAGCGCAGCGCCTCCGCCACGACTCCGGCCGGGACCGACGACTCGGCCATCAGCTCGGCGTCCGGCACGCTCTCGCCGCCAAGGAGCACGGTCGGCACCCCGGCCGCCTTCAGCGCGGCGAGCCCGTCCTCCCAGGCGCGCTTGCCGCCGAGGAGCCGTACGACCGCGAGGTCGGCGCCCTCCAGGAGCCCCGGCAGCTCGCCGGTGACGTCCACGCGGACGGGGTTGCCGATCCGGTAGTCGGCACCGCTGGCGCGGGCGGCCAGCAGATCGGTGTCGGCGGTCGACAACAACAACACTGTGCTCATGCGGGCGCTCCCGGGGGGATGAAGGGCAGTCCTCGTGGCGCGCCGGACTCGATGAGCCGCCAGAGCGCGTCCGTGTCCGCGTGCTGTTCGATGAGGTCGCCGAGCCGGTCGAGCTGCTCCTCGCGCAGCGCGGCGAACGAGGTGTCGGGGGCCGGGACGAAGCGGCGCCCGGTAGCGGCGGCGACCTCACGCAGGAAGGCGCGCCGGAAGCCGTCCGACTCCAGTGAGCCGTGCCAGTGGGTGCCCCAGACCTGGCCGACCCGGCAGCCGTCCAGGAAGGCTTCTCCGCCCAGGACTTGAGCGACGCCGTGATGGATCTCGTACCCCTCGACCGGTTCGCCGAGGGCCTCGCCGGTCGGCCGGGTGAGGGTCTTCTCGCGGGCGAACCGCACCCGCACCGGCAGCAGGCCGAGCCCCTCGACCGTCCCGGCGCGCGACTCCACCTCGTCCTCGATGCGCTCGCCGAGGAGCTGGAAGCCGCCGCAGATGCCCAGGACCGGGCGGCCCTCGGCCGCCCTGCGGGCCAGCGCGTCCGCGAGGCCGCGCTCGCGCAGCCAGGCCAGCGCCCGTACGGTCCCGCGCGTGCCGGGCACCACCACCAGGTCGGCGTCGGCCAGTTCCTCCGGGCGGTCCACGAACCGCACGATCACACCGGGTTCGGCGGCCAGCGCGTCCACGTCGGTGAAGTTGGACATCAGCGGCACCGCGCACACCGCGACCCGCAGCACGTCCTCGCCGACCGGCGGGGCGACCGTGGACTCGCGGACGGTGCCGCGCAGGGAGACGCGGAGTCCGTCCTCCTCGTCGATGCCGAGCCCGTGCTGGAAGGGCAGCACGCCGTAGGTGTCGCGTCCCGTCAGGCCGCGCAGCATGTCCAACCCCGGTTCCAGCAGCGAGACATCGCCCCGGAACTTGTTCACCAGGAACCCGGCGACCAGCTCCTGGTCCTCGGGGGAGAGGAGGGCGAGTGTGCCGTAGAAGGAGGCGAAGACGCCGCCGCGGTCGATGTCGCCGACGACGAGGACGGGCAGCCGCGCGCCGCGCGCGATCCCCATGTTCACGATGTCGGTGCGCCGCAGATTGATCTCGGCGGGCGAACCGGCCCCCTCACAGATCACCGCGTCATACGTGCCCCGCAACTCGGCAAGACAGTCCAACACCGTTCCGAGCAGCCGCTGTTGGCGTCCGCCGTGATAGCCGCGCGCGCTCATCTCGCCCACCGGCTTTCCCAGCAGCACCACTTGGCTGCTCTGTTCGCCACCGGGCTTGAGCAGCACGGGATTCATCAGCGCGGTCGGCTCGACGCGGCACGCCTGGGCCTGCATCGCCTGCGCGCGTCCGATCTCGGCGCCCTCGCGGGTGACGAAGGAGTTGAGGGACATGTTCTGCGCCTTGAAGGGCGCCACCTTCACGCCCTGACGGACCAGCCAGCGGCAGATCCCGGCCGTCACGACGCTCTTGCCCGCGTCGGAGGTCGTACCCGCGACGAGGAGACCACCGTTCACCTTCCGCGTCCCTTCAGGATCAGGCTCGCCCCGGCCGTGACGCCGAGTGCGAGCAGACCGACGCGGCGGGAGAGCCGTACCGCCCGGTCGATGTCGGCGACCCGGACCGGGCGCCCGGAGCCGTTGAGCACGGGCCGGTGCTCGATCCGGCCGCCGTAGGACAGCGTGCCGCCGAGACGTACGCCGAGGGCGCCCGCGAACGACGCCTCCACCGGACCGGCGTTGGGGCTCGGGTGCCGGTGGGCGTCGGCGCGCCAGGCGCGGACGGCGCCGCGCGGGTCGGGTCCGGCCAGCGTCGCCAGCAGTGCGGTCAGGCGGGCGCCGGGCCAGCCCGCCACGTCGTCCAGGCGGGCGGCGGCCCAGCCGAAGCGGCGCAGCCGGGGCGACTTGTGGCCCACCATGGCGTCGAGCGTGTTGACGGCCCGGAAACCGAGCAGCCCGGGCACCCCGGCCGCGGCGCCCCACACCAGGGCGCCCACGACGGCGTCGGAGGTGTTCTCGGCGACCGACTCGACCACGGCGCGGGCGATCCCGTCGGCGTCCAGCGCCTGCGGGTCGCGGCCGCACAGGTGCGGAAGCCGGGCGCGGGCGGCGGTCAGGTCACCGTCGGCCAGGGCGCGGCCGACGGCGCGCGCCTCCCGGGCCAGCGAGGTGCCGCCGACGACGGCCCAGGTGGCGGCGGCGGTCAGCGCGAGCGACGCGGCGGGGGAGCGGCGTACGGCGCGTTCGGCCAGCGTGCCCGTCGCGACGGCGCCCCCGGCGCACACCAGCGTGTGCAGGGCGCCCCAGCCGCGGTGGTCGTGCCACAGCGCGCGCTCGACGGCCCCGGCGGCGCGTCCGAACGCGGCCACGGGGTGGCGGCGGCGGGGATCACCGAGGAGCAGGTCGCCCAGGAGGCCGGCGGCGGCGCCGTACGCGTAAGAGCGATCGGCACCCATCGGCTCAGCCGGCCGTGGGCGCGGGAGCGGTCCTTGGAGAGGTACTCAACGGGCAGCCGGGCATGGCGGTATGTCCTCACTCAGGGTGTCCACGCCCTGGTTCGACGAGACCGGCGGCAGGAGTTCCTGGCTCCCGGGGATCACTCCCCGGTGACAGTGGCGGGACCGCGCCGGATTCGCACCGGCTTCCTCTTCTGCCGCCGTACATGGCCTCGGAAGTCCACCACGGCCCCCGAAGGGCCGTCAACCTGCCCTTGACCTGCGGGGGGAGAGTGTGGGCGGGCCCACATCGAGGCCATATCAGGCGCGGGCGGGGCGTACGCCGGGGCTCGGCAAAGTGATGAGGCCCCTCCCGGCGGGTGCCGGAAGGGGCCTCACACACATGCTGCTCGGTCGGGGCTACTGGCTCAGGCCTTGGCCACGATCAGATAGAACCCGTACGTCACCGCCGCCGCGCACGCGGCGAAGCAGACGTACGCGCCGGTCACCGCGAGGGCGGCCGACTCGCCGCGCGCGGCGGCCTTCTCGCGGCGGGCGAGGCCGCCGACGCCCAGGGTGAACAGGACCACCAGGGCCACGCTCGCCACGAGGCTGACACCGAAGACGGAACCGATGGCCGCCCAGTCGATCTTCATGGGGTTGCTCCTTCGGTTTCCGGGTCAGGCCGCGGAGGCGGGCGGGGCGACGGGGGTCGCGGTGGCGGGTTCGACGACGGCCGGGGCCGGGATGGTGGCCGTCAGGCCCTCGGCGACGGTGCCCGCGGTGACGGTGCCCGCGGGGGGCGGGGTCACCGCGGCCATGGCGGTGGTGACCACACCGGCGGGCTCGTCGTGCGTGCCGACGGGGGAGACGTGGGTGTGGTCGATGACCTCGCGGCGGGAGATCTTCCAGATCGCGGCGCTCGCGGCGACCAGGAAGACGGCGACGGCGGCGGTGCCCCAGTCGCCCAGGTCGGTCACCGACTCGGCGCCCGCGCCGACCAGGGCGGCCGCCGGCAGGGTCAGCGCCCAGGCGACGAACATCCGGGTCGCGGTGGACCAGCGGACCACACCGCCCTTGCGGCCGAGGCCCGCACCCATCACCGCGCCGGAGACGACGTGGGTGGTGGACAGGGAGAAGCCGAGGTGCGACGAGGCCAGGATGGCGGTGGCGGCGCTGGTCTGGGCGGCGAAGCCCTGGCGCGGCTCCAGGTCGGTGAGGCCGGTGCCCATGGTGCGGATGATGCGCCAGCCGCCGATGTAGGTACCGGCCGCGATGGCCAGGCCCGCGGAGAGGACGACCCAGACCGGCGGGTTGGAGCCGGGGGCGATGGCACCGCCCGCGATCAGCGCGAGGGTGATGATGCCCATCGTCTTCTGCGCGTCGTTGGTGCCGTGGGCCAGGGAGACCAGTCCGGCCGAGGCGATCTGGCCGGTGCGGTAGCCCTTGCGGGTGGCCTCGCCGCCGGAGTTCGGGGAGACGCCGTACGACAGACGGGTGGCGAGCATGGTGGCGAGACCGGCCACCACGGGGGCGGCGACGGCCGGGAGCAGCACCTTTGTGACCAGCACGTCGCCGTGGACGGCGCCGAGGCCCGCCGACGCGACGGTGGCGCCGATCAGGCCGCCCATCAGGGCGTGCGAGGAACTGGAGGGCAGGCCGACCAGCCAAGTGAGGAGGTTCCAGAGGATCGCGCCGGTCAGCGCGGCGAAGATGACCTCGGGACGGATGCCGGTCTCGTCGACGAGACCCTTGGAGATCGTGTTGGCGACCTCCACCGAGAGAAAAGCGCCCACCAGGTTGAGGGCGGCCGACATGGCCACCGCGACCTTGGGCTTGAGTGCACCGGTCGAGATGGTCGTGGCCATCGCGTTGGCGGTGTCGTGGAAACCGTTCGTGAAATCGAACGCAAGTGCGGTTATCACCACAATCGCGAGGATCAGCGAGAAGCTTTCCATTTACCCAGGCAATCGTTCGAGCGTCATTGGCTGGATGAACGTAGGCAACCTGGGTGAACGGAAGGTGAACTCGGCCGGGCATCACGGTGTCGGAAGCGGGGGGCCGGATTCCGACCGGAATCAAGGATTCCGCACAGCCCGGGCGCCCCTTGGGTCACCAGCCGCGGGCGAAGGTCTTCAGGTGGTTCACGGAGCCGTTGAAGAGATCCTGGTCACCCGGCAGCCGGCCCTTGACGCCGTACTGCCAGAACGTCCAGTAACGCCAGCCTGCGGGGAGTTTTCCGGGGCCCGACGAGCCGTGTCCGGCGACCCACAGCGCGTGGCTCGCGGCGAAGGCGCGGCTGCGGCCCGTGCAGGCGTTCCACCAGTGGGCGGTGGTGTAGATGACCGGGCGGCGGCCCGTCAGGCGGCGGACCTCGTCGCTGAACGACCAGATCCAGCGGACCATCCGCTGGTGGCTCAGGCCGTAGCACTTGTGGTGCTTGTCGTACGGGTTGTACTCGATGTCGAGTGCGGGCGGCAGCGTGCGGCCGTCGGCGCGCCAGTCGCCGCCGTGCCGCACGAAGTACGCGGCCTGGCGGGCGCCGGAGGAGCGGTCGGGGCGGGCGAAGTGGTACGCGCCCCGGATCAGGCCCGCCCGGCGGGCGCCGTCGTACTGCCCGGCGAAGTACGGGTTGCGGTAGCCCGTCGACTCGGTCGCCTTGACGTACGCGAACCGGGCGCCCCTCGCGCGGGCGCGGTTGAAGTCCACGCGCTTCTGGTGCGAGGAGACGTCGTGGCCCCGGGGGAGCGCCGGGAGGGCGGCGCCGGGCGGTGCGGCGGCGGTGGTGGTGGTGTGGAGCGGTCCGGCGGCGGTGGGATGGGCGCCCGTCAGGGCGAGCGCCGCGGTGGCCGCCGCGAGGACTCCGGCGCGGCGGTGGGCAGAGAGGGCCATGCGTCTCCCCGGGTGGCGGTGAAACGTCGTCGTCCGGTCGGTCGGCGGAGGCCCAATTCAAGGGGTGGGGCGGGAGGGGGAGGGTGATTTGCGGTGTTGTGTCATGATTTTCGTTCGATCGGACGTACGGGACGGCCGGTCCCGGAGTCGCGGGAGTGCTGCCCGTCATCGGCGCCCGGCTGGCAGGATCGGCGCATGGACCGGCAGCGGGGTGACACGGGACGGATCGGCGCGGCGGAGGCCGAGGCGTGGGCGGAGGTGGTCGCCACCGCGCGGCGCACGGCCGCCGAGGGCCTGGTCGTCGGCACCTCGGGGAACGTCTCCGCACGCGTCGGCGACACGGTGCTGGTCACCCCCACGGGCGTGCCCTACGACCAACTCGGCCCCGACGACATCACCGGCGTCGCCCCGACCGGCCGCCAGGTGCTCGGCACGCTGAGACCGACCAGCGAACTCCCCCTGCACCTCGCGGTCTACGGCGCCACCGACGCCCGCGCCGTCGTCCACACCCACGCCGTGCACGCCACCGCCGTCTCCACGCTGGTCCCCGAGCTGCCCCCGATCCACTACATGACCTGCGCCCTCGGCGGCCCCGTACGGGTCGCCCCCTATGCCGCCTACGGCACCCCCGAACTCGCCGCCCACGCCGTCGCCGCCCTGATCGACCGCACCGGCTGCCTCCTGCGCAACCACGGCACCCTCACCTACGGCGCCACCCTCGCCGAGGCCTACGACCGCACGGCCCAGCTGGAGTGGATGTGCCGGCTCTGGCTCACCGCGTCCTCGGTGCCGGGCCACACCCCGTCCCTGCTGACGGAGGCGGAACTGGCCGAGGTGACGGATCGCCTGCAGGGGTACGGGCAGCGGGGCTGACCGGTCCCGGCCCGCTTCCACTGGCCGCCCCCGCCCCGCCCCCCGACACTGGAGCCGTGCGTACAGTCAAAGTGTCCGCTGCCGTCGTCGGTGCCGTCGTCGCGGCGGGGGCCGTGTCCCTGGCCGTGGGGCGGTATGCGAGCGGGGCCGCGCTCAAGGCGCCCGCGGGGCGGCCGCTGCCGACCGAGCCGCGGCTCACCGTGCACGCCACGCAGGCCGGGCGGATCACGCTCACCCGGGATCTGGCCTCGCTGCGGCGGGGGACCTACGGGATCACGGGCCATGGCACACACGCGGTCGTCGGACCCGTGCTGGACTCGGCCGAGCACACCGCCGACACGGTCGTACGCCGCCTCGAACGCGTCACCCACGGCACCCTCACCCCCGGCGAGGCGGTACGGCTGACCCCGAACGTCCACCTGGGAGACCCGCGGACCGCGCTCGGCCTGGACTTCGCCGACGTCGAGGTGCCCGGCGAGAACGGCCTGCTGCCCGCCTGGTTCGTGCCCGGACAGCGGGACACCTGGGTGATCGCCGTGCACGGACTCGGCGCCACCCGCGAGCAGTCGCTGAACGTGCTGCGCGCCCTGCACGCGCTGCGCCTTCCGGTGCTCGCGCTGTCCTACCGGGGCGACCCTGGAGCGCCCGCCCCGCCCGACGGCATCAACCACCTCGGGGAGACCGAGTGGCGCGACGTGGACGCCGCGATCCGCTGGGCCGTGGGCCACGGCGCCGAGCGGGTCGTCCTGCTCGGCTGGTCCACCGGCGCCACCATGGCCCTGCGCGCCGCCCAGCACTCCCCGCTGGCCGACCGCGTCGCCGGGCTGATCCTCGACTCGCCCGTCCTCGACTGGGAGTCCACGCTGCGCGCCCTCGCCCGCGCCCGCCACCTCCCGCGCCCCCTGCTGCCGCTCGCCGTGCGCGCCGCGCAGGGCCGGGCCGGACTGCGCCCCGGCCGCGCCGCCGGAGCGGCCGGTTCGGGCCCGCCCGAGGTCCCGGCGCCCACCCTGATCATCCACGGCCCCGGCGACACCGTCGCCCCCTGGCTGCACTCCCGCCGCCTGGCCGACCGCAGACCCGACCTGGTCGCCCTGCACACCGTCCCCGGCGCCCCGCACGCCGCGATGTGGAACGCCGACCCGGAGGAGTACGAGGAGCGGCTGCGCCGGTTCCTGGTTCCGCTGATGTGAGCGTCCGCGTTCCGCTGATGTGAGCGCCCGCCTTCCGTCGGCGTGAACTCTGCCGACGGCCCCTCAACGAGCCGGAATCCCCGGTTCCGTACCGCTTCGTCCCCCGTCGGAGGCCCCCGCGCCCATGGCCTGATCCTGACTCCGCGCCCCTCCTCCGACCTGGTGCGTTGGCCTTCTCCGTAGCCGCCCGTGACATCCCGTTTGGGTTTTCGGACCGTCAACCGGAAGACTGCACCCGTGACGTCCCGTATCCCGCGCGACTCCAGGCTCCGACTCGTCCGACCGCGACCCCTGGCCGCCGCCCCCACAGCTGTGAACCAGCGGCGCCCGCGCCGCGCCGCACCCCGGCCCCCGGAGGGCACTCCGGCCCCCGCCGAACTGGCCAGAATGGCACGCACCGGCCTGGCAGGCCCGGTCCGCGTCGCACGCTGGGCCGACGCCGCCCTCGGCCCCGGCAGCGACGCCGCCACCGCCGACGGCAAGGCCACCCTCTCCGACGCGACCGCCGCCCGCGCGGCCGCCGACCTCGGCCTCTCCACCCGTCAGATCCGCGCCGACTGGGACACCGCCCGCCTCGCCGGACTCGTCGAGGTGCACGGCGACAGCGCCCGCCCCGGCTGGCGCCTGCGCGCCTGGGACCGCGACGACAGCGCCGTACTGCGCGGCTGGGTCGCCCTCTTCGACGCCTGGTCGCTCGCCTGCCCCGAACCGGCGGACCACGAACCGGCCGCCGTCGCCGAGGTCGTCTCGGCCATGCCCCAGGTGCTCTCCTTCCTCCAGCTCTCCGCCGGACCCGTGCCCGTCGAGCAGCTGCTCGACCTGCTGGAGCAGCGCGTCACCGAACTGCGCACCGAGCGCTGCGAGGTCTCCTACGCCCCCGGCGTCCCCGCACCGCTCGCCGCCCCGGACGACGCGCCCGTTGACGCCCCCCTCGCCCCCCTCCTCGACTGGGCCGTCCAGGCGCTGGCCTCCGTCGGCGCCCTGACCCACGGCGACGGCCACGCGACCCTCACCCCCCTCGGCAGCTGGGCCGTCTGGGTCAAGCTGGAGCAGATCTGCGTGGCCGCCCAGAGCCCCGCCGGGAACATCGAGCAGTCCGCCGAGGACATGCTGCGCGGCTGCGCCCAGCTCCGCCCCAACGCGGCCCGCGCCGAGTACCGCGCCTGGCTCGCCGCCCGCCCCGTCGGCGGTGCCGTCGGCCAGCTCATCGAGGCCGCCCGGGGTGAGGACGCCCTGCTGCGCGGACTCGCCTTCGAGGCGCTGCGCGTCGTCGGCGCCCCCGCCGAGCCGGACGTGCACGCGGTCGTCGAGGAGCCCGCGCTGCGGCCGTACGCCCTGCTGTGGCTGGCCGAGCACGACGGCGTGGACCCCGAGGACGCGCACGAGGTGCTCACCCGCGAGGAGGCCACCTGGCTCTGGGTCGACACCGCCGCGGCCGTCGCCGACCACGGTGAGACGGAGATGCTGGTACGGCACCTGGAGGCATCCGTGCAGCCGACCGTCCCCGCCCTGCTGGAGGAGGTGCGCGCCGTCGGCCACCCCCGCACCGTGCAGGTACTGGTCGCGCTGGCCGCCGCGCACCCCGACCCCGCCCTCGCCAAGGCCGTACGCCGCGCCGCCTTCCAGGTGCACACGGGCGGTTAGCGGGGGCCCACGCGGTCGGCGGCTCAGGGGCTCAACGGCTCAGAGCGCGATCGCCGGGGCGTACGTCCCGAAGCTCCAGACGTTGCCCTCGGCGTCCCGCGCCATGTAGTCCCGCGAGCCGTAGTCCTGGTCCGTCGGGGGCATCAGGATCTCCACGCCGTGCTCCACGGCCCGCTGGTGGTGGGCGTCCACGTCGTCCACGACGATGTACACCCCCGCGGGCCCGGCGTCCTTCATCACCGAGTCGAAGAGGCCGCCGCGTCCCTTGGAGCCGAGCATCACCGCGCCGTTGCCCTGGGCCAGCTCGGCGTGGAGCACCATGCCGTCCTCCGACTCGTACACCGTCAGCTCGGTGAAGCCGAGGGCCTCCGTCAGCTGTCCGATCGCGGCCTTCGCGTCCGCGTAGAGCACCGTCGGGTAGACACTCGGCCGTCCGTCCGCTGCCGTCATGGCGATTCACTCCCTTGTGCGCCGGGTACCTCCGGACGTCCTGCCCGGATCTGTGGTGACTCGCCGCTCAGTGTGACACCCGCCACTGACAACGCCTGGGCCGTTTCCCCGCCCCCGTCAGCCGAAGGTGTCGCACCGGGACGGGTCGCCCGTGCTGTACCCCTGGTCGAACCACTGCTGGCGCTGGAGCGAGGAGCCGTGCGTCCAGGTCTCCGGGGTCACCCGGCCCTGGAACTCCTGCTGGATGCGGTCGTCGCCCACGGCCGCCGCCGCGTTCAGCCCGTCCTTGATGTCCTCCGGGGTCAGGCTGGTGATCAGCGGCCGCCCGGTCGCCGGGTCCGGCGTCGTCGTCGCGTGGTGGGCCCACACCCCGGCGTAGCAGTCGGCCTGGAGCTCCGTGCGCACCGAGTTGCTGTTCTCGCCGGTCAGCCCGTCCTGGGTGCGGCCGAGGGTGCCCTCCAGGTCCTGCACGTGGTGGCCGTACTCGTGCGCGACGACGTACGCCTGCGCGAACGGGCCCCCGCTCGCCCCGAACTTCGTCCGCAGCTCGTCGAAGAAGCCCAGGTCCAGATAGACCTTGCGGTCACCGGGGCAGTAGAACGGCCCCACCGCCGCGGTCGCCGCCCCGCAGGCCGTGCGGATCTGGCCGGTGAAGAGCACGGTCGGCGCCGGGGTGTAGGTCTGTCCCCGGCCGCGGAACTCCTGCGACCAGTAGTCCTGCACGCTGTTGACCACCGCCACCATCCGGCAGTCGGTCCGCGTGTTCGCGTCCCTGCCGGTACGGCAGGACTCCTGGACGTCACCGAGCGACGACGGCTGCGACGCCGCCTGGTCACCGCCGGACGACAGCCCCAGCTGGTCCGGCCCCACCCCCAGGAACAGCGCCAGCAACAGGGCGATCAGCCCCCCGATGCCACCCCCGATGGTCATCCGGCCACCAGGAATCCGGCTCCCGCGCGCGTCCTGCACCTCGGACGTGTCGAGATTCGCGTCATCGTCGAACTGCACCGGCCCCTCGCCTCCCGTCCCGGCGCCACCCTCGTCCGACGCCCTGCCGCCATCCTTACCCGTCCACCCCTCGACGACCACCGCGACCCCTGTGGGGCCCACCCCTCGGCCCCAGGCCCCCGCCAACCCCCGGAGGGTCCACGTCCGGAAAACCCCTTGCCCGCCCCCGTTAGAATTGCCCGCATGGCCTTTCTCCTCGCGCATTAGACGGCGGGAACGCCCTCAGCAGACCGTCCGACGATCCCGTCCCGTACGCCCAGGAGCCTGTCCGTGATCTCCGCCTCCGGTATCGAGCTGCGCGCCGGTGCCCGCATCCTCATCGAGAACGCCAGCTTCCGTGTCGCCAAGGGCGACCGCATCGGTCTGGTCGGCCGTAACGGCGCCGGCAAGACCACCCTCACCAAGTGCCTGGCCGGCGAGGGCATCCCGGCCGCCGGTCAGATCACCCGCTCCGGCGAGGTCGGCTATCTGCCGCAGGACCCCCGCACCGGCGACCTCGACGTGCTCGCCCGCGACCGCATCCTCTCCGCGCGCGGCCTCGACGTACTGATCCGCAAGATGCGCGAGAACGAGCAGCGCATCGCCAACGGCTCGGGCGCCACCCGCGAGAAGGCGCTCAAGCAGTACGAGCGCCAGGAGACGGAGTTCCTCACCAAGGGCGGGTACGCCGCCGAGGCCGAGGCCGCGACCATCGCCGCCGCGCTCAACCTGCCCGACCGCGTGCTCGGCCAGCCCCTGCACACCCTCTCCGGCGGTCAGCGCCGCCGTGTCGAGCTGGCCCGCATCCTCTTCTCGGACGCCGACACCCTGCTCCTCGACGAGCCCACCAACCACCTCGACGCCGACTCGATCGCCTGGCTGCGCGACTACCTCAAGACCTACCGCGGCGGCTTCATCGTGATCTCCCACGACGTCGACCTGGTCGAGACGGTCGTCAACAAGGTGTTCTACCTGGACGCCAACCGCGCCCAGATCGACGTCTACAACATGGGCTGGAAGCTCTACCAGCAGCAGCGCGAGGCCGACGAGAAGCGCCGCAAGCGCGAGCGGCAGAACGCCGAGAAGAAGGCCGCCGCCCTGCACTCGCAGGCCGACAAGATGCGCGCCAAGGCCACCAAGACGGTCGCCGCGCAGAACATGGCCAAGCGCGCCGACAAGCTGCTCTCCGGCCTGGAGGCGGTCCGCCAGTCCGACAAGGTCGCCAAGCTCCGCTTCCCCGAGCCCGCCCCCTGCGGCAAGACCCCGCTGATGGCGGAGGGCCTGTCGAAGTCGTACGGCTCGCTGGAGATCTTCACCGACGTCGACCTGGCCATCGACAAGGGCTCCCGCGTCGTCATCCTCGGCCTCAACGGCGCCGGCAAGACGACCCTGCTGCGCCTCCTCGGCGGCGCGGAGCAGCCCGACACCGGCGAGGTCGTCCCCGGCCACGGCCTCAAGCTCGGCTACTACGCCCAGGAGCACGAGACCCTGGACCCCGAGCGCACGGTCCTGGAGAACATGCGCTCGGCCGCGCCGGACCTGGACCTGGTCGAGGTCCGCAAGACGCTCGGCTCGTTCCTCTTCTCCGGCGACGACGTGGACAAGCCCGCCGGGGTCCTCTCCGGCGGCGAGAAGACCCGCCTCGCCCTCGCCACCCTGGTCGTCTCCTCGGCCAACGTGCTGCTCCTGGACGAGCCCACCAACAACCTCGACCCCGCCAGCCGCGAGGAGATCCTCGGCGCCCTGCGCACCTACAAGGGCGCCGTCGTCCTGGTCACCCACGACGAGGGCGCCGTCGAGGCGCTCCAGCCGGAGCGGATCATCCTGCTCCCGGACGGCGTCGAGGACCTCTGGGGCTCCGACTACGCGGACCTCGTCGCCCTGGCGTGATCCACCGGGGATGGATCATTCGGCCGATCCGTGATCCCTCATCTGTGTGAGATCTCCTCGTACCGAGGTGTGTCGTACACGGATTTCGCGGCCGGTCCCTCCATGGCGGAGGGGCCGGCCGCTTCGCGTCTGTGACCTGGTGCTTCACCCGAAGAACGCGCCGAAGGTCCGTGCACCCGGCCGTGGAATCAAGGACTCCGCATGTGGGGATGTGCTCCTGTCGTCACAACCTTGTCTCACGGACCTTGCCGAATGGGTGGCCATCCCGCCCCGGAGGGGTGATCATGAGAAGACCAGAGCGCACTTCCCATGAGGAGGCACGGGTGGCCGAGACTCTGAAGAAGGGCAGCCGGGTGACCGGCGCCGCGCGCGACAAGCTCGCGGCAGACCTGAAGAAGAAGTACGACTCCGGTGCGAGCATCCGGGCGCTGGCCGAGGAGACCGGCCGCTCGTATGGCTTCGTACACCGGATGCTCAGCGAGTCGGGCGTCACGCTGCGTGGGCGTGGCGGAGCGACCCGGGGCAAGAAGGCCGCGACGTCCTGACTCCGGGCGGCCCATCGGCTTCGATGGTGGCCACCCGGTCGGTCGTGTGATCGCCCGGGTGGTTACTGTGCAGTCACTTCGCGGTGCCGTACGGCACCGCGTGCTGACCGCACCCATCGGAGGCGCCCCATGGCTTCGCCCGACAAGGACCTCGTTCCTGTACTCGACAAGGACGGCGTACGGCTCACCGTCGACGACGCGCTCGCCACGGTGACGCTGACCAACCCGGCCAAGCGCAACGCGCAGAGCCCCGCCATGTGGCGGGCGCTGGCCGAGGCGGGGAAGCTGCTGCCGGGCACCGTGCGTGTCGTCGTGCTGCGCGGCGAGGGCCAGTCCTTCTCCGCCGGGCTCGACCGACGCATGTTCACCCCGGAGGGGATCGAGGGCGAGCCGACCTTCATCGATCTCGCGCGCCGTGACGACGCCGGGATCGACGCGACCATCGCCGAGTACCAGGAGGCTTTCACCTGGTGGCGACGGAACGACCTCGTGTCCATCGCCGCTGTCCAGGGCCATGCGATCGGGGCCGGATTCCAGCTCGCGCTCGCCTGCGACCTGCGCATCGTCGCGGACGACGTGCAGTTCGCCATGCGGGAGACGAGCCTGGGCCTGGTGCCCGACCTGACGGGCACCCACCCGCTGGTCGGCCTGGTCGGGTACGCCCGCGCCCTGGAGATCTGCGCGACGGGCCGCTTCGTGCACGCCGAGGAGGCGGTCGTCTCCGGGCTGGCCAACGCGGCGGTCCCGGCCGCCGAACTCGACGCGGCGACCGCCGACCTGGCCGCCGCGCTCCTGGCCGCGCCCCGTGACGCCGTGGTGGAGACCAAGGCCCTGCTGCGCGGCGCCCCCGAGCGCACCTACGACGACCAGCGCACGGCCGAACGTGCCGCCCAGACCCGCCGCCTGCGCGACCTGGCGGGCATCGGCGACTGAGCACCCAGCCGTTCACGTCACGTGACGGGCCCCGACTCCGCCTCCGGCTCCTCCACCGCCGTCACCAGCACCGCCACCGTCGGACGGTCCTCCAGCGCGTCCCGCACCGCCGTGCGGACCGCGCGGGCCACCTCGACGGTGCGGTGGACGGGGTCGGCGGCCAGCTCCACGCACACATGGCGGCGCGGGAGCGACGCGGGCACGGCGGGCCGTTCCGTACGGACCACCCCGCAGCGGTCCCCGAGCACGGCCGTCAGCCGGGTCACCCCGGGGACCGCCCGCGCGGCGGTGGCCACCAGATAGCCGTCGGGGTCCTTGGCCTCGGCGGCCGACGGCGGACCGGGTGCGGGGCTCGGCTCGGGCCCCGCGTCGGCCGGGCCCAGCAGATCCGTCACCCGCAGGTCCACCTCCGTGACCGCGAGCCCGAGACGCTCGGTCGCGGCATCCGTCAGGGCCGTCCGCAGCAGCTCCGCCGTCACCGGCAGCGGCCGCTCGGTGGTCGCCGCGAAGTCCGCCGTCACCCGCAGGGCCCCCGGCGGCAGCGCGCTCGGCGGCGGCGGTACGACCGGTTCCCCGGCGTCCGCCGGATCGGCGAGCCCGATCCTGAGCCCGCCGAGGCGTACCCCCGGCACCTCGTCCCTGGCCGCGCTCCCCAGCAC
This sequence comes from Streptomyces sp. NPDC026659, assembly GCF_040638245.1. Classification (NCBI taxonomy): domain Bacteria; kingdom Bacillati; phylum Actinomycetota; class Actinomycetes; order Kitasatosporales; family Streptomycetaceae; genus Streptomyces; species Streptomyces sp. NPDC026659. Next base: position 50,721 of record NZ_JBEZXY010000012.1, on the reverse strand, counting down.
CGCCCCGGCCGCCTGCTCCGAGATCCACGCGCCGTCCCGGCCGCCGCCGAGCGGCAACAGTCTGCCCACGCCCAGCCGTTGCCGTACCGCCTGTGTCCACTCCGACGTCATTCCTCCAGCCTGCCGTATACCTGGCGCGCATTCGCGCAGCCGTGCTTACGGTGGGCGGGGAACCACGACCGAAAGGGACCTACGGCGATGACCGAGACGACGACGAGCCCCGGCGGAGACAACGAGTCGCAGGTGTCCACCCGCAAGACCACGCGGCGCGGCGGCGGTGACCCGGCGGCCCGTGGCCGTACCACCATCGCGGACGGCGTGGTGGAGAAGATCGCCGGAATGGCCGCACGCGACGTGGTCGGTGTGCACGCCATGGGCAGCGGGCTCGCCCGTACCTTCGGTGCCGCGCGCGACCGGCTGCCCGGTGGCTCCAAGGCCGTGACCCGAGGGGTGAAGGCCGAGGTCGGCGAGGTGCAGACCGCGCTCGACCTGGAGATCGTCGTGGAGTACGGCTACTCCATCGGCGACGTCGCCCGCGCGGTGCGGGAGAACGTGGTCGCCGCCGTGGAACGCATGACCTCGCTGGAGGTCGTGGAGGTCAACATCGCCGTCAGCGACGTCAAGCTCCCCGACGAGGAGGACGAGGAGGAGCCGGCCCAGCCGCGTATTCAGTGAGACGCGCGTATTCACCGGGCCGTAGGGGGAATCCGGCTTACAGGGGCCTGACGAACTGAGGAGCGCTATGAGCATGGCCGTGGCCGGCATGATCGCCGGCTTGGCGCTGGGATTCGCCGGGTACTTCGGCGGATTCGGGGCCTTCCTGCTGGTGGCGGCGCTCGGGGCCGTCGGGTTCGTCGTCGGCCGCGTGCTGGACGGCGACCTGGAACCGGGCGACTTCTTCCGCGCCCGCGACGGCCGGCGCGACCGGCGGCGGTGAGCGCCGTGAGCGCGACGGCGGCCGGCCGCCCGGCCGCGGAGCCCACCCCGGTGGCCGAGCGCGGCGCCACCAGGATCGCGGACAAGGTCGTCGCGAAGATCGCCGCGCAGGCGGCCCGCGAGGCGATCGCCCCGCTGCCGCCGGGCGCCGCCCGGCCGCACGCCACGGTCGCCGTCCGCCCGCACGGCTCCGGCGCCGCGCGCGGCGAGGACGGCCCGGTCGGCACGGCACGCGTGCGGGTCTCGCTCGAACTCGCCTACCCGGCCGACATCGGCGCCCGCTGCGCCGCCGTACGCCGCCGGGTCATCGAACGGGTGAATTCGCTGGTCGACATGACGGTGCCCGAGGTGGTCGTCCAGGTCGAGCGGCTGCATCACGTGGCCGCGCCCGGTGACGCGCACGGGAGGACGTCATGAGCGAGCACACCACCCACCGCCTGCCCGTCCTCGACCCCGGCGAGCAGCCCACACCCCCGCCCGAGCAGGGCAGCGGCCGCTTCTGGTCCGCGCGCCGCGTCCCGGCCGCCCTCGTCGCCCTGTGCCTGCTCGGCGGCGCGGGCCTGCTGCTGTACGACGTGGCCGCCGTGCGCGCCGGGCACCCCGCGATGTACTGGCGCCGCGAACTGGCCCGGCAACTCGCCGAGCAGCGGGTCGACGCGATCCCGGTGCTGGCGGGCGCGGCCTTCGTCGCCGCCGTCGGACTCTGGCTGCTCCTCCTCGCGCTCACGCCCGGACTGCGCCGCCTGCTGCCCATGAGCCGCCCGCACCCCGACGTGCGTGCCGCGCTGCGCCGCGAGGCCGCCGCCGTGCTGCTGCGCGACCGCGCCATGGACATCTCCGGCGTCCGCGAGGCCCGTGTGCGCGTCGGCCGCGGAAAGGCGGACGTGAAGGTGGTCTCGCACTTCCGCGAACCGGACGAGGTCCGCGCGGACCTGGACACCACGCTCGGCGGCGCGGTCCGCGAGCTGGGGCTGAGCCGCCCGCCGAAGCTGTCGGTACGGGTCCGCAGGCCCGGACGGAAGGGGTGAGCGCGATGCGCACCGGCACGGTCAACCGGGTCCTGCTCGCCGTGGCGGGCCTGCTGCTGCTCGCCCTCGGCGGGGTGGTCCTCGCCGCCGGACTCGGCGCGCCCTTCCCGCGCTGGTGGATCCACACGAGCACGCACGACGTACTGCTCAGCCGGGCCGAGCGCACCGGCTTCCGGGACACCGGCTGGTGGTGGCCCGCCCTCATCGCGGGCCTGGCGATCCTGTTCCTGATCGGCGTGTGGTGGCTGGTGTCGGCACTGCGCCGGCACCGCGTGGCCGAGGTCCGGGTCGACACCGGCGACGGCGGCACCGCGCGGCTGCGCGGCTCGGCCCTGGAGAACGCCCTCTCCCGGGACGCCTCGGGCCAGGAGGGCATGGCCCAGAGCGACGTCCTGCTGACCGGTCGCCGGGGCGCCCCCGCCGTACGGGCGTGGTTCCGGCTGGAGCCGGACATGCCCCCCGGCGCCGCGCTCGCGGAGTTCACCTCCGGCCCCCTGGCCCGCGCCCGGGACTCGGCGGGCCTGGCGGCGCTGCCCGCCGAGGTCCGGCTGCGGGTGATCAGGCACCGCGCCGGACGCGTCACCTGACGCCCGGGACAAGGGAGTTGACTCCCCGCGAGAACCGCGCGGGGAATTGACGGCGTGTCAGAACCCGCGCCGCATCCCCCCGTCCACCGGCACCATCACGCCCGTCACATAGGACGCCGCCGGGGACAGCAGGAAGGCGGCCACCCGGCCGAACTCCTCCGGGGTGCCGTAACGGCGCACGGGGATACGGGACTCGGCGGCCCTCCGGGTCGCCTCGGGGTCGGCGGACAGACTGTCCAGCTCACGCACCCGGTCGGTGTCGATACGGCCCGGCAGCAGCCCGAGGACCCGGATGCCGCGCGGGCCCAGCTCGTCCGCGAGGGACTTCGCGAACCCGGCGAGCCCGGGGCGCAGCCCGTTGGAGACGGTCAGCCCCGGGATCGGCTCGTGCACCGAGCCGGACAGCACGAAGCCGATGACCCCGCCCGGCTCCAGCTCGGCCGCCGCCGCGCGGGCCAGGCGCACCGCGCCCAGGAACACCGACTCGAAGGCGTCCCGCCACTGCTCGTCGGTCACGTCCGCCACGAAGCCGGGCGGCGGACCGCCCACGCTCACGAGGATGCCGTCGAAGCCCCCGAAGTGCTCACGGGCGGCCGCGATCAGCCGCTGCGGCGCCTCCGGATCGGCGTTGCCGACGGCCACGCCCACCGCGTTCGGGCCCAGCTCGGCGGCCGCGTCGGCCACCCGCTTCTCGTCCCGCCCGCTGACGACCACCTTCGCCCCGTCGGCGACCAGCTGCCGCGCGGCGGCGTTGCCGAGCCCCCGCGAGGCCCCGGTCACGATGTACACCCGGTCCTTCAGTCCAAGATCCATGGCCCCTATCCTGCCCCCTCGCCTCCGTAGAGCGTGCGGGCGGTGTTCACCAGGGCGATGTGGCTGAACGCCTGCGGGTAGTTGCCGAGCTGGCGGCCGTCCGCCGGGTCGTACTCCTCGGCCAGCAGCCCCACGTCGTTGGACAGGTCGACAAGGCGCGCGAAGAGATCCTTGGCCTCCTCGGTGCGGCCGGTCAGGTGCAGGGCGTCGGCCAGCCAGAACGAGCAGGCCAGGAAGGCGCCCTCGCCCTCGGGCAGCCCGTCCACCACCGGGCCCCCGGGGTCCTCGGTGTCGTAGCGGCGCACGAAGCCGTCCTGGCCGAGCCCCGCGCGGATCGCGTCCACGGTGCCGATCACCCGGGGGTCGTCCGGCGGCAGGAAGCCCACGCGCGGGATCAGCAGCAGCGCGGCGTCCAGGGTGCGCGAGCCGTAGTACTGGGTGAAGGTGTTGCGCTCCGGGTCGTACGCCTTCGCGCACACCTCCCGGTGGATGTCGTCCCGCAGCTCCCGCCAGCCCGTGAGGTCGCCTTCGAGACCGGGGTGCTCCTCCAGGGTGCGTACGGCGCGGTCGACGGCCACCCACACCATCACCTTGGAGTGCGTGAACTGCCGGCGGCCCCCGCGCACCTCCCACAGCCCCTCGTCCGGCTGCCGCCACTCCGAGCGCAGGAACTCGATCAGCGCGCGCTGGAGGGACCACATGTGCGGCCGGGGCGACAGACCAGACCGGTGTGCGAGCCACAGGGAGTCCATCACCTCGCCGTACACGTCCAGCTGGAGCTGGTCCACGGCGCTGTTGCCGATCCGGACCGGCGCCGAGCGCGCGAACCCGGCGAGCCAGGGCAGCTCGCTCTCCGGCAGCCGCCGCTCGCCCGCGACCCCGTACATGATCTGGAGGTCCTCGGGGCTGCCCGCGACCGCCCGGAGCAGCCAGTCACGCCACGCCTCGGCCTCCTCGTGGTACCCCGCCGCGAGCAGCGTGCCGAGGGTCAGGGTGGAGTCGCGCAGCCAGCAGTAGCGGTAGTCCCAGTTGCGCACTCCGCCGAGCTTCTCCGGGAGCGAGGTGGTCGCGGCGGCCACGATCCCGCCGGTCGGGCGGTAGGTGAGCGCCTTGAGGGTGATCAGCGAGCGGACCACGGCGTCGCGGTACGGCCCCTCGTACCGGCAGCGCCCCGCCCAGCTCCGCCAGTCGCGCACGCTGGACTCCAGCGCCTCGAACGGGTTGATCAGCCGGGGGCGCGGCTCGTGCGAGGGGTGCCAGGTGAGCACGAACGCCACCCGCTCGCCCTCCCCGACGGTGAACTCCGAGTGCGTGCCGAAGTCCTGCCCCCAGGTGCGCACCGGCGGCTCGGTGCGCAGCCACGTGGAGTCGGGCCCCGCCACGGCCACCCGGTGCCCGTCCGAGCGCCGCATCCACGGCACGATCGAGCCGTGGTCGAAGCGCAGCCGCAGGGTGCTGTGCACGGTGACCCGCCCGCTGACGCCCTCCACGATCCGTACGACGTCGGGCATCCTGGCGCGCTGCGGCATCAGGTCGGTGACGCGCACGGTCCCGTCGGGGGTGTCCCACTCGGTGTCCAGGACGAGGGTGTCGGGCCGGTAGGCGCGCCGGGTGCACAGGTGCGCGCCCTTCGGGGCGATCCGCCAGTGGCCGTTGTCGTCGTCGCCGAGGAGCCGGGCGAAGCAGGCGCCGGAGTCGAAGCGGGGAAGACACAGCCAGTCGATCGAGCCGTCCAGGCCGACCAGGGCCGCGGTCTGCTCGTCCCCGATGAGGGCGTAGTCCTCGATGCGCGCGTTCACGGGAAGCGCGTTCCCGGCGGGTCTGAGGGGCAATCAGGCGGTGCGGCCGGGGGAGTGACGCCCCGGGGCGCGCGGTACGGGCTCCGTACGGGGCCCGTACCGCGGAGCCGGGCGCCGGGCTCCGCCGGGCGCGGGCGCTATACGGCGGCGGGCTCGGTCTCCGGGGAGCTGCCCTCCGCGTCGCCCCCCGCAGCCGCCTCCGCCCGGTCCCGGATCTCGCGGCGGACCAGGAACCACCAGCCCACTGGGACACCGGCGGCGAACAGCCACCACTGGATCATGTACGCGTAGTTCAGCGGAGCGTCCTCGCTGCCCGGGCTGGAGATCTGCTCCGGGGTGTCGCCCCTGGGCGTGGGCGCGGTCTGCTCGACATAGCCGCCGAGCACCCTCGCGCCGAGGCGCCGGGTCTCCTCCGCACTGTTGATCAGCATGATCTGGCGGTCGGGCAGACCCTTGACGTTCTTGATGCCGCTGGCCGCGGTCGTCTCGTCGGCCTTGAGCCGCCCGGTGATGGTCGTCTGCCCGGCCGGGGGCGCCGGAATCTTCGGGAAGGCCGTCTGCACGCCGTTGGCGGGAATCCAGCCCCGGTTGACCAGCAGGACCGTGCCGTCCGTCAGCCGCAGCGGGGTCAGGACGTGGAAGCCGACCTCGCCGTCGGAGTTGGTGCGGCGCCGGACGACCACCTCGTGGGCGGTGTCGAAGGTGCCGGTCGCGGTGACGGTGCGGTACTTGTCCAGCCGTGTCACGGCGTGCCCGGGGGAGGTGAGCCGCTCGACCGGGACGGGGTCCGCGTGCAGCGCCCGCGAGACCAGGTCGTTGCGGGCGGTGCGCTCCTCGTAGCGGTGGTGCTGCCAGAAACCGAGCTTGATCATCGTCGGGATCAGCGCGATCGCGACGAGGGTGAGGATCACCCACTGGGGGGTCAGCAGGAAGCGGTAGCGGTGCACCCCACGACGGTACCCCCGGGCCGTGGGGCGCATTCGGGCGGGTACCGGGTCACACCCGGGCACCAGGTCACACCCGGTCGACCACCCCCGTCCTGCCCTCGGCCCGCGCGCAGTGGGCACCGCAGTACCAGTGGCCCTCCACCTCGACGCCCTGCCCGATGATCTGCACCCGGCAGTGCTCGCAGATGGGGGCCATGCGGTGAATCGCACAGGAGAAGCAGTCGAAGACGTGCACCGCGCCCTGCGCGTGGACCTCGAAGGTCATTCCGTAGTCATTGCCGCAAACTTCGCATCTCGCCATACGGCTCAGCGTGAGCCGTCCCGGGCCGGTGGGCGAGCGGGGGTGGGGGCGACTCGCGGCGAATCACCCGTCCGCCCGGACGCCTGGCATGCCCATCCGTCCGCGCCGGCCACGCCTCCGTGTCGGCCGCGCCCCCGTCGTCGACTCCGTCCGCGCCGACTACGCCTCTCCGTCGGCCGACTCCACGTCCCGCAGCAGCTGCCCGAACGCCGCCTCGTCCACCACCGGCGTGCCGAACTGGCGGGCCTTGGCCGTCTTGGAGGTGCCCGAATCGGGGTCGTTGGTGACGAGCAGGCTGGTCAGCCGGGACAGGCTCGTGGCCACGTGCAGTCCGGCCTCGGTCGCCCGGTCCTCCAGCAGGTCGCGCTCGGTGGAGGTGTCGCCGGAGAACGCCACCCGCATGCCCTGCTTGAGTCTTTTGCCCGGTTCGTACCGTCCGGGGTTGGGATACGGACACGCGGGCCGCTTGCGCGCGGGACGCCAGCTCGACGAGCCCCCGTAACCGCCCCCGCCCTGGCGGCCGATGCGGGGCGCGTCCGACCACTCGGTGAGCGGACGGCACTCCAGCAGCGGCAGCCGTACGTTCCCCGCGGCGGCCGCGCGCAGGCTCGGCTGGAACGCCTCGGCCAGCACCCGCGCGTCGTCCAGGGCGTGGTGCGCGCGCTGCTGTACGACGCCGAAGTGCGCCGCGAGGGACTCCAGCTTGAAGTTGGGCAGCGGCAGCCCCAGCTCCTTGGAGAGCGCGATGGTGCACAGCCGCTGCCGCACCGGGGGCTCCTTGTCGGCGCGCGCGTACTCCCGCGCGATCATCTGCCAGTCGAAGACCGCGTTGTGCGCGACCAGCACGCGGTCCGCGAGCCGCGCCGCGAACTCCTCCGCGACCTCCGCGAAGAGCGGGGCCCCTTCGAGGACCTCGCTCGTCAGCCCGTGTATCCACACCGGGCCCGGATCGCGCTCGGGGTTGACCAGCGTGTACCAGTGGTCCTCGACCTCGCCGCGCGCGTCCAGGCGGTAGACGGCGGCCGAGATGATCCGGTCGTCGCGGGCCAGGCCGGTGGTCTCCACGTCAACGACCGCGTATCCCTTCGGATACACGGCCGGCCACGGGGTGGAGGAGGACACAACGGTCGCACGGTCTTCGAGCATGGTCATTGAGGATACGGGCCGCCGCCGACATCCAGGGCCCCCAGGGGCGGACTCCCCGCCCTCCCGGGCCGGCCCTCGTATGCCTGTACGGCCCCGGGCGAGCGCCTGTTCGTGCCCGGGGCGGGGACGCCGTACGGACCCGGGCGGCGGTGTCCCGTGAACCCCGCCGAGCCGGTGCCGAGTTCGCGCGGGGTGCCCCTTTGCCCTGGTCCGGTGCCCCCTGGGGGCGCGGCACGCCCCCGGCACGGCGTACCGTGAGAGGCGCTCGACCACCGCCGAGCCCCCTCGCACCAGAAAGACCCGCACCATGCGCGCCACCACCATCCACGCCCCCTTCGACATGCGCGTGGAGGACGTGCCCGAGCCGGTGGTGCAGCTGCCCACCGACGCCGTCGTACGGGTGCTGCGCGCCTGCATCTGCGGCAGCGACCTGTGGGCCTACCGCGGCGAGGCCGCCCGCCAGGCAGGACAGCGCATCGGTCACGAGTTCCTCGGCATCGTCGAGGAGACCGGCTCCGAGGTCGGCACGGTCAAGCGCGGGGACCTCGTCGTCGCCCCGTTCATGTGGTCCGACGGCACCTGCGAGTACTGCCGCGAGGGCCTGACCACCTCCTGTGTGCACGGCGGCTTCTGGGGCTCCGTCGGCTACGACGGCGGCCAGGGCGAGGCCGTGCGCGTGCCGTTCGCCGACGGCACGCTGGTCCAGCTGCCCAAGGAGGCGGCCGCCGACGACCACCTGCTGACCTCCCTGCTCACCCTGTCCGACGTGCTCGGCACCGGTCACCACGCCGCCCTCGGCGCGGGCGTCCGCCCCGGCTCCACGGTCGCCGTCGTCGGTGACGGCGCGGTCGGCCTGTGCGCCGTGCTCGCCGCCAAGCGGCTCGGCGCCGAGCGGATCATCGCGCTCGGCCGGCACGAGGTCCGCACCGAGATCGCCCGCCGCTTCGGTGCCACCGACGTGGTCGCCTCGCGCGGCGAGGAGGCCGTCGCCGCCGTCCGCGAGCTGACCCGGGGCCAGGGCGCGCACTGCGTGATCGAGGCCGTCGGCACCGAGCAGTCCATGAGCACGGCCGTCCACATCACCCGCGACGGCGGCTCCATCGGCTACGTCGGCGTGCCCCACGGCAGCGGCACCGGCCTCGACCTCAGCGTCATGTTCGACCGGAACATCGCCCTGCGCGGCGGTGTCGCCCCGGTCCGCGCCTACATCCCCGACCTGCTGCCCGACGTGCTCGACGGCACGATCGACCCCTCCCCGGTCTTCGACATGACCGTGGACATCGAGGGCGTCCCGGACGGCTACAAGGCGATGGACGAGCGCACGGCCCTCAAGGTGCTCGTCACCAACGGCTGACCGCCCCTACGGGGGGGCGCGGCCGGTCAGGACCAGCGGATCGGCAGCGGCAGCGCCGTGAGCAGCCCCGAGACCGCCACCACCGCGCCCAGCACGGCCACCTCGGCCCGCGCGGGCGCGGCCGCGGCGAGCGGGTCACCGCTCCGCCCCAGCCGCACCCGCGCCCACAGCGCGAGCACGGCGACGGCGGCGACGAGCAGCACCTTGGCGAACAGGGTGCGCCCGTACGCCGTCGTCGTCAGCTGGTCCAGGACCGTGCCCGGCGGCATCCGGCGCAGCGTGCTCCACACCCCCGTCGCGGTCAGTACGGCGAGCAGTGCGGCGGCCACGCGCGCGTACCGCCCGAGCAGCGCGGCCCCGGCGGTGCCGCCCCGCCACACCCGCAACGTCCGCAGGGTGTACGGCAGTCCGCCCACCCACAGCGCCGCACAGGTCAGATGCGTGAGCGTGAGCAGCGAGCCGGTGAGCGGGCCGTGCTCGGCGGACGGATGCGCGCGCAGCGCCTCCGCGACCAACACGGCCGTCAGCGGCCACAGTTGGAGCCCGGGGCGGCGCGAGCGGGCGCACAGCGCGGCCAGCAGGAAGGCGTTGACCTCCAGGAGGGCCAGCCTGCCGTCGCGGGAGGCGTAGAGACCACCGAGGTCGATCTGGCCGAGGCCGCGCGGGACGAGGTTGCCGGTCGCGACGACGGAGGCCAGGGCCAGCGCGGCGAGGAACCCGGCCGTGTTCGCCAACGGCGCCCAGGAGCGCGGCCGTTCACTGGGAGCACCGGGCAGCCCGGCCGCCAGCCTCCCCGCGAACAGCTCGCCCAGCGACACGCTCAGCGCGGCGAACAGCACCCCGCGCAGCAGTGCCGTACCACCCGCACCGGGCGCCGTCGCCTCCCCGGTGTCGTGCAGCGCGACCTCCGGCCCCAACAGCGGTATGAGCGCGGCGAGTAGTACGAGGGCCAGCACCGCCACGCCCCGCCGCACACCGGCCCGCACCTCCGGGGAGGCGGCGGAAGGGGCACGCGGAGAACTCACGTGAAGATACTGGCCAATTGGGTGTTCGCCGGACAAGTGCGCCTATGTGGAAGCTGGTTGAGGCGTCCTAACTCCACGTCGCCGCGCTCGACCCCCACGGAACCGGCGGAGCGGCCCAGTCCGTCGGGCCGCCCGTGAACGACACCGGAGGCCGGGCGTACCGCAACCGCCCCAGGGGGCTGTCCCGTTCGGCCAGCCATGCCTCCTCCTCGTACTTCGGGCCGCCCAGGGACGGGTCGGGACCGGCCTCGTGGGTCAGCCAGTGCGCGGTCCGGGCGAGCGCGAGGCGCACCAGGCGCCCCTGGCCGTCGCGGGACCGTTCGCCCAGGGCCCGCAGGATGCCCGCCGCCATCAGATAGCCCGAGCCGTGGTCCAGGGCCTGTGCGGGCAGCGCGCCGGGCTCCATGGTCGAGCCCTCGGTGGCCGCGATGCCGGTCGCGACCTGGACGAGGCTGTCGAAGCCGCGCCGCTCGCGCCAGGGCCCGTACGCGCCCCACGCCGAGATCTGCGCGACGATCAGGCCGGGATACCGCTCGGACAGTGCCTCGGGGGAGAGACCGAAGCGGTCGAGGGTGCCGGGGCGGTAGCCGGTGACGACCACATCCGCCGAGGCCAGCAGCTCCTCCAACACCTTCGTGTCGGCGCTGAGTTCGATGGTGGTCGACCGCTTTCCGAAGCCCGTGTCCGCGTGCTGGTCGGGCAGTTCGGGCAGCTCGGGCCCGTCCACGCGCAGCACGTCGGCGCCGAGCAGCGCGAGGGTACGGGTGGCCACGGGCCCGGCGAGGACCCGGGTGAGGTCCAGGACACGCAGCCCGGCGGCAGGCAGCAGAGGCACGGACTCGCCTTCCAGAGGCGGGAGTTCGCGTGCCGAGGCGGCGCCGATCGGGGCGCGCTCCACCAGTGGCCGCTGCGCCACCTCGGCGCCCTGCGGATGCGCCGCCCACTGGCCCGGGGTGCGCAGGGCCACCGCGAGGCCCCCGGCGGCGTACACCGCCTCCTCGATCTCCAGGGCGGAGCGCTCCAGGAACAGCCGCTCCACGTCCTCGGGGTCCGCGCCGTCGGGCAGGCCCAGCGCGCCGAGGAGACGGAGCCGGTGGTGCGGATAGTTGGCGTGGGTGCGCACCCAGCCGTAGCCCGCCCGCCACCAGCGCGACAGCGGTGCGAAGTTGACCGGGGCGCGGCCGTCGATCCGCAGCACCCGCTCGCTGTGGAAGGCGGTGACGACCGCCCCGTCGTCCACCACGGCACGCGGCACCGCGCCGAGCCCCGCCCGCAGTGCGCCCAGTTCGGCCGCGGCCAGCGCGCACGTGCCCACGCACGCGCGCGCCAGCCGCTGCACCGGCAGATGGGCGATCAGAGCCGCGGGGCGCTCCACGGAGACCAGCCGCGCGAGCAGCTCGGGATCGCCGCCCAGCGCGGCCCAGGCGGACTTGATCATGGGATCGGTCATGGAGGCACTATGGATCAGCCGCCGGTGAGCGACAAGGAGGCGCCCGTCTGCCGCGCGCCTCCCCCTGCGCGTCCACCGGCCCCACGGCCGGAACCTTCGCTAGCGCGTCACGGCCTTCAGCGCGTCCGCGATGCCCCGCCCGTAGAACCCGTTCCGGTTCTTGGCGCCCTCGCAGACCGCGTCCACCTTGCCGTCGCCGTTGATGTCGTACGGGTCGTCGCAGGCGGTGGGCGTCGCCTGCGCGTAGAGCAGGGCCTTGACCTGGGCCGGAGTGGCGTGCGGGTGGGTCGACTTGATCAGCGCGGCCACGCCCACGACGTGCGGGGTCGCCATCGACGTACCGGCCATGTAGCCCCAGGTGCCGCCGGGCAGCGGGCCGAGGATGAGGCCGCTGGTGGCCGGGGGAGCGGGGGTCTGGTAGGCGGTCGAGTCGCCGCCGGGCGCGGCGATGTCGATGACGCCGAGGCCGTAGTTCGAGAAGGAGGACTTCAGGCCCTTGGCGCCGGTCGCGGCGACGGTGACCACGCCCGGGAGCTGGGTCGGTATGTCGAAGCACTTGCGCGGGTCGATCGTCCGGTCCGAGGGGGTGCCGTCGTTCGGGGAGACCGGGTCGGTGATCGAGTCGGCCGCGAGGTCGTAGCTCTCGTTGCCCGCCGCCGCGACGTTGACCGTGCCCTTGCGCTCGGCGTACTGGGAGGCCCGCCGGACGGCGGTGACCAGGGCCTTCTGGTCGGGGTCGCCGGTGCAGTTGAAGTACCAGGGGTCGGTGTAATAGCTGTTGTTGGTCACGTCCACGTGGTGCTCGGCCGCCCAGACGAAGCCGCAGACCACGGCCTCGGTGTAGAAGTAGCCGGCCGGGGTGGAGACCTTGATGCCCGCGACCTTCACACCCGGGGCCACGCCCGTGATGCCGACGCCGTTCTTGGCGCCCGCGATCTCACCGGCGACATGCGTGCCGTGCGGGCTCTCCCCGGCGTTCGGGCGCCAGGCGCCGTCCGTGGTGTCCGGCTTGCCGGAGACGCAGTTGACGGAGGCCGAGCGGTCGAAGTTGGGCGCGATGTCCGGGTGGGTGTCGTCCACACCGGTGTCGATGACCGCGACGGTGACCTTGCTGCTGCCGAGCGTCTTCTCGTGCGCCTTGTCGGCCTTGATGGCGGGCAGGTCCCACTGGAGCGGCTCCAGCGGGTCCTGGCCCTGCGCGGCGGACTTCTCCGCGTCGGCCAGCTGCGCCGCGCTGAGCGCCTTCGGCGTGCCGAGGTCGGCCGTGGACTGGGCGGGCAGCGGGGCGTTGCGGGTGGCACCGGCCGAATCGACGCCGTGCACACGGCGGATGGCCTGGGCGAAGTCCGGGTTCGCGGAGTGGACGACGATCACGCCTATGCGGTCGTAACTCGTGACGACCGTGCCGCCGTTGCGTCCTATCGCGCGCCGCACCGACTCGATCGTGCGACGGTCCGCCGAGGTGTTGACGACGTACGACAGCGCGGGGCCGTCGTACGCGCGGGCGGAGGCGTCCGACTCCTGCCCGGCCGGGGCCGTCGGCGCCGCCGCCGAGGCCGTCGCCGGCAGGAAGCCGAGCGAGGCGGTCAGGGAGAGCACGAGCGGCACGGCCGGCGCGAAACGGCGCCGGGAGCGCAGATGAGCCATGAAAACTCCACATCATCCGGATGAAGGACCGCCCGGGACACGCGGGGCCGCCGGGCAGGTACATGACGGGTGGGCAGAGCGAAACTATCTCTGTCGACGCGATCTCCGAAAGGGCGAAAGGGAGTTGAACCGTCCCGACCGGGGCGCCGTGCCCCCTGAGAGGGGGCCGTGCGGATCACGTGCCCCCGGCGGGATCACGTTACGGAGCCGGTCATTGACTCCGGGTAACGTGATCACGTCCCATGAGGTCGGCAAGCGCACGCCCGGACGCGAGGAGACTTGAGTGGCCACCGAGACACCGCCCCCCGCGAAGCCCCAACCATCACTTCCCTCCACCGAGGAGTTCACCGAGGTACAGCAGAGCGCGGAGTTCGGTGAACTGCGCCGCGCGCACCGCTCCTTCGCGTTCCCCCTGACGATCGCCTTCGTCGCCTGGTACCTGCTCTACGTCCTGCTCTCCTGCTACGCGGAGGGCTTCATGGGCACCAAGGTCGTGGGCAACGTCAACGTGGCGCTCGTCCTGGGCCTGGCCCAGTTCCTGACCACGTTCCTCATCGCCTGGTGGTACGCGCGCCACGCCGCCGCCAAGCTCGACCCCAGGGCCGAGGCCATCAAGTCCCGGATGGAGGGCGGCGCATGAGCCCCGCACAGCACACGGTCTCCGCACAGCACACCCTGCTCGCCGCCGGAGAGGCGAGCGAGCACCGGCCGCTGATCATCAGCCTGTTCGCGGTGTTCGTTCTCGCCACCCTCGTCATCACCGTCTGGGCGGGCCGCCAGACCAAGAGCGCCGCCGACTTCTACGCGGGCGGCCGCCAGTTCACCGGCTTCCAGAACGGACTCGCCGTCTCCGGCGACTACATGTCCGCCGCGTCCTTCCTCGGCATCGCGGGCGCCATCGCGCTCTTCGGCTACGACGGCTTCCTGTACTCCGTCGGCTTCCTGGTCGCCTGGCTGGTCGCGCTCCTCCTGGTCGCCGAACCGCTGCGCAACTCCGGCCGCTACACGATGGGCGACGTGCTCGCCTACCGGATGCGCCAGCGCCCGGTCCGCACGGCGGCCGGTGTCTCCACCATCGTCGTCTCGATCTTCTACCTGCTCGCGCAGATGGCCGGCGCGGGCGTCCTGGTCTCGCTGCTGCTCGGCATCACCAGCGACGGCGGCAAGATCGGCATCGTCGCCCTGGTCGGCGTCCTGATGATCGTGTACGTCACCATCGGCGGCATGAAGGGCACCACCTGGGTCCAGATGGTCAAGGCGGTCCTGCTGATCGTCGGAGCCCTGCTGCTGACCTTCCTGGTGCTGCTGAAGTTCCACTTCAACATCTCCGAGCTGCTCGGCAAGGCCGCCGAGACCAGCGGCAAGGGCGCGGGCTTCCTGGAGCCCGGCCTGAAGTACGGCGCCACCGGCACGACCAAGCTGGACTTCATCTCGCTCGGCATCGCCCTGGTCCTCGGCACGGCCGGTCTGCCGCACATCCTGATCCGCTTCTACACGGTTCCCACCGCCAAGGCCGCCCGCAAGTCCGTGATCTGGGCCATCGGCCTGATCGGCGCCTTCTACCTGATGACCCTCGCCCTCGGCTTCGGCGCCGCCGCGCTCATCAAGCCCGACGAGATCATCGGCTCCAACAAGGCGGGCAACACGGCCGCGCCCCTGCTCGCGCTCCATCTCGGCGGGGTCGACTCCAACTGGGGCGCCGTCCTCCTCGCGACCATCTCCGCCGTCGCCTTCGCCACCATCCTCGCGGTGGTCGCGGGCCTGACGCTGGCCTCCTCGTCGTCCTTCGCCCACGACATCTACGCCAACGTCATCAAGAGGGGCCAGGCCACCGAGAAGCAGGAGGTCGGCGCGGCCCGCTGGGCCACCGTCGGCATCGGTGCCGTCTCCATCGTGCTCGGCGCGCTCGCCCGCGACCTGAACGTGGCCGGACTGGTCGCGCTCGCCTTCGCCGTCGCCGCCTCGGCAAACCTGCCGACGCTGCTCTACAGCCTGTTCTGGAAGCGGTTCACCACCACCGGCGCCCTGTGGTCGATCTACGGCGGCCTGGTCACCGCCGTCGGCCTGGTGCTGTTCTCGCCGGTCGTCTCCGGCAAGCCCACCTCGATGTTCCCCGACGTGGACTTCCACTGGTTCCCGCTGGAGAACCCCGGCATCATCTCGATCCCGGTCGGCTTCCTGCTGGGCGCGGTCGGCACCCTGCTCTCCAAGGAGGTCCCGGACGCGGGCAAGTACGCCGAGCTGGAGGTACGGTCCCTGACCGGCACCGGGGCGCACTGAGCGCCGTATGGGCATGCGCCGAGCGCTGTAGGACATCACGGCCGCGCCGCGCGGGCTCCTCGCCCGTACGGCGCGGCCGGACCGTTTCTCCACACCCACGCCCGCTCGCGGCTGTCGATGTCAGCACTCTCGCGTAGGCTCGCAGGTGACGGAAAAAGAGCGGTCCGGAACACGATCGGTCCAGACCGGGAAGCGAGGGAGGGGGCCCACGTGCTCATCGACACCTACGGCCGAGTGGCCACCGACCTACGGGTCTCGCTGACCGACCGGTGCAATCTGCGCTGCACGTACTGCATGCCCGAAGAGGGCCTGCAGTGGCTCGCCAAGCCCGACCTGCTCACGGACGACGAGATCGTCCGCCTGATCGACATCGCGGTACGCCTGCTCGGCATCGAAGAGGTCCGCTTCACCGGCGGCGAGCCGCTGCTGCGCCCCGGCCTGGTCGGCATCGTCGAGCGCGTCGCGGCCCTGGAGCCGCGCCCCCAGATGTCGATCACCACCAACGGCATCGGCCTCAAGCGCACCGCCGAGGCCCTCAAGGCGGCCGGACTCGACCGGGTCAACGTCTCCCTGGACACCCTGCGCCCCGACGTCTTCAAGACCCTCACCCGGCGCGACCGCCACCAGGACGTGCTGGACGGACTGAAGGCCGCGAGCGACGCCGGACTCACCCCGGTCAAGGTCAACTCGGTCCTGATGCCGGGCCTGAACGCGGACGAGGCCCCCGACCTGCTCGCCTGGGCCCTGGAGCACGAGTACGAACTGCGCTTCATCGAGCAGATGCCGCTCGACGCCCAGCACGGCTGGAAGCGCGAGGGCATGGTCACCGCGGCCGACATCCTCGCCTCGCTGCGCACCCGCTTCGAGCTCACCGACGAGAACGCGGGCGAGCGCGGCTCGGCACCGGCCGAACGCTGGCTCGTGGACGGCGGCCCGCAGCGGGTCGGCGTCATCGCCTCGGTCACCCGCCCGTTCTGCGCGGCCTGCGACCGCACCCGGCTCACGGCCGACGGACAGATACGCACCTGCCTGTTCGCCACCGAGGAGACCGACCTGCGCGCGGCCCTGCGCTCGGACGCCGAGGACAAGGAGATCGCGGACATCTGGCGCACCGCGATGTGGGGCAAGAAGGCGGGCGCGGGCCTGGACGACCCGTCGTTCGTGCAGCCCGACCGCCCGATGTCGGCGATCGGCGGCTGAGGCTCAGCCTTCGGCCGGGCCCTGCTCTTCCCACTCCGTCAGCAGCACGACGTCCTTCAGGAAGCCCCGCAACCCGAGGAACTGCGACAGATGCTCGCGGTGCTCCTCGCAGGCCAGCCAGGTCTTCCGCCGCTCCGGCGTGTGGATCTTCGGGTTGTTCCACGCCAGCACCCAGACGGCGTCGACGCGGCAGCCCTTGGCGGAGCAGATCGGTGTGTCACTCACGATGTCGTCTCACAAGAACGGCTGCGGAAGGGCAGCGAAGCGGCTGCGAAAAGGCTCTGAACATGGCGACGCCGAGCAGCCACGGGGGGAGCTGCCCGGCGTCGGTCCGTCGCTCCGACGGGGGATGCGGAGCGCGTACGAAGTATGTCACGGGTCACCCGCGACCCGGCACCGGAACAGCGCGATTGAACTGAGCTTTTCCTGAGCTTGGCGGGAAGTCGTCTTCCGCTTTTCGGGCGTCTTCCCTGCTCAGGATCTATCCGGCCGCTCGCCGCGTGCCTCCGGCGCAGGGCCCTCCGACGCGCCGCCGGGGCCGGATTCCGACCGTGCCCGCCCGGTGTCCGCGACGGGCGCGATCATCGGCTTGGACGGCGTGACGACAAAGGTCGAGGGCAGCGACGGCGGCCGCTCCCGGCCCGCGTTGGCGATGACCACGGCGATGTACGGCAGCAGGGCGCCGAGCACCAGCGCCACGATGGCGACGTACCGCTCCACGTTCCACAGGGAGGCCGCGAGGATCACCGACACGGTCCGGATCGACATGGAGATGACGTACCGCCGCTGCCGGCCCCGCACGTCCTCGGCGAGTCCGGTCCGGGCGCCGGTGATCCGGAACACCTGTCCGTCGCCGCGCTGCTTGAGCATCTCAGTCCACCATCCGACCGCAAGGGACTCGTCCCCGTCCCGTACGAGCGTCCGGCCCGTCGGGGAAACCGGTCCGGAACACCCCCCACGGTACGCCGCCCCGCCCTCCGGCTCGATACCGGGGCCGCCCCCGCCTGCGGCGACACGGTGGATGCCCCGGCGCATACGGCGCACCCGGTGTGCGCGGGGCGAGGGGCGCGCCCAGACTGGGGCCGAGGACGCGGGAGAGGACCAGGCCGGACCGTGTCGGACCGTTACGAGGAGGCGGCCATGGGCTGGCTGTGGGCGATCATCGTGGGATTCGTGCTGGGCGTCATTGCCAAGGCGGTCATCCCCGGCAAGCAGCACAGCCCCCTGTGGCTGACCGTCATCTGCGGCACGATCGGCGGCCTGGTCGGCAACGCGGTCGCCCGCGCGGTGGGCGTCGGGGAGACCCGGGGCATCGACTGGACCCGGCATCTCTTCCAGCTCGTCGCCGCGATCATCATCGTGTTCGTGGTCGACCGGCTCTACATGGAGACGCTGGGCAAGCGAAAGCAGCGCCAGGTCTGAGAACGCCGGTTCTGAGAACACCGGTTCCGAGGCCCGGCGGACATGCCGAGGGGGTGACTTCCACGGCGGAAGTCACCCCCTCGGTCCATGCTCAGGCGCCGGTGACCTCGACGGCGGCCAGGTTCTTCTTGCCCCGGCGCAGCACCAGCCAGCGGCCGTGCAGCAGGTCCTCGGCGGCCGGTACGGCGTCCTCGGCGGCGACCTTGACGTTGTTCACGTAGGCACCGCCCTCCTTCACCGTGCGGCGCGCGGCCGACTTGCTCGCCACGAGACCGACCTCGGCGAACAGGTCGGTCACCAGGCCCAGCTCGGCGACCTGGATGTGCGGGACCTCGGAGAGGGCGGCCGCGAGGGTGCGCTCGTCCAGCTCCGCCAGCTCGCCCTGGCCGAACAGCGCCTTGGACGCGGCGACCACGGCGGCCGTCTGGTCGGCGCCGTGCACCAGCGTGGTCAGCTCCTCGGCCAGCGCGCGCTGGGCGGCACGGGCCTGCGGACGCTCCTCGGTCTGCTTCTCCAGCTCCTCGATCTCCTCGCGGGACTTGAAGCTGAAGATGCGCAGGAACTTGGAGACGTCACGGTCGTCCGCGTTCAGCCAGAACTGGTAGAAGGCGTACGGCGTGGTCATCTCCGCGTCCAGCCACACCGTGCCCGACTCGGTCTTGCCGAACTTGGTGCCGTCCGCCTTGGTGATCAGCGGGGTGCCCAGGGCGTGCACCACGGCATCGGGGTCGACCCGGTGGATCAGGTCGGTGCCCGAGGTGAGGTTGCCCCACTGGTCGCTGCCGCCGGTCTGGAGCGTGCAGCCGTAGCGCCGGTAGAGCTCCAGGAAGTCCATGCCCTGGAGGATCTGGTAGCTGAACTCGGTGTAGCTGATGCCCGCGTCCGAGTTCAGGCGGCGGGAGACGGCCTCCTTGGCGATCATCTTGTTCACCCGGAAGTGCTTGCCGATGTCGCGCAGGAACTCGATGGCCGACATGCCCTGGGTCCAGTCCAGGTTGTTGACCATGACGGCCGCGTTCGGGCCCTCGAAGTTCAGCAGCGGCTGGATCTGGGCGCGCAGCCGCTCCACCCACTGGGCGACGATCTCCGGCGCGTTCAGCGTGCGCTCGGCGGTGGGCTTCGGGTCACCGATCAGACCGGTGGCGCCCCCGACCAGGCCCAGCGGGCGGTGACCGGCGTCCTGGATACGGCGCATGGTCAGGATCTGCACCAGGTTGCCGAGGTGCAGGCTGGGCGCGGTCGGGTCGAAGCCGCAATAGAACGTGACGGGACCGTCCGCGAACGCCTTGCGCAGCGCGTCTTCGTCGGTGGAGAGGGCGATCAGCCCGCGCCACTTCAGTTCGTCGACGATGTCCGTCACGGTTCTCGTGTCTCCTTGAAGATCAGTCGGCAGTCGGGTGACAGCCGACTACGAGGTTATACGCCCTGGCTGACAGAGCTCATATTGAAATCCGGGATGCGCAGCGCGGGCATCGCGGCCCGGGTGAACCAGTCGCTCCATTCGCGGGGCAGCGTGCGCTCGGTGCGCCCGGCCTCGGAGGCCCGCCCGAGCAGTCCGACCGGCGACTCGTTGAACCGGAAGTTGTTCACCTGCCCGGTCACCTCGCCGTTCTCCACCAGGTACACGCCGTCCCTGGTCAGACCGGTGAGCAGCAGGGTCGCGGGGTCCACCTCGCGGATGTACCAGAGGCAGGTCAGCAGCAGCCCGCGCTCGGTGTTCGCGACCATCTCGTCCAGCGAGCGGTCCTCGCCGCCGTCCAGGATCAGGTTCCCGAGGGCGGGGGCGACGGGCAGACCGGTGAGGCCCGCGCCGTGCCGGGTGGTGGTGAGGTTGCGCAGGACGCCCTCCCCGATCCAGTCGGTGGGGTGGACGGGCAGCCCGTTGTCGAAGACGGACTGGTCGCCGCCGGAGGAGTGCGCCACCACGAACGGCGCGCATTCGAGCCCCGGCTCGTTCGGGTCGCTGCGCAGGGTGAGCGGCAGCTCGCTGAGCCGGTCGCCCACCCGGGTGCCGCCGCCCGGCTTGGAGAACACCGTGCGCCCCTCGGCCGCGTCCCGGCCCGAGGACGACCACAGCTGGTAGATCAGCAGGTCGGCCACGGCGGACGGCGGCAGCAGCGTCTCGTACCGCCCGGCGGGCAGCTCCACGCGCCGCTCGGCCCAGCCCAGGCGTACGGCCAGCTCGGTGTCCAGCGCGGCCGGGTCGACGTCCTTGAAGTCCCGCGTGGAGCGCCCGGCCCACGCCGAACGGGTGCGGTCGGGCGACTTGGCGTTCAGCTCCAGGGTGCCGGTCGGCTGGTCGTGCCTGAGGCGCAGCCCGGTGGAGGTGCCGAGGTAGGTCGAGACCATCTCGTGGTTGGCGAAGCCGTACAGCTCACGGCCGCCCGCGCGGGCCCGCGCGAAGGACTCGCCCAGGGCGGGCGCGAAGTCCGCGAAGACGGCGGAGGAGGTCTCCAGGGGCGCGTCAGCGAAGTCGGGGGAGTGCGGCACGCCGGTGACCAGCGGCTGCGCGTCTTCGGCGGGACCGGCGGCACGGGCGGCGGCTTCGGCGGCCCGCACCAGCGGCTCCAGGTCCTCGTCGGTGACGGCGGACCGCGACACGACCCCGGAGGCGGTGCCCTGCTGCCCGGCCACGGTCGCGATCACCGTGAGGGTACGGCCCCGGGTCACCCCGTTGGTCGTGAGCGCGTTGCCCGCCCAGCGGAGGTTGGCGGTGGAGTACTCGTCCGCGAGGACGACGCAGCCGTCGGCCCGGGACAGCGCGAGGGCCCGCTCGACGACCTCGTGCGGCTTGCTGGTGCGCGGGCTCATCGACCGGCCTCCTGCGTGGTGTTGAGGATGTTGACGCCCTTGAACAGAGCGGAGGGGCAACCGTGCGAGACGGCCGCGACCTGGCCCGGCTGGGCCTTGCCGCAGTTGAAGGCGCCGCCGAGCACGTAGGTCTGCGGACCGCCCACGGCGGCCATCGAACCCCAGAAGTCGGTGGTCGTGGCCTGGTAGGCGACGTCCCGCAGCTGCCCGGTGATCCGCCCGTTCTCGATCCGGAAGAACCGCTGCCCGGTGAACTGGAAGTTGTACCGCTGCATGTCGATGGACCAGGACCGGTCACCGACGACATAGATCCCCCGGTCCACGCCACCGATCAGATCCTCGGTGGAGAGCCCGGCGGGGTCCGGCTGGAGCGACACGTTGGCCATGCGCTGCACCGGCACATGCGCGGGGGAGTCCGCGAAGGCGCACCCATTGGACCGCTCGAAGCCGGTCAACTTGGCGATGCGCCGGTCCAGTTGGTACCCGACCAGCGTGCCGTCCTTCACCAGGTCCCAGGACTGCGCGGCCACACCCTCATCGTCGTACCCGACGGTCGCGAGACCGTGCTCGGCCGTACGGTCACCGGTGACGTTCATCCGCTCGGAGCCGTACTTCAGCTTGCCGAGCTGGTCGAAGGTGGCGAAGGAGGTACCGGCGTAGGCGGCCTCGTAGCCGAGGGCGCGGTCCAACTCCGTTGCGTGGCCGATGGATTCGTGGATGGTGAGCCACAGGTTGGACGGGTCCACCACCAGGTCGTACAGCCCCGGGTCCACGCTCGGCGCGCGCATCTTCTCGGCCAACAGCTCCGGGATCTGCTCCAGTTCGGAGTCCCAGTCCCAGCCGGTGCCCTTCAGGTACTCCCAGCCGCGCCCCACCGGCGGAGCGAGCGTCCGCATCGAGTCGAACTCGCCGCTGGAGTCGTCCACGCAGACGGCCGTCAACTCCGGGTGCAGCCGGACGCGTTGCTGCGTGGTCACGGTCCCGGCGGTGTCCGCGTAGAACTTGTTCTCGTGCACGGTGAGCAGCGAGGCGTCGACATGGCTCACGCCCTGGGCCGTGAGCAGCCGGTTGCTCCACTCCGCGAGCAGCGCGGCCTTCTCCTCGTCCGGCACCGAGAAGGGGTCGATCTCGTACGAGGACACCCAGGTCTTGTCCGCGTGTACGGGCTCGTTCGCCAGCTCCACCCGCTCGTCCGACCCGACCGCCTTGATGACCTGCGCGGACAGCTTCGCCATGGCAACAGCCTGCGAGGCGACCTTGGCGGCACCGTCCATGGTCAGGTCCACCCCGGAGGCGAACCCCCAACTCCCCCCGTGGACCACCCGTACGGCATACCCGAGGTCGGTGGTGTCGGACGACCCGGCCGGCTTGGCATCCCTCAACCGCCAGGAGGCGCTACGGACCTTCTCCAGCCGGAAGTCCGCGTGCTCCGCACCGAGTGCGCGGGCACGGGCGAGGGCGGCGTCGGCGAGGGCGCGGAGTGGTAGGGCAAGGAAGGAGGGGTCGATGTCTTGGGGCACGGGGGTTCCCTTCAGCAGTTGGCCACGCAAGGGGCGGGCACAGAACCAACTCCTGTACCCGCCCGTGGGGTTCGGCAGACGCCGGCTCGGTTTGTCGGTGAGGGCGATGAACGCGGCCCAGGCGTCCGGGGCACGATGAGGGGCGGCACAGGAGGATACGCCTTTTCGGTGATGACAAGGGCCGGATGGGCGCTGTGCGGCCGCCCGGGGAATCACCGGACGGTGAGGCTGGTCGGTCAGTGGGCGATGCCGTCGATGAGTTCCCGGGCACCCTGGCGGAGCAGGGCGACGGCGACGGAAGTGCCCAGCGTCGCGGGGTCGAGGCGCCCAGCCCATTCGTGTGCGTGGAGGACGGTCTTGCCGTCCGGGGTGAACACGGCGGCGCGCAGCGACAGTTCACCGGAGCGCTCGGTGCGGGCGTACCCGGCGATCGGTGAGTTGCAGTGTCCCTGGAGGACGTGGAGGAGCATCCGCTCGGCGCTGGTCTCCCGGTGGGTGGCCGGGTCACCCAGGCCGCTGACGATGTCGATCGTCCCGGTGTCGTCCTCCCGGCACTGCAGGGCGAGAACCCCGGCACCGATCGGCGGGAGCATCGTCTCCAGAGGCAGCACCTCGGTGATGGCGTCCGTGCGGCTGATGCGCTCCAGGCCGGACACGGCCAGGACGAGCGCGTCGGCCTCTCCCGCCGCCATCTTCTCCAGGCGCTTGTTCGCGTTGCCCCGGATGGGCACGCATGCGAGGTGGGGGTGGGAGGCGGCGAGCTGTGCGACACGGCGCACCGATGAGGTGCCGATCCGCGTTCCGGCCGGGAGCTGGTCGAGGGTGCGGCCCTGCGGGTCGACCAGAGCGTCCCGGATGTCGTCGCGCTTGAGGTGTGCGGCGAAGAGGGTGCCCGCCGGGATCGGCCGGTCGCCGGGCACGTCCTTCATGCAGTGCACGGCGAGGTCGGCGTCGCCACGCAGGAGAGCGGCGTCGACCTCCTTGGTGAAGGCGCCCTTGCCCTCGACCTGGGCGAGGTCTCCCATCCACCGGTCGCCGGTGGTCGTCACCGGCAGGACTTCGGTACGCACACCTGGATGGAGCGCGGCCAGCTCCGCGCGGACACGCTCCACCTGCGCGAGAGCCATCGGGGAGTTGCGGGAGACGATGCGGATCAGGTCACCGGGCATGGGGGCACGATAGTGCTCACAGCCGTGCGGCGAGCTGTCGACGCGAGGCTCGTGAACGCGGCCCAGGCGGTGGGGGTGACGGTGAGGGGCTGGATGTGCTTGTTCTTGGAGTCGCGGATGTGGACCGCCTCCGGGTGCATGGCTACTTCAACGCAGTTGCCGCCGTAGGTGTCGCTGTAGCTGCTCTTGAACCACGCCGACTCATCGGTGGTGCTCATAGCGCTCCTCGCATCTGTTCCAGTAGCTCCACGGTAGCCCGGCGGTCCAAAGCCTGGGAACGCAGCTTGCCATAGCGCTTAAGCAACATGCTTACGTCTTTTGGCGTGGGGATCAGATTGTTCGACCGCTGCCCTTCGGTGTAAGCGAGCCACTGGTTGGCGGGAGTCTCGGCCAGGTACATCGTGCCCTCGACGCCAGCGTGGTCTTCCTGGACTCTGGGCATGATCTGGATCGCGACATTACGTCGGGCACCCATCTCAAGGAGATGGTCGATGACCTGCTTTGTCACCTCGCGGCCCCCCACGCGCCGATCAAGGATGCACTGCTCGATGATGAAGCCGAACTCGGTGGTGGGCCGGGTGGAGATGATCAGTTGCCGATCCAGCCGGGCATTCACGTAGTGGTCGATCTGCTCCTGGTCCACGGGCGGCAGCCGACAGTCGAACAACGCCCTGATGTACGCCTCCGGCTGCAACAGCCCTGGCACCGCACGGCATTCGTACGCGTACAAGGTGACCGCCTCCTCTTCGATCCCAACCCACTGCTGGAACCAGGAAGCCACCCCCGTCCGCCTCGTCAGGGTCTTCGCTGCATCTGCAAGGAGTTTGGGCGCCAGAGGCCCTAGAGCCTCCTCTGTCCGCCCCGGTAGATCCGTGGGCGGGAATCGCTTCCCCTGCTCGATTTTGGCGATGTACGCGACCGAGTAACCCACGCGCTTCGCGAACTCTTCCTGTGTCAGACCAGCAAGTTCCCGCAGCGACTTCAGCACCGCGCCGAAGGTCTTGAGGCTCTCGGAAGGTTCGATCTCGACATTGTTGCTACCCCTGCCCTGGTCCGCCGCCATCCGAGCCGCCTCCCGTGTCGCTCAACTCGTTACATTGAGTAACTCACCCAGCCCAGAGTGTGCACTGGTACAGCCACCTCTGTATGGGCTTTGTGCCTGTTGATGGCTCGGCGGAATCAGAACCCTGGACACCATGTCCGTACCAGAGGCCCAAGAGGCCGTCACCGTAAGTGTGTTCGTGCAGCGGCTCTCCGCGACCCGGCTCGGAGCGAGACTCGCGCGACGACTGGCCGTACACCAGCTCGACGAATGGAACGTGCCGTACGGCAGCGAGGGTTCGGAAACCGTCGCCCTGGTCGTCGCGGAACTCGCCGCCAACGCCGTACTCCACGGCCGCGTACCCGGACGGGACTTCGAACTCTGCCTCCGCTACGACTCCGCCGGCACCGTCCGCGTAGAGGTGTCCGACACTCACCCGGCTCACCCGATGCTGAGCCCCGCGCAGACGGACGGCGGCCGGGGTCTCCTCCTCGTGGCGGCGCTCTCCGCCCGCTGGGGCGTCAACGCGCGCAAGGGCCCGGGCAAGACGGTGTGGGCGGAGTGCGCGGTGACTCTTGCGAGGCAGGCCGCAGATGGCGACCATGTCACGCCGAGCGCAGCCACCCGGGCTCGATGATCAACTCACCCTCCCCGGAGGGAACGTCGAACCGGGCGGAGAAGTCGTCCAGCGCGGACTCGGTGACGAGCAACGCGTTCGCGTCCTCCCGCTGGTTCCGCTCCGCGAGACGACGCAGCAACTCGGTCCGTCTGACGGGGAAGTACAACAGCCGCCACTGCCCACCCGCGTCCTCGACCAGCCTCTTCCACTCCTCGCGCGCCGGGCGCAGCCACAGCCCGTGGTCGAGGACGACGTCCTTCCCGGCGGCGACGAGTTCGGCCAGTCGCTCGCGGACCTCGGCGACGACCGGGGTCTCCAACTCGAAGTACCTCGGCTCCGGGTAGTCGACGCCGTACCGTCCGTGCCGCTCGTAGACCAGCTCGTCCACCGACAGCCGGGTCACCCCGAACGGCTCCAGCTTCCGCCGGGCGTAGGTCGTCTTCCCGGAGCCGGTCAGCCCGACCAGCAGATACACGACCGGCCGCCCGGCACCGGATGTGTGAGACGTCGCCGTCATTGCCTCAGCTCCTTCACCGCTCCGGCCGTCCTCTCGCCAGGCTGCCACTGTTCATACGTGCGCGACGGCGCGGAAGGCCGCGCAGGCTGGAGGCGTGGATGTGGGTACTATCGAGATGATGTAGGCACAATCCGCTGTCGAGGCGAGGGAGCCCGGTATGAGCACGATCTCCGTCCGCGAGTTCTCGTACAACCCCAGCGCGGTCTTCGCCCGTGTCGAGAAGGGGGAGGCGATTCAGGTCACCCGGCACGGCAACGTGATCGCCATACTGTCTCCGGCCGGTGGCCCGATGGAGCGGTACGCGCACCTGGTGGCCCAAGGGAAGATCAAGCTGAAGCCGGTCACCGCTGCCGAACGGCACGACATGCCGCATTACGAGGTGCCCGAAGACATCGATCCTCTGGCGCTGCTCCTGGCCGAGCGTGAGGAGGACGACCGTTGATCTACATGGACACGTCCGCGCTGGTCACGTGGATGACCCGCCGCAATCACTGGGGTGACCTGGACGCCTTCCTGCGGCAGCAGGTCACCGAGATACTCGCCACCAGCACCCTCGGCTTCGTGGAGACCGTACGGACACTGGATCTCATGGGGCACTTTCCGAAGGCGATGGAGGATCTGGACGCCCGGATCACCGAGATCCTCCTCACCCGGGAGGTGCGTGACGGGGCGGCGCTGCTGGTCGGACGGCTGCGGACGCTGGACGCGATCCATGTGGCCAGTGCGCTGTCGCTGCGCGACGACCTGACAGCCGTGGTGACGTATGACCGCAGGATGCTCGAAACGGCCCGCGCTGAGGGGCTGCCCGCCTGCGCCCCCGGCATGGCGGACTGACGACACCCCAGCCTGTAGGAACCCCACAGCACTCGCCGTGAGCCACTGTCGGTGCCCGCTTGCCCTCGGACGCGGCGCGACCGATAGGTTTTCGGTGAAGCCGCCTGTCCGACGGACGTCGATTCGTCCGGGCGGATTGTCGGAACGCTGCAGACCGCTAATCGAAAGGGTGATCCGTTGAGCCGCTCGGTTCTCGTCACCGGAGGCAACCGGGGCATCGGCCTCGCCATCGCCCGCGCTTTCGCCGACGCCGGCGACAAGGTCGCGATCACGTACCGCTCGGGCGAGCCCCCGGCGGGCTTCCTCGCCGTCAAGTGCGACATCACCGACGCCGAGCAGGTCGAGCAGGCGTACAAGGAGATCGAGGAGCAGCACGGCCCGGTCGAGGTCCTCGTCGCCAACGCGGGCGTCACCAAGGACCAGCTGCTGATGCGCATGTCCGAGGAGGACTTCACCTCGGTCGTCGACACCAACCTCACCGGCACCTTCCGTGTCGTGAAGCGCGCCAACCGCGGGATGCTGCGCGCCAAGAAGGGCCGCGTCGTCCTGATCTCCTCCGTGGTCGGTCTGCTGGGCTCGGCCGGGCAGGCGAACTACGCCGCCTCCAAGGCCGCCATGGTCGGCTTCGCGCGCTCCCTCGCCCGTGAGCTGGGCTCGCGCAACATCACCTTCAACGTCGTCGCCCCCGGCTTCGTCGACACCGACATGACCAAGGCGCTCACCGACGAGCAGCGCAAGGGCATCGTGTCGCAGGTGCCGCTCGGCCGCTACGCGCAGCCGGAGGAGGTCGCCGCCGCCGTGCGCTTCCTCGCCTCGGACGACGCCTCGTACATCACTGGAGCCGTCATCCCCGTTGACGGCGGACTGGGAATGGGTCACTGATCACCATGAGCGGAATTCTCGAGGGCAAGCGCATCCTGGTCACGGGTGTGCTGATGGAGTCCTCCATCGCCTTCCACGTCGCCAAGCTCGCGCAGGAGCAGGGCGCCGAGATCATCCTGACCGCCTTCCCGCGGCCCACGCTGACCGAGCGCATCGCCAAGAAGCTGCCGAAGCCCGCCAAGGTCATCGAGCTGGACATCACCAACGAGGAGCACCTCGCGCGTCTGGCCGACGTGGTCGGTGAGGAGCTGGGCGGCCTGGACGGCATCGTCCACTCCATCGGCTTCGCCCCGCAGGACGCGCTCGGCGGCAACTTCCTCAACACGCCGTTCGAGTCGGTCGCCACCGCCATGCACGTCTCCGCCTTCTCCCTGAAGGCGCTGACCATGGCCTGCCTGCCGCTGATGCAGAACGGCGGCTCGGTCGTCGGCCTCACCTTCGACGCGCAGTACGCCTGGCCGCAGTACGACTGGATGGGCCCGGCCAAGGCCGCCCTGGAGGCCACCAGCCGCTACATGGCGCGCGACCTGGGCAAGCAGAACATCCGCTGCAACCTCATCTCCGCGGGCCCGATCGGCTCCATGGCCGCGAAGTCCATCCCGGGCTTCTCCGACCTCGCCGCCGTGTGGGACACCCGCTCCCCGCTGGAGTGGGACCTCAAGGACCCGGAGCCGGCCGGCAAGGGCGTCGTCGCCCTGCTGAGCGACTGGTTCCCGAAGACCACCGGCGAGATCATCCACGTCGACGGCGGTCTGCACGCGATCGGCGCCTGAGCCGTACCAGTGCCTGCGAGGCCCGCATCCCGGAAGGGGTGCGGGCCTCGTCCCGTAGGGGAGTGCCGTAGGTCGCAGGCGCTGGTTCCAGGGGCGTGCCCGTAGGGGCTGTCACCCACAAGCGGTACGCCCGCCCACCCCGAGCCGCATCACTCGTTCGGCTCGCCTGCCGGGCCGTACCGCGCCCCGCACCGCACGCTCGAAGCAGGCGTTGTCCCGCCCGCCCCTCCCGCAGCCCGGCCGAGGAGGTTCCCTTGTGCGCCTGTCCCGCAGCCTGGCCCCGGTGACCGCGGCCCTGGCCGTCGTCCTGTCCCTGCCCTCCGCCGCGCTCGCGCCCGCGCGCGCGGACGACTCCACGCCCGCCCCCACCTTCGGCGCCGCCTGCCGCACCTCCGTCGAGGGCTCGCACGTGGTCGCCTACTGCCACAACCCCTACGTGGACACCGACCGGGTCCGCCTGCACATCGAGTGCGCCCGCTGGTGGGACATCGACACCGACAGCGCGCCCGTGGACACCGACGCGGCCATGACGGTCAGGCTGACCGGCCGCTGCTGGAAGGAGATCCGCTCGGTGTGGATCAGCCACCAGAGGGTGCGCTGAACCGGCCCGCGCGGCACAGGAACGGATAGCTGGCGGCCTCCATGGCGGCCATTTCCGCGTCGCCCGTGCGGATCGCGTCCACCAGACGGGCATGGTCCATGTGCGTCTCGGGGGTCAGCCCGTCGCTCACGTCGGCGCGCAGCCAGTCGCGCAGGACCTCGCCGAGGTCGGCGTACATCGCCGTCATGACGTCGTTGTGCGAGGCCGCCACCACGGCCAGGTGGAAGGTCGCGTCGGCCGCCACGAACGCCTCCGCCTCCCCGGTCTCCCACGCCTCCTCGCGCTTGGTCAGGAGCGCGTCGAGCTGCTTGAGGTCCTTCTCGGTGCGCCGCTCGGCCGCCATCCGCGCCGCCGCCGACTCCAGCGTGGACCGCAGCTCCGCGATGTGCCGGGGATCGGCGTCCGCGAACCTGCGGTGCATCACACCGGCCAGCTCGCTCGTCGCCACCACGTACGTCCCGGAGCCCTGGCGGATGTCCAGCAGACCGTTGTGCGCGAGCGCGCGGACGGCCTCGCGGACGGTGTTGCGGGCGACGCCCAGCTGCTCGACCAGCTCCGGCTCGGTGGGGATGCGCGAGCCGACCGGCCACTCGCCGGAGGTGATCTGATTCCGCAGCTCGGCGATGACCTGCTCGGACAGCGCCGAACGTCGGGGGTGACTCAGGGGCATGGCACACCTTCGCACGCGAACGCGGGGTGCGGCCGCTCCGGGGATGGACAACCAATCATCCCATGATTCTATGATGGGCCGCATGGCGAGTGAAGAAACCGGGACCGTGGCAGCCCGTACGGAAGAGCCGCGCACCGCGCGCGGTACGGACGGACAGGCCACGGCGTCCCCGCGCGCGTGGATGACGCGACTGCTGGTCGTCGGCATCGTCCTGTCCGCGCTGAACCTGCGCCCGGCCATCACGAGCCTCGGTGCCCTCCTGGAGGAGGTCCGCGACGGGCTCGGCATGAGCGGCAGCGTGGCGGGCCTGCTGACCTCCGTCCCCCCGCTGTGCTTCGCGGTCTTCGGCGCCACCGCGCCCCGCCTGGCGCGCCGCTTCGGCCTGGGCGCGGTGGTCTGCGCGGGCATGACCGCCATCACCGCGGGCCTCCTGATACGCCCCTACGTCGGCGGCACCCCCGGCTTCCTCGCCGCCAGCGCGCTCGCCCTCATGGGCATCGCCGTCAGCAACGTCCTGATGCCGGTCATCGTCAAGCGCTGGTTCCCGGACCGCGTGGGCTCCATGACGGGCCTGTACTCCATGGCGCTCGCCGCGGGCACGGCGGTGGCCGCCGCCGTCACCGTGCCCCTGACGGACGCCCTGGGCGGCCACTGGCAGTCCGGCCTCGCGATCTGGGCGGCACTGGCGGGGACGGCGATCCTGCCGTGGCTGCCGCTGCTGAAGAAGCGGGAGGAGGACGCGGGTGCTGGTGTCCCTGGGGGAGCCGCCCCGGAGCCATCCCATCGCGCGACGGAACAGCCTCCCCTCCGGATCGCGCGCAGCCGTACGGCCTGGGCGCTGGCCGTGTTCTTCGGCCTCCAGGCGACCGGCGCGTACATCACCATGGGCTGGATGCCGCAGATCTTCCGGGACGCGGGCGTACCGGCGGGCACGGCGGGTGTCCTGCTCGCGGTCACCATGGTGATGGGCGTGCCCCTGGCCTTCGTCATCCCGAGGGTCGCCGCCCGGCTGCCCCACCAGGGCCCGATCGTGCTCACCCTGGGCGCGTGCGGCCTCGCGGGCTACGCCGGTCTCTACCTCGCCCCCGCCTCCGGCGCCTGGGCGTGGGCGCTGCTGCTCGGCGTCTCCAACTGCGCGTTCCCGCTCGCGCTGACCATGGTCGGCATGCGCGCCCGTAGCGGCCCCGGTGTGGCCCAGCTGTCGGCGTTCGCGCAGAGCACCGGCTATCTGATCTCGATCCCGGGCCCGCTGCTGGTCGGCGTGCTCTATCAGCGCAGCGGCGGCTGGGGCGTGCCGCTCGCCCTGATGGCGGGCCTCATGGTGCCGCAGATGATCGTCGGCGTCCTCGCGGGCCGCGACCGCACGGTGGAGGACGAGGCGGCCCGCTGACCGGCCCCGCCCGACTCGTACCGGACGAAGGGTGCGAGACTGACGCCATGCAGCCTGTGCTCGACCCGAACCCGAAGAACGGCCAGAAGAAGATGCTGATCGTCTTCGGCTCGTTCCTCGCCGTCTTCGTGATCATCGGCATCATCGCGACGATCGCCTCCCCCTGACCGGGGCCCGTACCCGGACCGGAGCCAAGAACCCCTGGGGCTGACCCCCCATCCCCTAGGGGACAGGAGTCAGGGTGAAGTGGGTGGCTTTCCCGATGGGCCCACGGACGGTGATTCCGTAACTTCGAAGTGTGCCGCGACGCGGGGTCGCGACCTGTTCCGAAGACGGAGGCGACGATGTCCGTCCGCACCCACCCCCGGCCCCACCCGGCGACCACGGGCGGCACCGGGACCCGCCTGCCCTGGTGGGCGCTGGCGCTGCCCGTACTGGCTTTCACCATCCTGCTCGCGCTGATGCTGAACCCGTCCGAGGCCCACGCGGCCACCGGCGAACCCGTGATCGCCCACCTCGTCGAACAGATACGCGCCCTCCTCGTACGGTGAGCCCAAGGTGTGCGAGACCCTCGCTCGTACGGTGAATCCGCATGTCAACTCCCTGCGCCAGGGCGCATCTTTCGTGCGAAGCTGGGTGCCATGAGCGTCGCAGAACCCCGCAGGATCGTCCTCTTCCGCCATGCGAAAGCCGACTGGCCCCAGGTTTCCGACCATGAGCGCCCCCTCGCCGAGCGGGGGCGCACGGACGCCACGGTCGCGGGCAGCAGACTGGCCGACACCGGCCTCGCCTTCGACCTGGCCGTCTGCTCCACCGCCCTGCGAACCCGCGAGACCTGGAAGCTCGCCGTCCACGAGCTGGCCCACCGCCCGAGGACGGTCTACGAGGACCGGGTCTACGACGCCTCACCCGGCGAGCTGATCGCCGTGCTCAACGAGACCCCGGACGACGTCCGCACGCTGATCCTCATCGGCCACAACCCCGGCGTGCACCACCTGGCCGACATCCTCGCGGGCTCCTCGGAGGACGACGCCCGCGAGCGCATGAACCGCCGGGGCTTCCCCGCAGCGGGCTTCGCGGTCCTGTCGTACGACGGCGACTGGAAGAACCTGGAACCGGGCAAGGCGACGCTGACCGAGTACTGGACCCCATCGGAATGACGAAAAGCCGAAGAAGAAGGGGGGTCCTGCACCGCAAGCGGCACGGGACCCCCCTTCTTGTTCCCGGTACTAGTCCTCGTCGTGGGTCTCGGCGGCCTCGACCTCTTCGCGGGTGATGCCGAGGAGGTAGAGGACGGTGTCGAGGAAGGGGACGTTCACGGCGGTGTGGGCGGCCTCGCGGACGACCGGCTTGGCGTTGAAGGCGACACCGAGCCCGGCGGCGTTCAGCATGTCCAGGTCGTTGGCGCCGTCACCGATCGCGACGGTCTGCGACAGCGGCACCCCGGCCTCGGCGGCGAACCGGCGCAGCAGCCGCGCCTTGCCCGCCCGGT
Source organism: Streptomyces sp. NPDC026659 (assembly GCF_040638245.1). NCBI lineage: Bacteria > Bacillati > Actinomycetota > Actinomycetes > Kitasatosporales > Streptomycetaceae > Streptomyces > Streptomyces sp. NPDC026659. Next base: position 18,466 of record NZ_JBEZXY010000012.1, on the reverse strand, counting down.
CCACGATCTCCCCGGTGACCCGCCCGGTCAGCTTGCCGTCCTCGATCTCCAAGGTGTTGGCCTGGGCGAAGTCGAGCCCCAGCCGTTCCTTCAGATCATCAGTGACCTGCGTAAACCCGCCGGAGACGACCCCCACCTGATAACCGAGCCGCTTCAGCGTCCGGATCAAGGTCCGCGCCCCCGGCGTGAGCCGCACCTGATCCCGCACCTTGTCGACGACCGAGGCGTCCAGCCCCTTCAGCAGCGCGACCCGGGCATGCAGCGACTGCTCGAAGTCCAGCTCCCCGCGCATCGCGGCGGCGGTCACCTCGGCGACCTCGGCCTCACAGCCCGCGTGCGCCGCGAACAGCTCGATGACCTCGTCCTGGATCAGCGTGGAGTCCACATCCATGACCACGAGCCGCTGCGCCCGCCGGTGCAGCCCCGCCGACACGACGGCTATGTCGACCCCCAGCGCCGACGCACTCGTGGCCAGCGCACTCCGCAGCGACCCGGTCTCCACACCGGAAACGGCGAACTCAACCGCCGTCACCGGGTACTTGGCCAGCCGGAAAATCCGGTCGATATTGCCCCCGGCCTGGGCTATCCGCGCGGCGATGGCAGCCGTCGACTCAGCGGTGAGCGGATGCCCCAGCACGGTCACGAGCGACCGCCCAACCCCCCGAGGCCGGTTGTCCCCACGCCCCGAAATGATCTCGGCCTGCATCTTCATCGACTCGGCCCAGCTGTGCACGGTCGACCGGAGATCACCCTCGAGCCCCGCCGGCGGCGTAGAAACCAGCGCACACAGCACCAGCCGCCCCCGAGTGACAACCTGCTCGATATCGACCACATCGACCTGAAAAGCGGCCAGCGTGTCGAACAGCCCGGCGGTGATCCCCGGCCTGTCCTTCCCGAATATCTTCACCAACAGAGTCGGGTCATCAACAGCCTGCACAGCGGCGTTCTCCGTAGCGCTCATGGTCCCCCCACCGTATCCGGCCTCCCGCACCCGCCGCCCGACAGGTCCGCCAACCGGACGGGGGCCGCCCGGCGAAGAATCGCCCGACGGCCCCGCATCCCCGGCCCGCGCCTCAGCGCCGGCCCGGCACCCTCAGTCCACGGTCCCCCACTCGGCCGGGTACGGCGGCGGCCACGACTTCGAGAAGTCGAACAGCGACTCCCTGTCCATCAGGGAGTACTCCGCCTCACGCCAGCTGGGCGCACCCCCGACCACGAAGCTGCCGTCGTCCGCGATCATCCACGTCCACGGCGCGTTGTCGGCCGACAACCCGTGCCGCTCGCTCAGCTCGGCGAACTCCGCCTCGGTGGCCCGCCTGATGTGCAGGCCGCTCCGGTAGTACGGCCTGAGGAGCATCAACGTCACATGGCCGATGTAGACCTCCACGTGCGTGGTGGTTTTATCCATGGCGAGCGCCTCACTCCACAGCATCAGCTGGCGGTGCGAAGGATCGAAGCCGGTCACTCTGAACAGACGGCCGGTACGGATGAAGTCGGGCATGACTCCGGCGCTCCTCTCGTTCTGCATCACTGACCCCACGCCGGAACAGGTATGTCGGTGACCTTAGCGCCATTCCAGTACCAGTCGACGGACGACCAAGCGGCTGCCGGCCTGCCGCCGTCACAGAGGCGAGGGCCGTCGCGCATCCCGCGGTCAATTACCCTCCCTGCCTGGCCCGTCGCGAGGCGGCGCCGCAGCCGCGTACGGCGGCGAGGGGACGTGGCGGGGGGTGTCCGCCCGCAGCGGCCGGCGAAAACTCAGGGTGCTTGTGTCAGCGGGGAGCCCGCCGGACCGAGGACGGATACCCCCCGCCGCGGCCCCGCCCCCACGGAACCGGAGGCGCGTCAGCCACCCGGCGTCCGAGGCGGGGGAGGCGGCGGCCCCTGATCGGACGACCCCCCGGACCGACGCCGCCGCCGAGGCGGAGACGGAAGGGTAGGACTGGCAACAGTGGGCGCTCCGGAAACGTCGTCCCCACCCGCCTCCGGCGACACTTCCGGCAGCCGGAGATACGGATTCGTGTCGGGGTTGGGCGCCCGATAGGGCCGGCTGGGCGAATAGGGCCCACCCACAGCACCCTGCCCCCCGTACCGGGCCGTCCCGCACACCGACCCCATACCCCCGTCACCCCCCGTACCCGCCACCCTCACCCGACGCCCCGCAACCCACGCCCCCAAAACCCCCGCCACCCCACCCCACACGACCCCCGCCAGCACAGCCACCCCCACCCGCCCCCGCAACTCAACCCCCGTACCGAAGGCGTCGAAGCCCAGCACAGACACCGACGCCTGAACCGACGTAGCGGTGAACCACACAAGCAGCGGCAACGCGACGCCCGTAGCCACCCCCAGCCCAACCCCACACCGCAAGGCCAAGCGCCGCGTCCCCGCCGGAGTACGCACGGCGGTCAGCACCCCCGCCGTCAACATCAGCAACGCCGCAGCCACGGCAAGCAGCCACACCCGCCCGTCCAGCTCGGCCAACCGCCCCACGGTGACGGGGTGACCGGGGGAGTCGGTCAGGAACTGGTCGACGGGGTCCGGAAGCACCATCCGCATAACCCCGCTCGCCCTCCCGTCCCAGGGCACGAACAACCCCAACGGCACAGCGAGCCAAGCCCCATTGGGCGCCCCGAGCAGAGCCGCACCCGCGATCCGCCCCGGATGATCGTCCCCGACAGCCGCGTAACCGGCAGCCGCGACCCCCGCCACAACCGCGACCAGCAACACGGTGACGACAGCCGAAGCAGCAGGCCGCACCCCCTTCAGCAAGCCCTCCCACCTCGGAGGCAAAGGCACGCGACGCGAAGCGAGCAGGGCGACGACGAGCACCCCCGCACACCACACCAGCCCACCAACCACCGTGCCCCCGGAGTCCACGGCGAACCGAACCGCAACCTCGGCGTGCGCCAGATCCCCCACCTGATCCGACACCAACCCCCCGAGCCCCCCGAGCCACCCCCCACCCCCCGAAACGCGGCGCAGCCCCAGCGCATCGCCGTCGAGCGTGACAACCCCCCGCCCCACCCACGAAAGCCCCAGCACCCCGGCGCCGAACAGCACCACCAACACGCCGGCCCGGAAGAGGAGTTCACGCGCCGAGCCCCCACCCCTCGCCCCCGCCACCCGCAGGGACCGCAGAAAGAACCACCCGAGCAACAACGCCCCCACGAGACTCACCCCCAACGGCGTTGCCCGAAAGGCGACATGCGCCTCGCCCCCCGTCATCCCGAAGGCGGACATGTCGACGGAAGGCGAGACGGAACCCCCCACGGCAAGCGCCACGACGGCAGCCGTAAGCGCCCCCAGCGCCCCCCGGGAATCCGCCCCGACGAGATGCAACCCGAGCGCGGCGGTGACCCCCATCCCCACGAACGCCCACCCGACCCCCGCGACAGCGGAAAGAACGGCGTCCCCCCAGGGCAACGAACGCCCCCGCCCCGCACCCCCGTTGACCCCACCCCGCAGAGAACCCACAGAACTCACGCCAGCCCCCAGCCCCAGCCCCAGCCTCAAACCCCAGCCCCCGGGCCCCCAACCCCCCCCGATCCGCCGGAGGCAACCCCCTCGGGCGGGATTACCACTTTCCGACCCGTTTTCCACCCCGTCAACGGCGCGAGCCGCCCCACCCGCAAGCGCCCCCCGTCCGGGCCGGATTGGGAGGACAGCCCTCCGCCTGGAATAGTTCCCCACGATGTTCGACATCCCTAAACTCCCTGTGTCGGGGGTAATTCGGGGGACAACTCAGTGGGGCATGGAGTGCCGGAACTCGTACTGGAATCAAACGGCCGGACCTGGACGCTCGATCCGTCCAGGTCCTACGCCCTCGGACGTGATCCGCGGGGCGACATCGTCTTCGAAGACGCCAGGGTCTCCTGGCGGCACGCCACGGTCCGTTTCGACGGCCAGGGCTGGGTCATCGAGGACCACGGCAGCACCAACGGCACCTTCGTGCAAGGCCGTCGGATCAGTCAGGCGCACCTGGGAGCCGGTTCGGCGGTGCACCTCGGCAACGCGACCGACGGCCCGCGCGTGAACCTCTCGGGCGGCGGGCAGCCCCAGCAGACGCACCAGGCCCACCAGGCCCACCACGCGATGCCGACGCAAGCGGTGCCACAGGTGCAGCAGGGAACGCCGTACGCCGCACAGGGCGCCGGCGCCTGGAACCAGGGACCGCAGCAGACCCCGCAGGCGCAGCCGGACACGGACTGGCCGGGGGCGAACCCGGGCTCCCACCAGCACCCCCACCAGTCGGGCCGGATTCCGCACCAGCACCCCGCCCCGGACGCGGCGTCCGTCGACAAGACCGCCGAGCCGGTGTACGGCGACCGCAGCCCGACCACGTTCCACCAGTTCGCGCTCGGCCGCGTCATGCGCATCGGCCGCTCGCTGGACAACGACCTGGTCGTCTCCGACCTCCAGGTCTCCCGGCACCACGCCGAGTTCCAGTCGACGCCCGACGGCCGCTCGGAGATCCGCGACCTCGGCTCGCACAACGGCACGTTCGTCAACGGCCAGCCGATCGGCAAGGGCGGCACGGCGCTGCTCGGCCCGGACGACATCGTCGGTGTCGGTCACTCCACGTTCCGGATCGTCGGCGACCGGCTCGAGGAGTTCGTCGACACCGGTGAGGTCTCCTTCTCGGCCCGCCACCTCACCGTCACGGTCGACGGCGGCAAGCAGATCCTGAAGGACGTGTCCTTCGGCGCCCCGGAGAAGTCGCTGATCGCGGTGATCGGCCCGTCGGGCTCCGGCAAGTCCACGCTGCTCAAGGCGCTGACCGGCTACCGGCCCGCCAACGAGGGCGAGGTGCTGTACGACAGCCGTAACCTCTACAAGCAGTTCGCCGAGCTGCGCCAGCGCATCGGCCTGGTCCCGCAGGACGACATCCTGCACAAGGAGCTGACCGTCCGGAAGGCCCTGAAGTACGCGGCCAAGCTCCGCTTCCCGGCCGACACCACGCCCGCCGAGCGCGACGCCCGCATCGACGAGGTGCTGCGCGAGCTGAAGCTGGACGTGCACAAGGACAAGAAGGTCACCTCCCTGTCCGGCGGCCAGCGCAAGCGCGTCTCGGTGGCCCTGGAGCTGCTGACCAAGCCGTCGCTGATCTTCCTGGACGAGCCGACCTCGGGCCTGGACCCGGGCATGGACCGCGATGTCATGCAGCTGCTGCGCGGCCTCGCGGACGACGGCCGTACGGTCCTGGTGGTCACCCACTCGGTGGCCGAGCTGGCCCTGTGCGACAAGCTCCTGGTGATGGCGCCGGGCGGCTCGGTCGCCTACTTCGGTCCGCCGGACGAGGCGCTGAACTTCTTCGGCTACGACAGCTGGGCCGATGTCTTCTCCGCTTTCGAGAACTACCGCGACTACAACTGGGCCGAGCGCTGGAAGGGCTCCCAGCACTACCAGATGTACGCCGCCGACATCGACGCGGTCGCGCCGCAGTCCGTAGCCCTCTCGGCGTCCAAGGCCACCAAGAAGGCCAAGCCGCAGAGCTGGGGCTCCCAGTTGCTGACGCTGATCCGGCGGTACGTCTCGGTCATCGGCTCCGACAAGGGCTTCCTGGCGCTGACGGTGCTGCTGCCCGCGGTGATCGGCGCGGTCAGCCTGCTCATCGACCACAGCAAGGGCCTGCTGGTGAACGCGGTCGATCCCAAGACCGGCATCCACATCCCGAACAGCACGGCGACGACGGTGATGCTGATCCTCGCCGTGGGCGCCTGCTTCGCGGGCTCGGCGAACTCGGTCCGTGAGCTGATCAAGGAGCGGGTGATCTACGAGCGGGAACGCGCGACCGGTCTGTCCCGCTCGGCCTATCTGATGTCCAAGGTGGTCGTGCTCGGCGTGATCACCGTGCTCCAGGGCCTCATGGTGGCCCTGATCGGCCTCTCCAGCCGGGAGATCCCCGACCGCGGTGTGGTGTTCGGCGGCTCGACGCTCCTCGAGCTGTGCCTGCCGGTCATGGCGCTGGGCTTCGCCTCGATGATGTTCGGCCTGGTGATCTCCTCGCTGGTGAAGACCTCCGAGAAGACCATGCCGCTGCTGGTGATGTTCGCGATCGTCCAGGTCGTGTTCACCGGCTGCCTCTTCGCCCTGCACGGCACCCCGGGTGTGAACGAGTTCTCGTACCTGATGCCGTCGCGCTGGGCGGTGGCCGCCGCGGGGGCCACGCTGGACTTCAACAACATCGCGCCGAACCTCGACGACCCGAGCAGCACGGACCCGCTGTGGGACCACACGGCCGGGGCCTGGGCGCTGGACATGGTGGCGCTGATCGCGCTCGGCGTGCTGTGCGGCTTCCTCGTCTCGCGCTTCCTGCGACGGCACGAGCCGGAGGTCATGCGCAAGTAGGGCGGCCACGGGCGACGGCCTGGTGAGGTACGTGAAGGGCGGCATCCCCGGCGTAGGGTTGCCGCCCTTGTGCGTGTCTCAGAGGTCCGCGCCGGCCTCAGTACGCGCTGTTGACGTTGTCGATCGTGCCGTACCGGTGGGCCGCGTAGTTGGCGGCGGCGGTGATGTTCGCGACCGGGTCGTAGATGTTCCACGAGGTACCGGTCACGTGGTACGTGGCGAAGGTCGGCGGGATCACCTGGAGCAGACCCTTGGAGGGGATGCCGTTGATCGCGTTGATGTCCCAGTTGTTGATGGCACGCGGGTTGCCGGAGGACTCACGCATGATGTTGCGGTGCAGGCCGCTGTAGCTGCCCGGGATGCCCTTGGTGTGCATGATGTCGAGCGAGTGGCGGATCCACCCGTCGAGGTTGTTCGAGTAGGTGCGCGCGGCGACCGTCTCCATCTGCGGGCGCTCGGCGGACCGGCTCGCGGCCTTCTTGGCGGAGCGGGCCGCGGCGGCCCTGCGGGCGGCGTCGGCGGCGGCCTTCTTCTTCGCGTCGGCGTCGGCGGAGCGCTTCTTGGTGGCGGAGTCGGCCTCGGCCTTCGCCTTGGCGGCGATCGCGTCGAGCTTGAGCTGCTGGTTGGCGGCCGGGTCGGTGAACGTGCCCTTCAGGTCCTGGACCTGGGTGTGCTCGGCGGCGACCTGGGTGTGCGCGGCCGGGACGCCGGTGGCGACGGCCGTGCTGCCACCGGGAACGGCGGCGAGGGCGATGGCGGCGGCACCGAGGGTGCTCACACCGGCGACCGCGATCTTGCGCTGCTTGTCGAGCGCGTTGAACTTGCTCACCTTCGCCGAGGCGAAGGCGCCGAGCTTGTCCATGGAACGACTGAGACGATCGGTGTCGAGGATGTTCTTGGGCATGGCTGATGGACCTCTTTGAGTGAGCGCGGAGGTCGCTCCTGCGTCCGCCGGAGGAATCGGCTCCTCCCGCACGAACGCCGCGGGGGGAACCCGCGGCGCTGAGCGACGAGAGCAATTCTTAGCGGCCGCAAAATGCCATGGCAACGAGGTGAAGTACGACCCTGCATAGTGGATCAGGTAAGGGCAAAACGGGACAGATTGGAGCATCTGTCCCGTTCATCGTGGGATACCTTGTCTCCTATGTCCGTTCGTAAGTGATGTGCGCCCTATGCGAGGGCTCACACCGGTAACCTCCCCTTCTCACTCGCCGTCGTCGGCGGGGTGCTTTGCGTAAGCACTCATTGTGGGAGGAGGAGATGGACGTCCCCGAACTCGTGCCAGAGGTACCGCTCGCGCACCGCCTCCGCGTACGCCCGGTCCACCGCCGCCCGCCCCGCCACCGCCCGCAGCATCAGCAGATGCGAGGCCGCCGGCTCGTGCAGCCCGGTCAGCAGCCCGTCCACGACCCGCACCCCGCGCTCCGGCGTGACCACCAGCTCCGTCCAGCCGCCGGCCGCCCGCACCACGCCGTCGGGCCCGGCCGCCGACTCCACGGCCCGCACCGCCGTCGTCCCCACCGCGATCACCCGCCCGCCCCCGGCCCGCGCCGCCCCGATCAGCCGCGCCGACGCCTCCGGCACCGCGAACCGCTCCGGATACGGCGGCTCGTGCGCCTCCACCGACGCCACCCCCGTGTGCAGCGTCACCGGCGCCAGCCACACCCCCCGGCTCACCAGCTCCGCCACCACGCGCGCCGTGAACGGCCGCGCCGCGCTCGGCATCTCCGCGCTCCCCGCCCCGTCGGCCGACGGCAGCGCGAACACCGTCTGATACGCCGCGAGCGACTGGTCCCGCTCTGTATAGGAGTAGCGGATGGGACGGCCGTGCTCGCTCAGCACCCGGGCGACCGGCGCCCCGGACACCCGCGCCCACCACAGCCGCGCGCCGTCGCCGCCCCCCGCCAGCGGCTCCTCCAGGACCAGCCGCGCCCCGCCCGGCAGCCCCACCTCCGTCCGCGCGGGTCCGCCCGCCCGCGCGCGCGTCGTGCCCCGGCCGTCCGGCTCCCGCAGCTCGACGGCCCACCGTCCGTCGTCCCCGCGGGTCGAGAAGTGCACCACCACCGGCGCGGACCCGGTCCGCCCGTCCACCGCCGCGGGCAGCGTGGCCGAGGTGTTCACCACCAGCACGTCACCGGCCCGCAGCAGCCGGGGCAGCTCCCCGAACGCGTGATGCGTCACCGCCGTACCGCGCGAGACCAGCAGCCGTACGGAATCCCGGCCGAGCCCGGGGCCCCGCTGCTCGGCCGGGACGCGCGCGGACAGCTCCCGGGGCACCTTTTCCCACGGCAGGGCCGTGGCCGTCCTCATCGCCGCTCCAGCAGCGCGTCGGCGGTGTACCGCCCGCTCTCCGGCCGGTCCTCCAGCAACCGCAGGAAGGCGGGCGCCACACTCTCGGGCGCGGGGCGTGGAGCATCGTCCCCGGGTACGGCCGCCTCGTACAGCCCGGTCGCCATGTCGCCCGGGTCCACCGCCCACACGCGCAGCCCCGGCTCCTCCTCGGCGAGCACCGCCGCGAGGTGGTCGAGGGCCGCCTTCGAGGCGCCGTAACCGCCCCAGGTGGGGTACGCCTCCACCGCCGCGTCCGAGCTGAGCATGATCACGGCGCCCACCGCCGAGGCCCGCAGCGCGGGCAGCGCCTCCTGCACCAGGCCCAGCGCGGCGACCGTGTTCACCTCCACCGCCCGCCGCAGCCCGTCGAGCGGCAGCTCCGCCAGCCCCACCAGGGGCTCGGCGCCCAGCGCGCTCGCGTTGTGCACCAGCAGGTCCATCCCGCCAAGGCGGTGCGCCGCCGCCACCAGCGCGGCCCGGTGCGCGCCGTCCGTGACGTCCCCGGCGAGTGCCACCACCCGCGTGCCGTGCCCGGCGACCGCCCCGGCGGCCTCCTTCAGCGCCCCCTCGCCCCGGGCGTCGAGGACCAGGTCCCAGCCCCGCGCGGCCAGCGCACTCGCCAGTGCCCGGCCCAGCCCCTTCGACGCCCCCGTGATGATCGCGACAGCCATCCTCACCATCCCCTTGGGTCACACTCGACCGCCCCGGCGGGCGGTGACCCCAACCTAGGAACGGCCCGCCCCCGCCCACCTCGGCCCGCGGCCCCGACCCGCGCGGTCCCTTCGCCGTACGTCCGGAGCCCCACCGGACGACGGGGTCCGACGGCCTACGCCCCAGGCCCTACGTCCAGCGGCCCGAACAGCAGGTCACCCGGCCGATCCGCCCCGGCGCACCCCGCCGGTACCGTGAGGACATGAGTCACGGCACCCGGTCCGGCCTCGCCGCGGTGAGTTCCGCGCTGCTGGCCATGAGCAGGCATCTGGAAGTGCGGGACGTCCTCAAGACGATCGTCGCCTCCGCCCGCGAACTGCTCGACGCCCAGTACGCCGCCCTCGGCGTCCCCGACGACCACGGCGGCTTCGCCCAGTTCGTCGTGGACGGGGTCAGCGACGAACAGTGGAAGGCGATCGGACCGCTGCCCCGGCAGCACGGCGTGCTCGCGGCGATGCTGCGCGAGGCCCGCCCCGAGCGGCTGGCGGACGTACGGCAGGACCCCCGGTTCGAGGGCTGGCCCGACGCCCACCCCGAACTGGCCGACTTCCTGGGCCTGCCCATCCGCGACGGCGACGAGGTCATCGGCGCTCTCTTCCTCGCCAACAAGAACTGCCGGAAACCGGAGGGAAGTTGCGGCTTCACCGCCGAGGACGAGGAGCTGCTCGGCATCCTCGCCCAGCACGCCGCCATCGCCCTCACCAACGCCCGCCTCTACGAACGCAGCCGCGAGCTGACCATCGCCGAGGAACGCTCCCGCCTCGCGCACGAACTCCACGACGCGGTGAGCCAGAAGCTGTTCTCGCTCCGCCTGACCGCCCAGGCCGCCACCGCCCTCGTGGACCGCGACCCCGCCCGCGCCAAGGAGGAGCTGCACCAGGTCGCCGCCCTCGCGGCCGAGGCGGCGGACGAACTGCGCGCGGCCGTCGTCGAGTTGCGCCCCGCCGCACTGGACGAGGACGGCCTCGTCGCCACCCTCCGCACCCAGATCCAGGTCCTCGACCGCGCCCACAGCGCCCGCGTCACCTTCACCGGCCACGGCATCCGCGCCCTGCCCGCCGCCCAGGAGGAGGCCCTGCTCCGGGTTGCCCAAGAGGCCCTGCACAACGCCCTGCGCCACTCCGGCGCGGCCCACGTCCAAGTCGTCATGGCCCGGCGCGGCAACGGCGTCGTCCTGCGCGTCACCGACGACGGCGACGGCTTCGACCCCACGACCGTCCGCCGCGCCGGACGCCATCTGGGACTGGTCTCCATGCGGGACCGCGCGAGCGGGGTCGGCGGCACGCTGACCGTGGAATCGGCGCCCGGCAAGGGCACCGCGATCGAGATGGAGGTGCCCGGTGGCTGACCCGATCAAGGTGCTCCTCGTCGACGACCACCAGGTCGTCCGCCGGGGCCTGCGCACCTTCCTGGAGGTGCAGGACGACATCGAGGTCGTCGGCGAGGCGGCCGACGGGGCCGAAGGAGTCGCCCAGGCCGAGGAGTTGCGCCCCGAGGTCGTCCTCATGGACGTCAAGATGCCGGGCATGGACGGTATCGAGGCCCTGCGCAGACTCCGCGAACTCGCCAACCCCGCCCGGGTGTTGATCGTCACTAGCTTCACCGAGCGCCGCACGGTCGTCCCCGCCCTGCGCGCGGGCGCCGCCGGATACGTCTACAAGGACGTGGACCCCGACGCCCTCGCCGCCGCCATCCGCTCCGTGCACGCCGGACACGTTCTGCTCCAGGCCGAGGTCGCCGACGCCCTGCTCTCCCAGGAGGAGACCAACCCCGGCCAGGGCAGGGGCGGTTCACTCACCGACCGGGAGCGCGAGGTGCTGGGGCTGATCGCCGACGGACGCTCCAACCGCGAGATCGCCCGCGCCCTCGTCCTGTCCGAGAAGACCGTCAAGACGCACGTCTCCAACATCCTCATGAAACTCGACCTGGCCGACCGCACCCAGGCGGCGCTGTGGGCGGTACGTCACGGTGTGACCGGCTGAAACCCGGTCAACTTCCGCCCCACGAACGGCGATCCGAAAGGTCACCGTCCGATCCGAGATTCATACCGTCGTGGGAATGTCACCCGTACGGCGCAACCTCGTCCCGCCCCCGCCGTTCTCCAGTGCGTGCTGCGGCGAACCGCCGCGGTGAATGCCAAGGAGGGGTTGGACATGAAGAACCTGAAGAAGGCCGCGGCCGTGACGATGGTGACCGGCGGACTGATCGCGGCGGGCGCGGGCATGGCCTCCGCCAGCAGCGGCGCCTCCGGCGCGGCCACGGCCTCGCCCGGCGTCGTCTCGGGCAACGTCATCCAGGCGCCGGTGCACGTCCCGGTGAACGTCGTCGGCAACACCGTGAACGTCATCGGCCTGCTGAACCCGGCCTTCGGCAACACGGGCATCAACGGCTGACGCACCCCCACAGACTCGCAGGGCCCCCGGCACCCCCACCGGGGGCCCTGCGTCTGCCACGAACCTCCGGCGGCCAGGCACCATCACCGGCAGCCCGGCCACGAGCCCCGGTGCCTCACCCCGGGCCCCGGCAACTCAGCGCGAGCGCCCGCGCCTCAGTGCCGTTCCCGCTCCTCCACCACCGAGTTGTACGCCGCCACCCGCGCCCGCCGGGCCGTCCGCTCCACCGGCCGCAGCGCGGCCGCCCGCGCCGTCATCTCCGACGCGCTCACCGCACCCCCGTGCCCGCCCCCGTACGCCAGGGACACCAGCAGCCCGATGCGCTCCGCCAGTTCGAGCACCCGTACCGCACGCGGCGGATACCCCGGCGACAGCACGTCGTACCCGTGGCCGCCCGTCACCCGGGCCCCCGCACGGCGCGGCGCCTCCGCCCGTGCCCGGTACGCGTCGATCGCCGCCTCGGCCACCGGACCCGACGCGGCCACGTCCAGCCGCGTCAGCACCTCCGTCGCGTCGCGCAGCGCCTCCGCCAGCTCCCGCTCCGCCTCGCCCAGCGAGGGCACGTCCGCGGGCGGCGCCTCCCGTACCGGCAGCACGTGCCAGACGACCTCGGTGTGCACGTCACCTTCGGGCCCCGCCTCGTACACCTCCGGGACCAGGCCGAACGCCGCCCCGGAGCAGACCACCGCCTCCTCGGCCTCCAGCGCCCGCGCGTTGAACTCCGGCGGACCGCTCAGCCCCAGCGGATGCCCCGGCGCGGGGAGCGCCACCCGGAAACCCGTCACCCCGAGCCCCCGCAGCCGCCCCAGCGCCAGCGTGAGACCGACCACGCCCTCCTCGCCCGGCAACCCCTCGACCCGGTGCACCGCGTCTTCGCCCACCACGGCGAGTACGGCGTCATCCGGGGAGACAAGTCCGGCCAAGAGGGCATTTCCCCAAGCGGCGAGGCGTCCTGAACGCGGTTCCGTGAGCATCCCCCCACCCTAAGGACCGGACCGATGGATTGGAGCACCACACTCGTGGCGTAGATTTCATATGGGCTGCGCCCATTGGCGTGGCGGCCCGAGCCACAGGCGTACGCGACAGCCGAGACCGGCCACAACGCAAGGGGAGACAACGCGCTCATGAGCGATGTTCTGGAGCTTCAGGACGTATCCGTGGTCCGTGAGGGCCGGGCTCTGGTGGACCAGGTCAACTGGTCGGTCAAGGAGGGCGAGCGCTGGGTCATCCTCGGCCCCAACGGCGCCGGCAAGACCACCCTCCTCAACGTCGCGTCCAGCTACCTGTTCCCCACCAAGGGCACCACCACCATCCTCGGCGAGACCCTCGGCAAGGTGGACGTCTTCGAGCTGCGCCCCCGCGTCGGCGTGGCCGGCATCGCCATGGCCGAGAAGATCTCCAAGAGCCAGACCGTCCTGCAGACCGTCCTCACCGCCGCCTACGGCATGACCGCGGGCTGGCACGAGGAGTACGAGGACGTCGACGAGCAGCGCGCCCGAGCCTTCCTCGACCGCCTCGGCATGAGCGACTTCCTCGACCGCCGCTTCGGCACCCTCTCCGAGGGCGAGCGCAAGCGCACCCTGATCGCCCGCGCCCTGATGACCGACCCCGAGCTGCTGCTCCTGGACGAGCCCGCCGCCGGACTCGACCTCGGCGGCCGCGAGGACCTGGTCCGCCGCCTCGGCCGGCTGGCCCGCGACCCGATCGCCCCCTCCATGATCATGGTGACCCACCATGTCGAGGAGATCGCCCCGGGTTTCACCCACGTCCTGATGATCCGCCAGGGCAAGGTCCTCACCGCGGGCCCCATCGAGCTCGAACTCACCTCCCGCAACCTCTCCCTGTGCTTCGGCCTCCCGCTCGTCGTGGAGCAGGCCGGCGACCGCTGGACCGCGCGCGGCCTGCCCCTGTCCTGATCCGTTCCCGAGCCGTTCCTGATCCGGGCGGCCCCCGCCCGCACCCTGTCGGCGGCCCGCCCCACGGCCCTACCATGAGCCCGTGGACGACATCGGCGCATGGGTGTGGTGGCTCGTCGGCGCTGCGGCGCTCGGAATCCCCCTCGTGATCACCGCGATGCCCGAGTTCGGCATGTTCGCGGTGGGAGCCGTGGCCGCCGCCGTCGTCGCGGGGCTCGGCTTCGGCGTGGTGATCCAGGTGCTCACCTTCGTGGTCGTCTCCGTCGCCCTCATCGCCGTCGTCCGCCCCATCGCCCTGCGCCACGACCGGCAGCGCCCCCGACTGGCCACCGGCGTGGACGCGTTGAAGGGCAAGCAGGCGGTCGTCCTGGAGCGCGTCGACGCCTCCGGCGGCCGCGTCAAGCTCGCCGGGGAGATCTGGTCGGCCCGCGCCCTCGACGCCTCACGCGCCTACGAGATCGGTCAGGAGGTCGACGTCGTGGACATCGAGGGGGCCACCGCGCTCGTCATCTGATTCATCTGCCCCCGAGTTGGGCAGCGGTCTGACAGACTCGACCAGCAAGATCTTCGACAGCGGAGAGGGGTACGGGGAACACGATGGAACCGGTCATCATCGTCCTGGTCATTCTGGTGGTGTTGGTCTTCATCGCCCTGATCAAGACCATCCAGGTCATCCCACAGGCCAGCGCCGCCATCGTCGAGCGCTTCGGCCGCTACACGCGGACCCTGAACGCGGGCCTGAACATCGTGGTCCCGTTCATCGACACCATCCGCAACCGCATCGACCTCCGCGAGCAGGTCGTGCCCTTCCCGCCCCAGCCGGTGATCACCCAGGACAACCTGGTCGTCAACATCGACACCGTCATCTACTACCAGGTGACCGACGCCCGGGCCGCCACCTACGAGGTCGCCAGCTACATCCAGGCGATCGAGCAGCTCACCGTCACCACGCTCCGCAACATCATCGGCGGCATGGACCTGGAGCGGACCCTGACCTCCCGCGAGGAGATCAACGCGGCCCTGCGCGGCGTCCTCGACGAGGCCACCGGCAAGTGGGGCATCCGCGTCAACCGCGTCGAGCTCAAGGCCATCGAGCCGCCCACCTCCATCCAGGACTCGATGGAGAAGCAGATGCGCGCCGACCGCGACAAGCGCGCCGCGATCCTCACCGCCGAAGGCACGCGCCAGGCCGCGATCCTCACCGCCGAGGGCGAGAAGCAGTCCCAGATCCTGCGCGCCGAGGGCGAGGCCAAGGCCGCCGCCCTGCGCGCCGAGGGCGAGGCCCAGGCGGTCCGTACGGTCTTCGAGGCCATCCACGCGGGCGACCCGGACCAGAAGCTGCTCTCGTACCAGTACCTCCAGATGCTCCCGAAGATCGCCGAGGGCGACGCCAACAAGCTCTGGATCGTCCCCAGCGAGATCGGCGACGCCCTCAAGGGCCTCTCCGGCGCCATGGGCAACTTCGGCAACTTCGGCGGGGGCGGTGGCGGCAGCTCCGTACCCCAGCAGAACAAGGGCACCGGCTCCGACCGCCGCGAGCGCCCGTCCATCGACTGACGCCGGTACGAACGACGCCGTACGACAGCGGGGCCCGGCCTTCATCAGAAAGGCGGGCCCCGCTGTCGTGTCTCCTGCCTACGCGGCCTTCAGCGCCAGCCAGTCCGGCAGCGCGTCGAAGTCCTCGTTGCCCAGCGCGAGCAGCATCGCGTCCGCGGGCGTCGGCTCGAACGGCTGCCACAGCAGCGGCATCCCCGCCTGCTCCGGAGTCCGGTCCGCCTTGCGGTGATTGTCCTCCGCGCACGAGGCCACCGTGTTCAGCCAGCTGTCCCCACCGCCCTGCGCCCGGGGCACCACGTGGTCGACCGTGCTCGCCGACCGCCCGCAGTACGCGCACCGGTGCCGGTCCCGCACCAGCACACCCCGCCTCGACCATGGCGCTTGTCTTCGGAAGGGCACCCGTACATACCTGCACAGCCGGATCACCCGGGGCGCGGGTATGTCCACATCGACGCCGCGCATCCGCAGCACGGGGTGCGCCTGCTCCACGACCGCCTTGTCCTGGAGGACCAGCACGACGGCACGGTTCAGCGTCACCGTCGACAGCGGTTCGAAGCTCGCGTTCAGGACCAAGGTGCCACGCATCAAGCCCACCTCCCGTGTGCCCGCCCACCCCCCGGCGGACGTGGATCAACTCTGGACGGGCGCGTCGAGATGGACAACGCAATAAAAAGCGCCCGCCCCTGATCACTTCCAAGACCAGGGGCGGGCAAACACCGAAGCGGCGATCAGCTCTGCGCGGGGTTCTCGTACTCCCCGATCAGCTGGGCGCGCGCCAGCGCGTGGAACCGCAGGTTGAAACCGACGACGGCCGGCGAGGCATCCGAGTCCGGACCGAGTTTCTCCTGGTCCACGGCGTACACCGTGAAGACGTAGCGGTGCGGTCCGTCCCCGGGCGGCGGGGCGGCCCCGCCGAAGTCCTTGGTCCCGTAGTCGTTGCGCGCCTGAACCGCGCCCTCGGGCAGCCCGTCGGACTTCCCGCTGCCCGCACCGGCCGGGAGCGACGTCACCGAGGCCGGGATGTCGAACACCACCCAGTGCCAGAACCCGCTGCCGGTCGGCGCGTCCGGGTCGAAGCAGGTCACGGCGAAGCTCTTCGTCTCCGCCGGGAACCCCTCCCAGCTCAGCTCCGGCGAGATGTTCCCGTCGGCATAGACCTGGGCGCCCTTGAGCACCCCGCCCGGCTCGATGTCCTCACTCGTCACCGTGAACGACGGCACGGGCGGATGGAAGTCATGGGGGAGCGGCCGCCGCTTGAGCTCGGTCACCTCGGTACCTCCTGATCGATTCCGTTCAGTGGGTCCGAGCCTAGAACCAGTTACGGCGGCTGCCGACCTCGGACAGCCACTGGTTCAGGTACGCCGCCCAGTCGGTGGTGTGGAAGTCGTGCAGGCCCACCTGGAAGGAACGGAAGGTGTCGGAGCCCTCGCTGAACAGGCCCGGCTTCTTGTCCATCTCCAGCACGACGTCCATGGCGTGCTCGTCCGCCACGAAGCTGATCTCGACCTGGTGCAGACCCCGGTACTGCGACGGCGGGTAGAACTCGATCTCCTGGTAGAACGGCAGCTGCTGCCGCGTGCCCCGGATGTGACCGCGCTCCATGTCCGCGGTCTTGAAGCGGAAGCCCAGCTGGACGAAGGCGTCGAGGATCGCCTTCTGCGCGGGCATCGGGTGCACGTTGATCGGGTCCAGGTCGGAGGAGTCCACCGCACGGGCGATCTGGAGCTCGGTGGTCACACCGATGTGCATCCCGCGCAGCTGCTGCCCGTCGATCATCGTGACCGGCGTCTCCCACGGGATCTCCAGGCCGAACGGCACCGCGTGCACCGCCCCCGCCTGCAGCTCGAAGGCACCGCCGAGCCGCACCCGCGTGAACTCGATGTCCTGCTTGTACTCCTGGTCGCCGCCCTC
This sequence comes from Streptomyces sp. NPDC026659, assembly GCF_040638245.1. Classification (NCBI taxonomy): domain Bacteria; kingdom Bacillati; phylum Actinomycetota; class Actinomycetes; order Kitasatosporales; family Streptomycetaceae; genus Streptomyces; species Streptomyces sp. NPDC026659. The sequence goes on along the minus strand of NZ_JBEZXY010000012.1, from coordinate 1,296 downwards.
CACCTCGACCTTCGCCTGAAGACCGACCGACAGCCCCTCGATGTTCTGGTTGACCGAGCCGCCCTGGATGTGGACCTCGCCCTGCACGACACCACCGGGCACCACGTTGACCTCGGTCAGCACCGTCTCCACCGAGGCGCCCCCGGCCCCCAGGCTCGCGAGCAGCTTCTTGAACGCCATTTACTCTCCCCTTACGAATGGGCCTTCGCCCCGTACAAACGCGATCCGGCTCCGACCGGTTCCGCCATGAGGGCGACCGGGGCTGCACTACCCTCGGAGGGCATGATCACGCCACCGGACCGTACGCCACTGCCCCGGGAGTTCCTCGACCGTCCCGTCCTCGAGGTCGCCCCCGACCTCCTCGGCCGCCTCCTGGTGCGCACCACCCCCGACGGCCCGATCACCGTCCGCCTCACCGAGGTCGAGGCGTACGACGGCCCGAACGACCCCGGCTCCCACGCCTTCCGCGGCCGCACCGCCCGCAACGACGTGATGTTCGGCCCGCCCGGCCACGCGTACGTCTACTTCACCTACGGCATGTGGCACTGCATGAACCTCGTCTGCGGCCCCGAGGGACGGGCGAGCGGGGTGCTGCTCCGCGCCGGCGAGATCGTGGAGGGCGCCGAGCTGGCCCGGAAGCGCAGGCTCTCCGCCCGCAACGACAGGGAACTGGCCAAGGGCCCGGCCCGCCTCGCCACCGCCCTGGACATCGACCGCTCCCTGGACGGCACGGACGTCTGCGGCCCGGCGGCCTCCCCGCTCCACCTCCTCACCGGCACCCCGGTCCCTTCCGACCAGGTGCGCAACGGCCCGAGGACGGGTGTCGCCGGCGACGGCGGTGACGGAGATGTGCACCCCTGGCGCTACTGGGTGGACGGCGACCCGACGGTGAGCCCCTACCGCCCCCATGCACCGAGACGCAGGTCACGTTGACTCGCTCTTGGAAGATGCGTAATGTACTCCGAGCCGCTTGACCCGGGTACGGCAATCGCCAGTAGACGGAAGCGGCCACCCCACTACCTACGACTTCCCCCTGGCGGGGGTCGATTCGACGTGCCCGCATGTCCGAATTGAATCCGCTGGGACTCGATTATGAGTCCGAGAGGGAATCGGCTAACGTAGTGAATGTCGAAAGGCCGAACGGCGAAAGCCGAAAAGCCCAAGGCAATCCCGCCGGCCGGGAATCAGGCACCGAAGAGCGTCTGATAGAGTCGGAACCGCCGGAAAGGGAAACGCGAAAGCGAGAACCTGGAAAGCACCGAGGAAATCGGATCGGAAAACGATCTGATAGAGTCG